>JAZQPR010000140.1:0-25618 GCA_045628605.1 Oscillospiraceae bacterium
CTGTCGTTAGTTTTTCAGCGCTTGAATGGGTGCGGGAATTCTTCCGCCGCGGGATATGAATTTTGCGGGAGACTTTTTACGGTTGATATCCATAACCGGTCCGCTGCCGAGAAGTCCGCCGAATTCAAGCTCGTCTCCCACATCTTTTCCGATAGCGGGTATTATTCTCACGGCAGTGGTTTTGGAGTTGACCATACCTATTGCGGCTTCATCGGCGATTATTGCGGAAATTGTCTCAGCGGGTGTGTCACCGGGAACTACAATCATATCAAGACCTACGGAGCATACGGATGTCATGGCTTCCAATTTCTGAATGCAAAGGTCACCGCTTCTTGCGGCATCAATCATTCCCGCATCCTCGGAAACGGGAATAAATGCGCCGGAAAGTCCGCCTACATTGGAAGAAGCCATTACGCCGCCTTTTTTAACTGCATCATTGAGAAGTGCAAGGGCTGCAGTAGTACCGTGAATACCACAGGTTTCAAGTCCGAGTTCTTCAAGTATATATGCAACACTGTCGCCGACAGCAGGTGTCGGTGCAAGTGAAAGGTCAACTATTCCAAATGGAACATCGAGCATTTCTGATGCTCTTGATCCTACAAGCTGTCCCATACGTGTTATCTTGAATGCTGTCTTCTTGATAACATCTGCTATCTGTGAAATATCAGCATCAGGATATTTTGAAACTGCAGAACGAACAACACCCGGTCCGGAAACACCGACATTGATAACACAGTCAGGTTCGCCGACACCGTGAAAAGCGCCTGCCATGAACGGATTGTCCTCAACTGCATTGCAGAATACAACAAGCTTTGCAGGACCTATACAGTCTCTGTCAGCTGTGATCTCTGCTGATTTTCTGACAATCTCACCCATTAATTTAACAGCGTCCATGTTAATACCGGTTCTTGTTGATCCGACATTTACGGATGAACAGATATTCTGGGTACGTGAAAGTGCCTCAGGAATTGAGTTGATAAGATCAAGATCTCCTGCTGAAAATCCCTTCTGTACAAGTGCAGAATAACCTCCGATAAAGTTTACTCCGCATATGTCTGCTGCTTTCTGAAGAGTAAGTGCAAATTTAACAGGATCTTTTTTCTCACAGGCGGCACTGAGCATAGCGATCGGTGTAACTGATATTCTCTTGTTGATGATCGGAATACCGTATTCCTTTTCGATCTGTTCACCGGTCTTTACAAGGTTCTGAGCTTTTCTTACTATTTTCTCATAAACCTTGTCACATGCCCTGTCAATATCGCTGTCGATACAGTCAAGAAGTGAAATACCCATGGTGATGGTACGGATATCAAGACATTCATCCTGTATCATTCGTATGGTTTCAAGTATATCGTAAACATTTAACATTTAATAATTTCTCCTTCATATACTATTAATTTGATTGTCCGATACTATTTATCAGATTCTGTGCATTGAATTAAAAATATCCTCATGCATTGTATGAATGGAGAGTCCGAGATCCTGACCAAGTGCAGTCATCTCATCTGAAAGATTTGCAAAATCCTGATTTATTGCAGAAATATCAATAAGCATTATCATAGCAAACATATCCTGAAGTACTGACTGTGTCACCTCAATTACGTTTGCATTATACTTTGTACACAGTGTACTTACCTTTGCTAAAATTCCCACGTTATCCTTACCAATAACAGTAATTACTGCTCTCATTGAAAATTCCTCCGATTTTATTTGTATTGTAAATTATCTATTCAATAATTATATCACAATCTTTTTTAAAAATAAAGTGTGTTTTTTTAGTCATTATTAGTGAATTTATACAAACCACATTCCGGGTCAGTCATTTTATTTAACATATAATGTTGTAATTTAACCTGTATTACAGCCTTTGCTTTAGATAAAATGTATAAAAAACAAATCGAGCCGACCACAATGACCGGCTCGATTCCTAACACTTTATAACTTTTAACCTTAATTCTTCTAATTCAACTTCTATGACTTATTTCTTTGACCAAAAGAAATAATTTTTATTATCTGAGTACCGGAACGTCAGGATCCTTTGAAACGTACTGCTTGAAACGTGCAAGGTCAGCGATGTCTACCAGATCATTTCCGTCAACGTCTGCTGCTTTTATCTGAGCAGCTGTAAATTCGATATCTCCGAGGAGGTAGAGGCTGAGGTTTGTGAGGTCTGTAAGATCTGCTTTCTTGTCACCATCAAAGTCACCATAGATGATCTCAGCTGTATCGCCGCCCTGCTGTTCTGAAGATGTATCCTTGTCAAGAACTTCTGCAAGGAGATAGATGAGAGGTGAGTTCCAGTAAATTGTAACTTCGTTTGTTGAATAGCTCTGATCGTTATCGATCCAGCATTTTGCTTCAGGTGCATCTTCAAGAAGTTCCATAGCTGCAGGATCTTCAAGACCAGGGTTTACACCGCCGGAAACCATTCCCGGAACTGCCTTCTTCATTGCAACTGAAGGTCTGTGATGCGGATGCTTAGGTGATACAGTGCCGAAGCCTGTAACAAATGATGTTGCAAGAGCGTTTTTACCAAGGAGATAGTTGAGCTGTTCGTCTGCATATGCTTCATAATCATAAGCAACGTCAGCAGCTTCATCGTTGCCGAAGAGCTTTGCAGCTTCTGAAAGAACAACACCGCTGTTTGCTATACCCATGTTGCTTCCCCAGTAGAAACCGTTGATAGCTGTACCGAAGATGTTCTTTCCGGTATATTTCATATTTGAATCAGCATCTTTCTTTATAACTGCAAGAACCTTTTCAAGCATTTCAGCATCCTGCTGTTTTTCATCAAGTGAAAGATAAGCAAGGTTTCCGTACATACCTACTGTTGTCCAGTCCATACCGGTCTGACCTTTTTTGCCGTAGAGTGATGCAAATGCTTCTGCATATTTTGTATCGCCTGTAGCTTTGTACATCTGAGCTGCAGCCCAGTATCTTTCGTCTGTATCTGAAGTATCGCCGTAGTCACCTGTTGCGATATCCTTAGGATTTTCATATATAAGCTTCGGATTTGCTTCGAGGAATTCCCATGCTGATTTTGCAGCAGCAAGACATTTTTCTGCAAATTCCTTGTCTATTTCCTTATATGAATCATAAGCAAGAGCCATAGCTGCACAGAAGTCAGCAGTTGCTGTTGTTGTAACAGGAGTTACGATAAGTTCCTGTGTTTCCTTTTCAGGCATTACAAAGCCCGGGAAGCCTGCGCATGATACCTTGTGGTGAACACCGCCTGTTTCCTTGTCCTGCATCTTGAACATCCAGTCAAGTTCATATTTAGCTTCATCAAGGATATCAGCTATCTTGTTTCCGCTCTCAGGAATGTTTGTATCGTCTGTAAAGATTGAAGGATTTGTGTTGTATGCAAGAAGGAGATCTGCTACTGTCTTTGCACCCGGAACTACGTATCTGCCGTAGTCACCTGCATCATGCCAGCCGCCTGAAACATCGATCTTGTCCTTTGTTCCGTAAAGAGTAGCTTCACTTGTATGACATTCAACATGTCCGAATGTTTCATCCTCTACTTCACAGCCGCATCTCTGGAGATAGAGCATATGAAGAGCAGATTCAAGAAGATCGTCATAAACATCTTCACCTATTGTGAAAGGATATGAATCCTTGAGACCGCTTACTGAAATATAATATGTACCCGGTTTTTCTACTGCTGAAAAATCACCTGAGTAAAGTATCTCACCTGATGACTTGTTTTCAAAGGCATCTGAGATTTTTCCTTCGTAAACAGCTTCTTTTGTTTCAGCATTTACTACAGAGAATTTGCTTCCTGCAAGATCTTCTCCGCGGAATACAGCTTCTTTCTTTGCAGTTGGAAGATAACCTACCTGGTTAGTCATAACAGCAGCTTCTTCTTCATCTGTAATAAATCCTGTGTAGTCTACTTCTGTATCATCAACAAGCTTAACGCTGATATTGTCAAAATAAATATGATGTTCTGAAGGGAGATCTTCTTCATCCATATTTTTAGCAATACCGCAGTTGAAGCAAAGTCTTGCTGTTTCATCGGATTCTGATTTCATTGTGAAAGGAACTTCATAATGCTGTACTTCCTCTTCAGGTGAAACAAGAGTCCAGCAGTAAGATGTATAATCTCCGCCGTTCATCTGGATCATTGCTTCAAAATCTCTCTCAAGATCTGAACGAACATCAAATTCAAGAACGTACTGACCGTTCTGATATACATGAACACCGTCGTAGTAAACCTGTACTGCATAGTTGCATGAACCGACAGAGCTTACAGTAAGATCAAGTTCACCGTCTGTTACTGCTAACTTTCCTTTTCCTTTTCCCATAGTGTCAAGGTAAAGGTTCCAGTGCTTCATGTTCTCTTCAAAATCAACGTTTTTGATCTGTTCAACAGGTTCATCAACACCTGCTTCAACAGCTGCCACTCTTGTAGATTCAATTATTCCGTATGATGACGGAAGAACTGCAGAAGTGAATAAAGCAGCAGAAAGACTGAGTGTAACTGCCTTTAATGCGATTTTGTTCATTTTCATTTTCTAATCCTCCTAAAAACTTTGAGTAAATAGTCGACCTAACTATTCAATAACCACCCGTTTTTTATTATACATGAATAAATATAATAATGCAATTATTTTTTGTGATAATTTATAGGTTATCATAGCGATTTGTTTCCATTCCATAAATAAAATACAAATTTTTTTATTTATTAGATAAATAAAATACGAATTTTATAACTTCATTTTTTACAATTATTTTTTGCAATAAAAATGTGTTCTGTCCGTGATTTTCAACAGTTACCGTGACAAATGTCGAAAACCTCACTGCAAATCCCATAGCAGTGAGGTTTTAAGAAATATATTCAGTTCTCTGTATTATTTTTTAACCGGCATACTCTCTGATGAGACCCGTAAACTGTTCAGCATATTTATCAGCCTTTGCTTCACCTACTCCGGAAACATTCAGAAATTCTGTACGGTTTTTTGGCATTTTACGGCACATATCCCTTAATGCTGCATCTGCAAAAACAATATATGCCGGAATATGAGCCTCTGATGCGAGTTTGTTTCTCAGTTTTTTGAGTTCATTAAACAAATTTGTATCAATATCATAAAGTGATGTTTTATCCGTTTTTGAAGTTTCCTCTCTGACTTCTTTCGTAAGCTTCATCGATATGACCTTTGAACCCTTTAACAATTCTGCCGAATTTTTTGTAAGCGATACTACCGGATACTGTCCGTCGGCAACAGCAAGAAATTCTTTATCAATAAGATAATCCATTATAGTAATGATCCTGCGAACAGGAGTATCTGACATGATCCCATAGGTTGAGATCGTATCAAATCCGGAATCTGTGATCTTTTTGTTTCTGCTTCCGTGAAGGATATCTGCGATCATCATCTTTCCGAAGCTTCTCTTTCTCTGAGCGATCCTGTAAACACAGCTTACTATCTTCTGGGCATTAACTGTAACATCAACAGTTTCAAAATTCTGAAGACAGTTTGAACAGTTTCCGCAGAACGAAGCAGATTTTTCACCGAAATATCTTAGTATATATTCTCTCAGACATTCATTTGTTGTGCAGTATATCGTCATCATTTTGAGTCTTTCGAGATCCTTTTCCCTTACTGCCTTTTTCATTTCATCTGTAAGATCCGGATTTTCTTCATTTCCTTTTTCTATAAGGAACTGGTTTAACTTGACATCCTGTCCGCTGTAAAGGATCGTGCATTCAGCAGGTTCACCGTCTCGTCCTGCTCTTCCCGCCTCCTGATAATAGCTTTCCAGATTTTTCGGCATGTTAAAATGAATGACAAAAGAAACATTTGATTTGTCTATTCCCATTCCGAAGGCATTTGTAGCAACCATCACCGGCTTTCTGTCATACAGAAAATCATCCTGGTTCGCACTTCTCTCTTCATCTGAAAGACCTGCGTGATACCTTGTAGCAGGTATCCCTTTTTCATTTAAAAGTTCACATACGTCCTCAACATTTTTTCTTGTTGAACAGTATACTATTCCGCTCTGTCCGCTGTATCCTCTTATAAGTGACAAAAGTTCATTTTTTCTGTTCTTTGGTCTTAAAACTGAAAATTTAAGATTTTTTCTGTCAAAGCCTGTAGTTATGATAAAAGGATCGTTCTGTCTTAAGATAAGAGAAATATCATCACGAACTTCATTTGTTGCAGTAGCCGTAAAAGCACTGAGTATAGGTCTGTAGGAAAGTCGTTCCATAAACTCTGCTATCCTGAGATAACTCGGTCTGAAGTCCTGTCCCCACTGGGATACACAATGTGCTTCATCTACTGTGACCATCGATATTTTAACACTGAGCGAAAGATTTAAAAAATCATCGGCTGAAAGTCTTTCCGGGGCAACATATATCAGCTTGTATTCATTCGATGCAGCTTTTTCCATTGTTTTATAGTACTGTCCTGCTGTCATGGAGCTGTTGATAAAAGCTGCTTTTATGCCCTGGTCAACAAGTGATGCCACCTGATCCTGCATAAGTGATATAAGAGGAGAGATCACAAGTGTGATACCTTCAAGCATAAGTGCCGGGATCTGATAGCATATTGATTTTCCTGCTCCTGTAGGCATTATTCCGAGAACATCCCTGCCTGACAGAATGCTGTCTATTATTTCAGCCTGTCCTTCCCTGAACTCGGTATGACCAAAATGTTTTTTTAATATCTCATATTTGTCCAAAGCTTTACCTCGTCATTAAATTATATGATTATTTTTTTCTGAAAATAAATTTCAGAACGGTTCCAAGTCCGATAACTGCAAGAATTCCGACAACAGCAGCACCGATAATAGTCAGAATGTTTTTTATGGTGTCCAGTGAATCCTTATATTTTGCTCTGTCCTGCTTTGCTTTTTCAGACTCTGTCGTTTCTTTGTTTTTTTCCTTGTTTTTTTCTTTTTTCTCAGTTTTGACCTGTTCTGTTTCTGCCTGTTTCACCGGAGAATTATCAGTGATCTCTTCAGTAAAAAAGCCTGACAGCCATGCAAGAGGTGCATTCCAGTTTATGGTACATTCATTTGTCGACCATGCTTCTATATGATCCGCATAGCAAAGCTGAGGTGCAAGCGTTCCTGCCGACCATCCGAGTCCCTGTACCCACGGATCCTGAAGTCCTGAATTCGGTCCTCCGGAAAGTACTCCTGCAGGTGCTTCAGGGAATGAAGGATCTGTCTGATTTGCCCAGAAACGATGATGTGGATTTTTCGTTGTATTTTCTCCATATCCTGTTACATAGGAAATATCCATCGGATTTCTTCCTAAAATATAATCCATGGCACCGACAGCACCGTTGTAGTATTTTATGTCACCAGTAAGATCATATGCGTAAGCCATTATCATGGCAGTATTTACAACAAATGAATTTGAACCCCACGGATAGCCGTTTATCTCGCTTCCGTTTACATATGTAACAGACGATCTGATTGGGATCCCGAAGCCCTGTGAAGCTTCCGTTTCAACATATACATCAGCTGCAGCTGCTATATTTTCACTCAGAGTTTTTATCTCATCATCAGAAAAACCTTTTTTTACATATGCTATCGACATATTTCCGAGAGCTGCAACATTTTCCCAGTCAAAGCTTCCGAAGGTCGACTTTGATTCTCCGCCCTTGAGCGAAGTATTTATCTTTAAGAAGCTGTCTGATTTTTTCAGCTCTTCATAGTATTTTTTGTCACCTGTTGTCAGATACAGCTCACACTGAGCCCAGTAAAACTCATCGTCAACGCAGTCATCTCCGTATGCACCGCCGCCTTCACCGTCTTCAAGAGGTGCCATAAGAGAAGGATTTTTTACGGCTGCTTCGTATGCTTTTTCTGCACTTTCAAGACATTTTTCTGAAAAATCATCATCTGTTCCTTTCCAGAGTCTTGATGCCTGTGCAGCACATGCGGCAAAATTAAGAGTTGCTGCAGTCGAAGGTGCCTTCAGAACTCTTTTCATCGTGTCATCTGAAGGTGCAAGCGCAAGTCCTGTCCATTTTTCGTCATGTACCTTGTGATGAAGCATTCCGGCATACTGATTTCCGTCAGGAACGATCATCTTCATCATCCACTCAAGCTCATATCTTGCTTCATCAAGGATATCAGGTGCGTTGTTGCCGCTCTCAGGAATATTCATTTTTCCGTCATCATACAGATTTTTTGATCCGGTGTCAAGACTTACAGCTCTTTCATACTGATTCTGCATGGTCCACAGGGAAATACCGCCGTTTACAACATATTTTCCATGGTCACCGGCATCATACCAGCCTCCTGTAACGTCAAGAGAATATGAACCCGAGTCGGCAAGATCAGGGTTATGGCCCGCTTTTCTTGCAAGCTTATCCTTATCGCCTGATGAAATATATTTGCTTTCTATCTGAATACCGCTTCTGTTCTGATAAAAATAATTGAGTGAATCATAAAGAAGTCCTGAATACAGATCTTTCTTTATTGAAAATGCCCTGCTCTGAGAATTTCCTGACTTTATCCTGTAGCCTTCACCCTCATCGGTAAAATCTGAAAAATCAATGATCTGAACATCCTTGTCTGAATCAGTATCATGGCCAAATGCTGTTGATTTTCCTTTGTATACTGATTTTCCGTCTGAATCAACTATTTCAAAATCAACAGGATCTGAGGATGAGGTCACTATGGTCGCTCTTTTTTCTGCACCAGGAAAATAGCCCACCTGATTTGCCAGGATCTCACCTGATGCAGACGACGAACCGTCTGATTTATAATCATTTTCATCACTCGTCACATCTATAAGTGACATATTGTCAAATGTCAGTGATGTTCCTGCCTTAAAGCATCCGCCGCTTGTATAGGAGCCGTCGCCGCCGAGATGGAATGCCCATTCTGCTGAATCAAGGCTTTTTGAAGGAACAAAAGTCATTTTTACTTTTTTTGTCTCTCCTGCAGATATCGGGATCATATTCCAAGTGCTGTTATAGTCGCTGTCTCCGGTATTGCTGTGCCAGAGCTCAACGTCACCTGCCATGTTGCCTATTTTCGTATAGTACTGACCGTCTTTGTCAGAGGTGATCTCATATGATACCTCATATGTATGTCCTGCAGTGATTTTAAGTCCTCTGTATCTGAACTGGCAGTCCCACCTGTCCTGTCCTCCGTTGGACTTTCCGCCCGGATTTACTATCTTTATTTTAAATTTTCCGTCTTTTATCTCATATTCCATTTCGCCGGTTTCAGATTCACATACCTGCCACGGAAGTCCGGAACCGCTTTCAAAATCAGTCTGTCCGAGAAGCTGCCCTGCATAAACCGATTTTTCTGTTTCGGGAAATATATCATAGGAGGCAGCAGCTGACAATGCAAGTATTCCTGCAGCGGCTGCACTTTTTATTTTTCTGGATCTTTTCATAATAATACCCTCTGTTTTCTATATTTAATAATGTATCCCATGATATCACAAACTGAAAATATGTTTTTTGTATTTTCACACTTTTTCTATTATACATTTTTTTCATCAAAAATGTAAAGAAAAATTAAGCTCTGCTTAAAAATTCATGCAAGATTATCCTCCGTTGTTATTTTACGTTCATTACATTTGTATATTTTAACGTCACAGATTTTTGTTTTACACAAAAAAAGGATATGATCCGTAATTTTTCGAATCATATCCTTCTTTGTATTTATTATTTAACCGAAAATAATATTATTCTGAATCTTCTGTGTTTTCGGTATCCGTATCTTCAGCTGAAGCAGTATCTTCATCTGATGTTTCATTTACTGTTTCTTCAGTTTTAACATCTGAAACTTTTTCTTTTTCAACTGATACAGTTTTTGAAGCCTTTGCTTTGGCAGCAATAAGGGATGAATCCTTTCCGAACACTGCGTAAATAAGCATCATTAAAAATGCAGCACCGATAATTATTGAATTTATCATAATAAGCTGATCTGCAAATTTGTAGCCGGCACCTGTCATCGCTGAAAATACAGGCTGAGCTTTTATTGCAAATCTGTCAAAATAATTTGTCTGTTTTACATAGATACAAATACCGAGATATGCTGCAGACATTATAAACAGTGAAATGGAAAACCAGTAGAGATAATTCTTTTTGTTTTTCAGGTTAAAAAGGAAAAGAATTATCATAAATACTCCAACTGCAGCAGATGAAGCTGCGATCAGTTCATTTATGTGATCTGCAATAAATTTTGCATACTTCAGATATCCTGCCTTTTCAACTGTGGAGAACTTGTAGACATCTGCAGAATCAATTATGTATTCGCTTTCTTCATCGGCAAACTTTTCTGTCTTTTCATAAAACTCTTCATCTTTTTCGACTTCGTTTTTATCAGCATAATCTTCAAGATATTTTTTTATTGAATCTTTCAGCGGAGACAACTTTTCCTTTGCCTGCTCATAGTCAACGCCTTTTGCTTTGCCTTTTATATAATCAAAAGCACCGTCAACAACATTTCCCATAACATCCTGAACTACAGGATTTTCAATAACTCCCTCGTATACTTCCTTCGGAATTCCTGTTGAATTTGCTTTTTCTTCAAAATGATCGGTAAGCTCCTCACATACCTTGTCAGGAACATTCTGCTCATCGATCACTTCGATATATGTATCAGATTTTAACACAGAAGCCTTTATAAAAATAAAACCCTCCATGGCGGTCATCGAGAAAAATAAAATTATCGTGACCAGAACACAAAAAATATAATTTCTTAATCTATGCATTTGACATTACACCTCATTTGAATAAAATACCTTTTCAACAGGCTCACAAATAACAGCTACTCTTTGATCAGTTGCTCCAAGCACTTGTTTTTTACAGGTGTAAAGTGTCAGCTTTTCAGTTTTTGTCGGTGAAATATATTTTTTGTTTTTCTTCTCAAATTCCACTGTTTCCTTTGCTTCGTACGTAAACTTTCCATAAGAGGTCTTGACAACTATCCTGTCCCCCTCTTTTATCTTATCCAGGTTTTCAAAAAATGTGTTTACATGTGCATCTATGACTGCATTTCCAACATCTCCGACAGCCACAGATCCTGACAGCTGACATGCACCGTTTTTGAGAAGATCTGTATTGCTTCCCCAGTAAACCGGAACACTCATCTGAACAGCTTCACATTCAACAACTGCATACTGTTCTCCGAATTTCGGATAAACAACTTTTCCTTCATCTGATTTTGTCTGGTCATCAACGTCATCAAATTTTGTCAGGTCTGCTTTTCCTATGATCAGATCCTGTGATGCGGTTGATGTCATTTTCATATTGTCACTGAAGACAATATTTAAATATGAGCTGACTTTATTGTACGGCTTGATACCGGCAACTACAATAATTGCAGCACATACCATCATGATCAGCAGCGGTGTAAAGATCAGTACGACCTTAGGTGTCCCTGAAGCTGATTTGATATCATTTTTGTTTTTTCCCATTTTTCTTCCTTTCCGATTGCTGTAAACTAATTTGTTTTCTGCATACGTGAAAACAAAATAAATCCGAAGCATGACAGTATCAGAACTGCCAGACATCCAAGCAGCAGAACGGTATAATCTATTCCGGTATCATCTACAGTAGATGCTCCTATCGAAGCAATATCAAGAAGTCCGCCTTTGTCGTCCCTTATACTGTATCTTATCGAATCCTGTGAAATATCATCCACAGTTACGTTCATACCTAATTCTCCGCTTGTTTCTATCAGTTTGTCAACTATTTCAAGCTTCTTTGTACTGTCAAGGCCTTTTATGATCCTGTTTTTTTCGACCTTGGTCATTCCGTCAACATATGCTTTCTGTTCTTCATCCGACAGTTCTGAAAATGCAACCATATTTTCAGAGCCTGTCTGTCCTGAATCATCAGTCATATCCTTTTCTGCTTCTTCTGATGAAGCACCTTCTGCATCATTTGCAGCGTTATCCGGATTGTCAATTATCTGATCCTGTGACGGCTGCTCAACTTCCATTCCGCTTGCTTCAAGAAAAGCAACTATCGCTTCATATGTGAGTCCGTCATAGCTTTCTATTGATTCTATTATTTTATCATACTGCTCAGGTGTAAAATCCCTTGACTGAGCATAGTTAAGTCCCTGCTGTATTCCAACTTCCGGAAATCCGGCTTTTCTTGCCGCAGCAACAACTTCTTCCTTTGTTGCAGCTCCTGCAGTCTGTATATTTGCTGAACATGCTCCCATACATATCAGCGCTGCAAGTGTAATAACAATGCTGTTTTTCTTTTTCATACCATAACCCCATTTCCTTCTTTAATACAAGAGTATAAAAGATATAATGTTATTATAGCACAAAAAAAATCAGTTTTCAATAAAAACTTTGTGAAAGTTTTTGAGTCAGCAACAAAATTATTATATTTTCAATGAATAAAAAGCAATTTTGTACGAATTACAAAGGCTTTTTATTCTTATATGCAAACAAAGCAGGTGTACAAAACCCCTGCTTTGTATAACATATCATTATTTATTCTGAAGACGCATAAACATAACAAAACCGAAGCATGACAGTACAACAACTGCCAGACATCCTAAAACAAGCAGTGTGTAATCAATGCCCGTATCGTCCACAAGACCTGAGCCGACTGCAGAAATATCCACAAGACCGCCTTCATTGTCCCTGATACTGTAGCTGATAGAATCCTTTGAAATATCATCAACAGTAACGTTCATTCCAAGTTCTTCACTTGCATCGATGAGCTTGTTGATGATCTCAACCTTCTTATCTGTATCAAGGTTTTTGATGATCTCGTTTTTCTGTGCCTGAGACATATTTGCTATGTACTCTTTCTTTTCTTCTTCAGAAAGATCTGAGTAATTTACAGTCTTTTCAGATTCACTTACTGCAGGCTTGTTCTCCTCAGCTTTATCAGTAACAGCCTGTTCCGGTGCAGCAGGTTCCTGTGCAGCCGGTTCAGATGTCTTATTCTCTGCTCCGCTGTATTCTGCAGGTACCTCTATGCCGTTGCTCTCAAGAATGTTTGCGATCTCTTCATCTGTTTTCTGACTGTACTCGTTGATGGCATTTATCATAAGATCATACTCATCAGATGAATAATCAACACCGTTGATATAATTAAATCCCTGCTGTACAAGTGATTCAGGGAATCCTGCTTTTCTTGCAGCATTCAGAACATCATCCTGCGTTGAAGCAGCTGCTGATACAAAGCATGTTCCCAAACATAAAAATGCTGTCAGTGAAGCAGCTATTTTTTTCTTTAATTTCATATATAACCTCGTTTCCTAATTAACAAAATCCTGTAAACATTTTAATTATATCACGAAGCATACAAAATTTCAATGAAAATTTTGTGAAAAATTTTTTTTAAAAAAAGCAGGAAAGTTGTACTTTCCTGCTTTTTATGAATATTGATTTTTTTAATAGGAGTGAAATAATTCTTCTACAGTTTAAGTTATCACTTCAAAGCTTAACCAAAGCCTTTGAATGCATCCTTACCAACTCGATAATCTGAATCCTCCGGCTTATTGCTGCATTTGGCACCTGGTGAATCAGCAAAAGCTTCCTCACCAATATACTCAAAACCATTTCCAAGCTTTAACTCATAGCCTGTGCGGATACCCTTGAAAGCACGATCTCCAATGTATTTTACTGAATCAGGTATTACAATTTCTTTAAGAGAATTATTCCATGACGGATTTAACATAAAATCATCATCGATTTTTTCAATACCATCACTAAATACTATTGATGTGAATTGTGCCATATTTGTTCCGAACTTTTTACTTATTGTTGAAACTTTATAAAATTTATCAGGTGTTTCAACATATTCAAATTGATAATTTTTATTATCTCTCGTACTATAAATTGCATTATCCCATTTGTCAGATACTAGTTTCCAGTATCCGCCCTTAAAATAACTTGGGAATACAAGATCATAACCTGTTCCTCTGTATCCAATAATCTCAGCTTCACCGGCCGAATTGATTACGAAATAAAATCCGTTTTGGTCGTTTGCATTCATAATATAACCGGTCGGAGTACTTTCGTTTGATTTCACTGTAATACGTACTCTCGTGTCAAAGCTGCCGTATGTTACATCAACATAACCGTCAAAGTTTCCTGACTTAAGCATATTGACTGTGTCTGCATCAGAAGCGCCGTTATATGAAAGCTTATATCCGTCGCTGCCGTTTTCAGAATGAGGAATAGTTCTGTCAAATGTAAACATACCGGAAATATTATATTGTTTATAATAACTGTTATTGTAATCCACACTGAATCCGGCTGAAACATTAAGCTTCTGGATATCAAAACTGCTGTCATCTTTTGGATATGAAGCAGCTATACCTGTTTGCTTGGTTGTCATGCTGCCATTACCCAATCCATATGTTTTACCATCTTTATTTTTATAATAAATTTCGTTAAATTTGACTGCGAGAGATGATACATTACCTGATTTCAGCAGATCTACAGCCTCACTGTAAGTATATCTGACTTTATCATTGGCACTGTCTTTGAAATAATATCCTTTATTTGTACTTGAACTGTAAGGAGATATTTTTTCAAATCTGTCCAGCGTGGAATCCAGCATAACAGCAGCTTCGCCATCATTCTGATATCCGTACTCTGTATTTCTCACAGCATATACAACATACTCACTGTTTTCTTTTTCAAGCTTCAGTTCCTGACTAAAACCTTTGTATCCTGTAACAAGCTTTCCTATATACTTATCGGATGAAACAGAGAATGAACCATTGCCCGAATGATAGTAAACCGAAACATTGCTGTACAATCCTGAACTCATGCCTTCAATCGCAGAAGTAATATTACCCGGAATAATTCTATTGTTGCCTGCATCCCAGATATAATATCCTGTATCTGTTTCTCCGGTACAAGGTTCCAGATCAAAATCAGCCTCGCCTTTTTCTGTTAAGCCGTAACCTCCGTGATAGTTTTCAAGATTAAATGTACATTGTCTTCCTACTTTGATTTCGTCGTTTCCATACATCTTAAGCTCATCAAGTTTTATTTGAACAGAACCGCCGATATCAGTCTTTCCGGCTGCTTCGTCGTGGAAATAAGCAACTGCTTTATCCAAGGTGCCGTCTGTCATTTCTTTGAATACTTTACTCCATGGCGCCTTGTTTCCTGAGCTGTCAATGAAATAGTATCCTGTATCTGATTCGCTGTATTTTCCTATCTTAGGTTGTGGAATACTGTAACTAAGAGCGTCAAACTCTGTTGGGGGATTATTTGTTCTGACGCCGACAGTATAGTATCCCGAAACAGCAAATTCAAATTCACCTGATTCGTTACAGATACTTACAAGTTCAGGTGTACCTGTATATTCTGATGCAACAACACCTGCCTGAGCCTCGATCTGAGTACCTCTCACACTGTCGGCCATCATGATTTTGACTGATTTGCCGATATTCTTATCAATGTAATCAAATGCCTGCTTTTCATTTAGTTTTTCATTTGATTCTGTCAGGAAATAATATCCGAAATTATCACTGCTGTTCCATCTCTGAACGCTTTCAAAATCTGAATCTATTCCTGTTATCACGGTTTTTCCGTCTTTATCAAATACAACTGTATGATACTCACCTTCTACTGCATACTTGTTTCCGTCATAATCATATTCGACAATCGTTCTTGCTTTTACAGCAAATTCTCTGCTTAACGAACCTGCTTCTGCAGCATTTGAAGCTGTACTGTCCTTGTACCAGATATATATGGTTTCATTTCTGTCAAGTTCTGCCAGTGCTTCTTCATAACTCATTTTTTTGCTGCTGTCAGCAGATTCGGCGAAGTAATATCCTTTTCCTGTAGCAGGATCATATTCAGAAACAGTTTTATACTCCGTTGTGCTGCCTTCTTTAAATTCGGCCTGAACAATCAGTTTTTCACTGCCGCCTGAAAGCAGTTTTGTATTTCCGGTAAATACACTGATGTACTCAGGATGAATGCTGAGTTTTACAGATACACTCTGTCCGCCGTATTTTACATCAACGTTTCCTTCAAAATCTCCTGATGAAAGAAGGTTCATCGTTTCTTCATCTGAAAGGCCGTTATATGACAGTGTATATCCGTCACTTCCGTTTTCAGAATGAGACAGTGTTCTTGTAAATGTGAACATGCTGTCTATATTATAATCCGGAACATCGGTACTTGCATATTTTACATTGAACAATGCAGAAACATTAAGCTTATGAACATCAAAAACTTCAGACGGAATACCTGAATATGAAGCTGATACTTCTTTCGGCTCAGCTATCATGTCACCTGTTCCAAATACCCAGTTTTCATCATTTTTTTCATACAGTCCCTTGCATTTTACATAAAATGATGATACCTCACCTGATTTCAGCATATTTACTGCTTCACTGTATGAGAACGGTGTCGTTTCATCAGGTTTGAAATAATATCCTATATCTGCACTTGTAGTATATGGCTGCTGTCTTTCAAATTTTCTAAGATATCCGGGATATTCAGCTTCTTTTCCGTCGTTCTTAAATCCGTACTTCGTCTTGGTATTATCATAAACAACGTATTCATCATTTTCTTTTTCGAGTTTGATTTCCTGACTGAGATATGTCTTTCCGACTATAAGATCTCCGATATACTCATCGCCCGATACTGAAAATGCATCATCGCCTACGTGATAGTATACTGATACATTACTGTATTTTCCTGACCACATTTCTTCCAATACAGAATTGATATTTCCTTCGATTACTTTATCTGCATCATTATCCCACAGATAGTATCCTCTTCCATATTCATTCGAATACGGCGATACAACCAGATTCGCACTGTCATATTCATTGAAATCCGAACTTCCCGGTTCTGCAACCATAATCGTGATCTTTCTTTTGATATTGATCTCATTAGTATAATGCATTTCAGGTTTATCAAACAACAGTTTAATATCACCGAGATTATAAGTATTTCCTGCTGCATCATGAATATAACCTGTAGTTTTTTCTTCAGTACCTTTCTCTAATTCATCATAAACTGATCTCCATTCTACTTTCTTTCCGGATCTGTCTGTGAAATTATAACCTGGTTCGGTATCTGATTCTGTATATTCCGAAAGTATATATCCTAGATCATAATACATAAGAACATTTGATTCATCTTCCGGATTGTTTGTTATGACAGAAATACTATATTCCGCTTCAACGCCCATATCATAGAAATACGTAGAATCCAGTTCAGCATAGAGGCAGCCGTCTGTGACCTCTGTTTTACAAATACCCGCTTCAGCAGGAGCAGCACCGGCACTGTCTTTCATCATGATATATACTTTTGTACCGATGATCTCATTTATAACTTCAAAAGTCTGCTCTTCACTTATCATTTCATTTGACTCGTTAAGGAAATAATATCCGAAACCGTCATTGTCGTTCCATTTCTGAACACTTTCATACTTTGCATCTATTCCCGTTATTACAGGTTTTTCTTTTTCATCATAAACCACTGTATGATACTCGCCTTCAACTGCAATCATGTTTCCGACTTCAGCGTTTTCAAGAACAGTAGTTCTTGCATTTCCTGTAAACTCTCTCTTTACAGTACCTGCCTGAACAGGAGTTGTACTCTCGTCATCCTTATACCAGATATTTATGTCATTATTTCTGTCAACTATATTAAGTACTTCTTCAAGACTCATTTTTTCGCCGTCAGCAGAATCAGCAAAATAGTATCCCGTTCCGGTAACGGCATCATATTCGGGAACATCCAGATATACAGGATCAGTACCTCTCTTAAGTACAAACTCGCCCTGAACCTTAAAATCATCATTTCCGGAAGGCACAAGTTTTACATTTCCTGTAAATTCTTTTATTGCAGGATTTATCAGAATATGTACAGTTGTACTTATATTACCGTATTTTACAGTTACATCTCCGTCAAAGAAACCTGAAGAAAGCATCTCAACCGTTTTTGCATCGGACAGACCGTCATATGACAGTGTATATCCGTCGCTTCCGTTTTCAGAATGTGACAGTGTTTTCTGGAATGTAAATATTTCATCTATGCTGTATTCTATATTTGTACTGTCAGTATAGGATACTTTATAATTACTTGTTACATCAAGTTTGCTTATATCAAACTCTTCATCCGAGCCTGAATATACAGCTGTCAATCCTGTTTTCTTTGCTTCCATTTTTCCTGATCCGTACGCTTCAGCGTCACCAGGCTGATAACATCTGACTTTATAGCTTGTCATATCGCCGGACATGAAATTTTCAATTGCTCCGCTGTAGCTGTAACTAGTTGATGCACCTCCGTAAAGGAAACGATATCCTTCTTTTGTATTGAAATCATACGGCACCTGTTTTACAAATTTTTCAACAGCGTCAACCTTAACAAAGTTCTTCTTGTCATTTTGATAGCCATATGGAGTACTTACCAGATCATAAACAACATATTCATCATTTTCTTTTACGAGTTTTGTTACTTCAGTCAAAGTACTTCCTTCTGTTTTCAGAACTCCGATATACTTGTCAGATGTAACTGACAATCCACCACCGCCTGAATGGTAATATACTAAAACTTTGCTGTATGTTTCTGACTTAAACGCATCAAGTACATCATCCACTGTTCCGAAAACAACTTCTTTTTTAACATCATCCCACAGATAGTATCCTTTTCCTGTCGTCTCGTCATATGGTTTAACATCCACATCAATATAGTAAGGTTCAGCAAAATAGCTTTGCCTGTTGCTGTTTATATCCACGCTATACTTCGCTGATACTCTGACATCATCGCTGCCTGTAAGTTCAAACGAATGAGGTAAAACACTTACAGAACCACCACAGGATGTTGTTTTTGAAGCCGCATCATAAAAATATCCTTTTGTTTCTTCAAGAACACCTGACTTCATTTCACTGTAAACAGTACTCCAGTCAGCGTGCTGACCCTTACTGTCCGTAAAATAGTATCCTGTCTTTTCATTGCTGTCTGTAAACGGTCCGCTATAATATTTTGGAGTAAAGCTTACGAGAACAGCACTACCCGCCTGAGTATTTTCAGATCTTACTTCGGTATAATAGCTGCCGAATACTGAAACTTCAAGTTCACCGGATTCATCAAATGAATTTTCAAGTTCTGACAATGTTGAAAATACCGATGCTATTTCGCCTGCTTTTGCAGTTATTTTGCTACTGCTGTCATCCATCATTATGCTGACTTTTGAACCGCAATTATTGTTTACTGATCCAAGTGCATCAGACTCACTTAGCTTTTCACCTGATTCATTAATGAAATAATATCCGTGCTTAGTGCCTGCATCCCACTTCGGAACGCTTTCATACTCTGCACCATATGTCAGAATAACAACTTTTTCCTTGTTATCATATACAACTGTCTGATATTCGCCCTCTACGGCAAAGTTATTTCCTTCACCATCTGACTTGACAACCGTCTTTGCTTTTCCGGTAAACTGTTTGCTTATCGTACCGGCTGCAACAGGAACTGATGACGATTCGTCCTTATACATTACTGTTATTTCGTTATCCTGTTTAAGCAGAGCCATAGCTTCTTCTTCTGTAAGAACAGTATTTTTGTCTGAAGAATCAACAAAGTAATATCCTGTTCCGGTAACAGTATCATATTCGGGAACATCCAGATATACAGGATCTGTACCTTTCTTAAGCACAAACTCGCCCTGAACCTTAAAATCATCACTTCCGGCAGGCACAAGTTTTACATTTCCTGTAAATTCTTTTATTGCAGGATCTGATGAAATATGTACTTTTGTATCTATATCACCATAGTGTACAGTTACCTCATCGTTAAATGCATCTGAAGAAATCAGTTTTAATGTTTCTTTATCTGAAAGACCGTCATATGACAGTGTATATCCGTCACTTCCGTTTTCAGAATGAGACAGTGTTCTTGTAAATGTAAACATGCTGTCTATATTATAATCCGGAACATCGGTACTTGCATATTTTACATTGAACAATGCAGATACATCAAGCTTCTGGATGTCAAATTCTTTGGACGGATCGCCTGAATATGAAGCTGTTACTCCTTTTGGCTCAGCTATCATGGCACCTGTTCCAAATATCCAGTTTTCATCATTTTCTTCATACAGTCCCTTGCATTTTACATTAATGGATGATATCTCACCTGATGTCAGCATATTTACTGCGTCACTGTATGTGTACGGTGTTGTTTCATCCAGTCTGAAGTAATATCCTGTATCTGCACTTGATGTATATGGCTGCTGTCTTTCAAATTCTCTCAGATATTTAAAATTATTATTAGTATCTTTAAGATATTCAACAGCTTCGCCGTCATTCTGGTATCCGTACTTAGTCTTGGTTTTATCGTAAACAACATATTCATCATTTTCTTTTTCGAGTTTTATTTCCTGAGTAAGGTATTTCGTTCCTACTATAAGATCTCCGATATACTCATCATCTGATACTGACAATTCACCGTTTCCTGAATTATAATATACAGAAACACTGCTGTATTTTCCTGACCTCATTTCTTCCAGTGCAGAATTAATGTTTTCTGAAAGAATAGTTCCTGTATCATTATCCCACAGATAATATCCTCTTTCGTTTGCATCTGAGCATGGAGTTATATTATAGGATATCGTAAACATGTCATCAAATTCTGATTTGTCATGTTCTGAATAATAAATAACAAACTGACCCTTTACACTGATTTTATCACTTCCACACATCTTCGGCTTATCAAATAATACTTTGATATCACCAACAGGATATGCGGTTTTTGATACTTCATCATAGAAATAACCTGTAATGTAATCAAGGGATTTATTTTTATCCTCAAATTCGTTGAAAAATGTTCTCCAGTTTGCCTTTCTTCCTGAACTGTCAGAGTAATAATGTCCTGTCTTTGATTGACTGTATTCCGGATATTTTACTTCGTCATCAAATATTGCTATTTCTTCTTCAGGATTGTTGGATGTAACATCGACAAAATAGTATGCTGCTATATTCAGATTATAATTATCCGGATTGGTTCCTTCACCTACATAATCATTTGCATCCGCATATTTCGACTCTATAACACCTGCTTCTGCTGACTTTTTGCCGTCAGCCATCATGATCATAATCTTTGATCCAAAGTTCATATCAACGTAATCAAAGGCATCTGTTTCACATATTTTTTCATCTTCACCTTCAGGCAGGAAATAGTATCCAAATTCTTCAGTTTCATTCCATTCCGGAATGCTTTCATAAGCTGCATCGCATCCTTTAATAACAACTGTATCGGATGAATCATATACAACTGACTGATACTCTCCCTCTACTGAGATTCTGTTTTCTTCTTCATCTTCATTATAAACAGTTCTTGCTTTTCCGGTAAATTCTCTCTTTATATAACCGACCTGAACAGCTTTTTCGTTTGCTTTGTCCTTGTACCATACTTCTATCTCAGTATTTCTTCCGTTTGGTATAAGCAGATCATTAGCAGCATCAGATGTAAGTATTTCAGATTTTCCTTTTTCGGTAAAGTAATAACCTGAATCTGTTGATTCACTGTATACAGGTTCATCAAACCATGATCCTTCTCCGGAACCGAGTTCATATTTACCCTGTACTACGTAGTTTCCGTCATCATTCCTTACTATTCTGAGATCATATTCGGGATCAATACTAATGTCAACCAAAGCTGTTTTATCACCATATGATACCTCAACTTTTCCTTCAAACTTTCCTGAAGCTATCATTTCCAGTGTTTCGGCATCGCTCTTTCCGTCATATGACAGTGTATATCCGTCACTTCCGTTTTCAGAATGAGACAGTGTTCTTGTAAATGTGAACATTTCATCTATGTCATATTCATGATTGTCAGTATCGGTAAAATCAACTTTATACAACGCTGTAACATCAAGCTTATTTATATCAAATATTTCAGAGCTTCCGTTGTATACTGCTGTCAGACCTGTTTCTTCGGCTTTTACAGTACCTTCTCCGAATGTTTTGGCAGTATGATCCGTGTCCTTTCCGTCACATCTTGCATCAAACAAGTATGCATCGCCTGACTTCATCATATCAACTGCTTCGCTGTATGTATACTTGCTGTTATTGTTTTCAAAGTAGTATCCTGTATTTGTACCGGTACTAAACGGTGACTGTTTTTCGAAACCTTCAATATATCCGAGGAATACAAATTCTTCCCCTTCATTCTGGTATCCGTATTCCGTCTTCACATTGTCATACAGAACATAGTTTCCGCTTTCATCTACAAGTTTTATAGTATCTGTCAGGAACTTTTCTCCAAGTGTCAGCTTTCCTGCGCACTGGTCTGATGATACAGAAAATGCATCATTTCCAATATGATAATATACTGATACATCACTGTATGTTCCTGCTTTAACGTCTTCAAGTACCGACTGTATCGTTCCCGTAATTACTTTTCCTGCAGCATTGTCCCAGAGATAATATCCCTCTCCTGCTTCCTTTGTGTACGGTTTTGCTTCTACAGAAATATCAATACTTCCCGGATATGAACCGGTTTCACTTATTATTACTGCGGAATATTTCTCAGCAATACCGATTTTTTCGGTTCCTGATATCTCATATGTATGTGATGCCAGCTGTACTGAGCCTGCACATACCGTCTCATCGGTTTCCTTATCGTAGTAGTAACCTTCAGCCTCTGTAAGGATTCCTTCTCTCATTTCATTTAAAACAGTACTCCAGTCATTTTTGCTTCCTTTACTGTCTATGAAATAGAATCCTGTCTGTGTTGTACTGAATGTTCCTATCTTAAACTCAGGAACACCCGGATAGAATAACTCTGTTTGTCCTGCAGTTTCAGGATTTTCAGTTATTGCTGTCAGTGCATAACATCCGTTGATCGCCATATCAAGAGGCTCAGAACCTGCTCTTCTGCAGTTAAACTCAACATTTCCGGTAAATCTTGAAGCAAACGTTCCTGCCTTAACAGGATCGTCACCATCAGCGTTTACCATCATGATCTCTGTTGTCGTACCATAATTTTCATCAAGATTATCCACAGCCTGTTTTTCATTCAGTTTTTCGCCTTTAGAAGTAAGGAAATAATAACCTGATTTATCACTGTCATTCCATTTCGGAACTCTTTCATAAGCTGCACCTGTTCCATTAATGATGACATTTGTATCTGTATCATAAACAACAGTCTTGTATTCTCCGTAAACAGCAAGCCAGTTTCCTTCTCCGTCACTTTCTTGAACAGTTCTTGCATTTCCGGTAAATTCTCTGTTTACATAACCTATCTGAACAACTCTTGAACCGTCCTGATACCAGATTTTTATGTTCTCATTTCCGTCAAGTTTTGCCATCATTGTCTCATAGCTCATTTTTTCGCTGCTGTCAGCAGATTCGGCAAAGAAATATCCTCTGCCGGTTTCAGAATTATATTCAGAAACGTCAAGATATTCCGGTGCTGTGGAAACATCCCCTGCCTGAAGTTTATATTCTGCCTGGACAACCAGTTTGTCATTGTCACCCGAAACAAGTTTTGCATTTCCGGTAAATACTCTGACAATATCCGGCTCTATCTTAGTTACCGTACCGTCTGTATCAGAATAATAAGCCCTTGCAGAATCAGCCTCAAATGTTTTAAGTTTGTTTTCCATCTGACCTTCTGTCAATATTTCATCTGATTCTGAGACTTTGTAATATGAGCCTGCAGATGACGGTTTTGTTCCTATCTGAGGAATGATCAGCAGCTGGGAAGTGCTGTCTGTAACAAATTTTGAATTTGTCTCTCCGGTTACACTGAAGTAACCGTTTATAACAAATTTTCCGTTTTCCAGAGCCAAAGATGCCTTGTCATCAAATTTTCTGTATATTGTTCCTGCATTTGCAGTAATCGTCTCATTTTGATCAAATTTTACCTCAACAGAATCAGCTTCGAATGTATTAAGCTTATTTTTGGCATCAGTTTCATCCATATGATCGCCAAAATAATATCCGTTATGATCAGTACTGCTGTATTTTTTTGCAGGGAAATACTGAGAAGTTTTCTCATCGTTGCCGAGCTGTTCAAGTGAATCTGAACTGAAACCTGCAGGATAATATTTTGCATTTACTGCAAAATCATATCCCGGAACCAGTACCGCATTTCCGTCAAATTCAAATACAATAACACCTGCAACAACTGTTTCTTTTGATTTTGAATCATAGTAGTATGCAGTTGCCATAGAAGTATTATCTTCTTTCAGATTTTCATAAGCGTCATTCCATGTTATCCTGTCATCATCAGTCATGAAATAATAACCTGTCTCATTGGTGTTGTAAACAGAAGGCAGATACTTTTTCTCCAAAGTATCTATTACAATTTCACCACTGTAAACAGACAACTCATACTCGCCCTGTGCTTTGTAACAGAATACATAATCCTCTTTTGAACCTGATTCTGAGAACACAAGTTTTGCATTTCCTGTAAATCCTGCATCAAGTCTTCCTGCTTCCTTCTGGGCACAGCCATTGCCTGCTATTACACATATATCAACTATTTTTTCGTTTCCTTCGTCTATAAGTGCAAACGCTTCATCTTCAGTAAGTCTGCTTGTTTCTCCGAAAGGATTGAAATAATAACCTGCCTGTTCATCTTCATCCCACTTCGGAACGTCGTAATACTTAGGATCATTATCTTCTATGGAAAGAGTTCCCTCGGAATCATATACATTTATCTTAAATTCGCCCTGTACTTTATAGTTTTCAGGCGTATTTTCATCTGTATCCTTTACTACCTTTGCATTGTCCGTAAAGATCGACTTCAGCGTGCCTGCCTTTACTGCAGAGTTCTTCTCAGTACTGTCTTTGTACCACGCATCTATCTCAACGTTCTTTCCGCTCTCAAGCAGTTTCTTTACATCTTCAGAGTTCAGCTTTTCTGTTTCGCCTTTAAGTGTAAAGTAGTATCCTGTACCTGTATCATCATCTGAAGATTTATCTGTCTTATATGCCGGTACATCAAGCCATGAAGATGATGTCTGTTCATCATCAAATCCAAGAGTAAATTCACCCTGTACTGCATACTTTCCGTCCGGAGTTTCAACAATTTTTGCATTTCCTGTGAAGTTTCTTGTTATTACTGTTTCAAGCTCTGTTGCTTCAGACGAATCTATATCCTTATAGTAAACTTTTACCTTATCACATTCGAAATTCTTAAGCTTTTCAAGCGCTGTTTCTTCATCAAGCTTATCATTTCCGCCTGCTGTGAAGTAATAGCCTTCATCCTTGTCATCATCATATTCAGGCACTCTTACTGTTTCTGATTTTGTATTAACAGGTTCACCTGATTCTCCGGCTTTTCCGCTTACATGGAAATCACCGTCAACAGCAAAGTGACCGTTCTCAAGCACAAGCTCTGCCTCGCCTTCATATACTCGGCTCAGTGTTCCTGCCTTGGTATCATCTTTACCGTTGTCAGAATAATATACATCTATGGTTTTCTGGTCAAACTTATACAGTTTTTCCTTAGCCGCAGCTTCTGTCAGATGGTCTCCTTCGTCTCCGAAATAGTAACCCTTTCCGGTATTTGAATCATAAGGATCAACAGCAATATATTTCTTTTCTCCATCTGAGCCTTCAATCTTTGCTGAACCTATCTTTCCGACTGTGCAGAATTCTGCCTCAACCTTATAGTCATCGCCCTTTACAAGCTTTGCGTTTTCGCAGTATTCGAGCTCTATCGTTCCGG
>JAZQPR010000141.1:0-11661 GCA_045628605.1 Oscillospiraceae bacterium
TACCTGATACAAGAGCTGCTCCTGTATCTTTTAATGTTACCGGAATTGTAGAGTTTCTGCTGTTTACATTCCAGAAAACAACTTCCGGCAGTTTGTAGCCTGCATATTCATACCTTTTTTTCATTTTTGAAAACAAAGGCATGCTGTTGCCGCCGGTTACGCAGCAATCAAACTCCATATCGGAAATGATATACAGACGTGAAGGAAGCTCGGATGAATCCATTTTGTTCTTTACTGCAGTCGTCAGTATAAGATCAAAAACTGCTTCAAGGTTAGTATTTGCCACTTCATTGAATGACGAACAGTATTTTACCTTTTCATAAATATCCCTGCCTTTGATCTCTACCAGTTTAGGACTTGACGAGAATGTTATGAAATGGTTTTTAAATTCACCTGTATTTTTTTCTGCAAAATACATACCGAGTGAAATTGCTGCATCGACAGGACGAACAGAACCTCTTCCCCAGTACATGGAACCTGAACCGTCAACAACAGCAAGTGCATTTTCTCCTGTACTGTCAGACGAATCTCCTATGATGCTTTTCCATGTAAGATCAAGTGTTCTTTTCTCATCATCTGAAAGACTCTGGGAAAGTACGCTTCTTATGATCTCATAAGGATAAAGAGTACCTGTGTTGATTTTTTCCTCTCCTTTTTCTACTTTTGACAAATATTCTTTATATCTCTCTTTGTCATTTCTCAAAAATGCTTTTCTGTATTTGAACATTGCCATTGAAGGCTGTTTTGAGTAGTCAAATGTGTAGTCTGTCGTTCTGAGTCTGTTTTCAATAATATCGATATATGCTCTGAGTTTCGAGAGCATATGGCGATATGTCTGTTCCGGCATTTTTAGCATCTTACATATCTTTTTTGCACGATTTACTGTCTCAGCTGAAGAAGCATTTACCGAAGGAAGCCATTTTGCCAGCAATGAGACCGGTCTTCCTGCATTCATCTCTTCATTATCGGTTTTTAACTGTTTCTCGATTTCTTTTATTGCATATGATGCACATTCTGTATCTACAAGCACTGTAAGATCATCATATCGTCCGAATTCTGCAATATACGGAATGTTTTTTGCCACTGATTCAGGATGAGTATCTGCAAGATAGGTCATTGCTGTTCTGAAAAATCTTCTCTCTCCAAGTCCGCCTCTTATATCTCTTGCAAAAAAGATGATCTTCATAGTCTTGTCTGGATCTTCTGCATAAGCTCTGTCTGTCATTTTTATGATTTCTTTTTCTGTAATATTTCTTGAAGCACCTGCCCTGAAAAACATATCAAGACAATCTGACAATGAAGAACGATATGTCAACGCACCATTTTCTGTAAACGTCATATTTGCTGCTTTTTTTAACTTATCCAAAAACATTTTTTGTCATCCTTTCTTTTGTTCTGCTTTTTTATTCACGGTACATTTTTTCACTGCTCTACCAGCTGAGCTACAGAAAAATTTCTTTTTCCGACAGGATTCGAACCTGTGACACGCGTAATTAAATATTGCTGTATATACCGTCCTTTTTACAAGGCACATTTACTAATTGGAAGTTAGTGAGCAATTGCTGTCAGTGCCTTTTTCCCTTCACGATACATATTTTTTACCCGGTGTTTTATCTTAAACTACCAGCCGGACCATTCTGTCCGGATCTCCGGCACTGTGTGAAAAATAATTGTTTGCTGAATGTATCGTTCCTTCCGGAATGATTATAGTATACCATTTATCAAAATACTTATCATTAAAAAAAAGTTGCGAACTCGGGGTATCAGAAAACGGAATAATTTCTGAATTACAGATGATATTTTCCCGTTTCAATGTTATAATAAAATCATACAATAGAATATCCGGCTGTAAAAAACTGCACTGATTAAAATAACAGATCAGTGTTATTCAAAGCTCTGCTTTTAACAAGCAGAGGCGATTCGCAGAATCGCTGACCAAACAGTCGGAGATTGTACTCCGACTGAGCGGAAAGATAGAACCCGCCGACTGCAGAGGCGGGGGATATCCTCTGTGTTGTTATAAAGAAGGTGTTATCCAGTGAGTGAATTTTCAGAACTTATCAAAAATTTTGACAAAACAAGAGAATATTTACGTGACTTTTTTATTTATGGATTTAAGCAGAGAAATGATTATACAAAAAAGAGTGCCAGAACATATGATAACGAAAAAAGAAGGATAGAAAGCTGGCTTAGAAAATATTTCAGATCTTCAGCAGATCAGAAAGGAAAAAAGAACTCAATTTTTGTAAACAGCGGAAATATTCTGCAAAACCCTCTCTACAAAGCTTATTATTCCAGAAGTTTTACCGACAATGACATAAAGCTGCATTTTTTCATCACTGATCTTTTAAAAAGCTATCCTGACGGTCTGAACATCAGGAAAATAACAGAACTTTTGAGTTTAGAATACGATGAGATTTTTGAAGAACAGACTGTCAGAAACAAATTAAAGGAATATGTCAGCGAAGGCCTGTATACTTTTCAGAAGAAGGGTAAAACAGATTACTATTTTCTGTCATCTCCTTCCTGCAAAAGTCTTTTACAAAAATATGAAGGCTTATGCGATGCAGTCATGTTCCATTCAAACAGCTCTGTTTTCGGTGTGATCGGATCATATATCCTGAGAGCAGCGGGAAAGAAAAACAAATACTTTATTCAAAAGCATAATTACATCGTTCACACACTGGAAGATGAAATACTGCTTGATATTTTAGGTTTGATCTCAAAAAAACACGCTGCAAGGATCACTACTTTCAGTTATGACAACCTTCCTGTAACGCATAGTGCTGTATTTTTACAGATCAGGATCTCTTCGCAGACAGGAAGAAGATATGTTTCGGCATTCGATCCGTCTTATAAAATATATAAGACTTACAGGCTTGACTCTATCAGAAAAATTGAAGACAACGGACCTTTTGAAGCGTTTGACGACGTTTATGAAACATTTTTATCAAATGAAAAATATATTTACGGTGTGTCACTTTCTCCTGCATCAGACCGGGGTAATATTTATCATATCAAAATGGTCATCGCTGCTGATGAGACTACAGAAAGCTTTATTTTTAAAAGAGCTGAACGTGAAAAACGAAACGGTACTGTCAGTAAAACCGGAAAAGATCTGATCACTTACTCAGGAGATTTCTACGATCCGGGAGAAATGATGACATGGGTAAAAACTTTTACCGGAAGGATCGTTGAATTTTCCTGTGAACAGCCTCAGACAGAGGAAAGACTAAAAAATGATATTTCTGAGCTTTATAAAATGTACCACAAATCAGGAGGAAACGATGAATGAATATTTTTTCTGAAATATACGGACAATACTATAAGATCGTAAACGACATTCTTTCTGACAAAAAATCAGACGAAAAGAAAATCAGAGCAAAAATTGAAAAAGACGGTTTCGGCGAATCACTGCTCTTTATTCCGGACAAGCTGATACCTGACAAAAACAATTATTCGCCATGGGGACTCCTGAAAAGAACCGAAGGATCAGGTTTTTCCTCCAAATTAATAAATGATCCGGAAAATCCTCTTACTCTGATAGAAAAGAAATGGCTTAAAGCAATACTAAACGATCCCAAAACAGGTTTGTTTCTGACCGTAGAAGATTCTGACACACTAAAAGAAGAACTGAAAGACATAACACCGCTTTTTGATATAACCTCATTCAAATATTTTGACCAGTTTTCGGACGGTGATAATTATATAGATGAAAAGTATATCAGAAACTTTCAGACTGTTTTAGCAGGAATAAAAAATGACAAGCCTCTGTATATTGACTACACATCAGTAAAAAACAGCGCTTCAATAAAAAATGTTTTTTATCCTCTTAAACTTGAATATTCAGAAAAAAACGATAAATTCAGACTTATTTGCAGAATGATCCGAAACAATTCGTTATCCCAAAAAATTATTATCAATATTTCCACCATCAACGAAGTAATGATCTCAGATACTGTTCTCTCTGATGACAGTAAACACAAGCAGTCATATGACGCTGAACTATGTGAAGAACCTTTGCAGATAAGAGTTACAAACAAGCGAAACGGAATTGAACGCTTTATGGTCGAATTTGCCTCATATAAAAAGAAAAGCACTTATGATCCTGAAAAAAATGAATGTACGGTCAGTTTATGGTACGACCCAAAGGATAAAACGGAACTGCCCATAATGCTGCTGGGATTCGGCCCTGTCCTTGAAATACCGGGCCCTGATGATTTTTGTAAACTGGCCGCAGAAAGAATTGAAAAGCAATACAGACTTTTTTATTCTGAAGATCAGTAAAATCGAAACTACCCGTAAACGGGTCTGCTGTTTCACACACCCTTTTCATAATATCGCCTCAAGCGAAAAAACTTTAGTTACGAGGTTTGTTTTTACGATTGATCTTAGCTATTGTTTTAAATTTTTCTCTCTTTGCCTGTAAATACTCAGCCTCATTTGAATTATACAAATTCTCTGTTTTAAGCTTAAGGTATGAATTCCATCTGTCCTTATCAAGACTTCCGTCTGACAGCGCTTTTAATACACAACACCCCGGCTCGCTGACGTGAGTACAATTTGAAAACTTACATTGTAACATTAGTTCTTCTATATCAGAAAAAGTAGTTTCAATACCTTCCTCACTATTCATAATACCAAGTTCACGCATTCCGGGCGTGTCTATTACATATGCACCGCATGATAATTCGATAAGTTCACGGTGAGTAGTTGTATGTCGGCCCTTATCATCATCTTCTCTTATTTCGGAAGTTTTTAAGTATCTCTTCCCCGACTAAAGTATTTATAACAACACAGAGGATATCCCCCGCCGCCTGTAGAGGCGGGGATATCCTCTTCGTCGTTATAATTTTATTGTTTTTTTCCGACAACGATCCTTCGCTCAGAGCCGTCGTCTGTACAGGTTACGAGAGTTATTCTGTTGTCTCCGAAACCGTTGAGGATCCACGTTTCAGAAGGCTTTACGATAAAAGTATCTGCTATGCGGTAAACCGAGCAGCTGCCGTCCTTGTCGAAAAGCTGTATTTCCATACCGTTTTCAGCATCCTTCAGGGCGTTGAATGCGTATTCATAATAAGGGCTGCTGTGACCTGCAATGCAGTAATTTCCCTCGCCGCTTTCGGTGAAGTGACCGCAGGCATAAGCCAAAACCTTTGAGTCTGTTCCTTCAAGCACAGGCTCTTTTATATCGAGATCCGGAATTTCGAGAACAACGCTTGTTTTCAGAAGATAAACCCTTCGCAAACGGCGATAGACGGATTTGCCGCCGAAGTAAGCGAGAATGCTCAGACCGAATGTAAAAAGTATAACCCCGGCAATAAAAAATATGCGTTTTTTTATGGGCATCAGTCTGAACTTTTCGCTTGTTTTCATTTATTATTCACCCTTTTTCTTTGATTTTGAAATAAAAATACCGCCAAGGAGAGTCATTACAGCTGCACATGTACCTGCGACAGCGGAAAATGGTGAAGTCATACCTGTGGCAGGAAGATCAACAGCTTTTCCGTTTGAGTCAGTACCCTTACCTGTATTTGCATCCACAGTATAAGTCTTTTCGCCGTCAATAATGATTGAAACAGAACCGTCTGCATTTTTCTCTGCAGATACATTTTCAGGATCCTTGCCCTTTTCCTCCCTGTAAAGCTTTGAAGCCATATCGCAGAGCTCATCATTGCTGTATTTTGCTGCCTGGGTTGTTGTTTCAGAAGCTGCTGTTGTAACCGTAGTAGTTTCGGTTTCGCCTGACTTTGTTGTTTCTGAAGTAGTTACTGCCGGCTGAGTGGTTGTGGTTTCAGCAGCTGTTGCGGTCTCAGGCTGAGTGGCTGTGGTTTCTTCCCCGGAAAGATTTGCAGGTTCTGCAATTGCCTTTATCTTGAAGTTGTCTAAAGTTGAAAGTTCAGGGACCACAACACTTTCATCCGAACCGTATTTTTCAAGGCAATAAGCCTTTTCTTCGTCATCCCACGGATACATGACATTGAACATATCACGTAAAGTGGTAAAGTCGCTCCATTCACCATCCTGATAAATAAAGCTTTCTCCCTCATTCATAACAGCCTTTCCATAAACCGTGCATACATTCATACCATATAAGTCATTATAATAATCGGCATTTCCCTTACCGCTATCTATAGCAAATGAAACATAATAGCATGAATCATCTTTATTTGTGATAACGACTGAATATTTTTGTCCCTTTTTGATAAGCTGTTTTTCAGGAAGTTTCTCTGTATAATAGCCTCTGGCGGAATATGCACTTTCAAATTCACTGATAAGCTCGCCGTCAGAAGGATTTTTTGCATTTTCGTTCAGCCTGTATATCTGATATTTTGCTGTTGTAGGATTTTCGGTGCTGATAACTGTTGAAACAGCTGTAAGATACTGATCCTGTTCTGCTGTGAACACATTTGCATAGCTTGATTCCGTGTCACTCGGCATAATCTCATAGCATGCAGTGTTGAGCATATCATACTGCTGAACGATCTTTTCCTGTTTTTCTTTGCCGAAGTATTCAGGGTACATATTTTCAACATCAAAGTCAAAAAATGTTGGGCTGTAAATTGTCTTGTCATAGTATGAAAGGTAAAAATATCCGCTTCCGTCAGCACCCCAGTCGCTGTTGTTCGGAAATTCTCCGTCCGAACTGCCCCAGCTGTTCTTAACGATCCAAGCACCGTCTGCAGGAGGTGTCATATCATTTCCCGTATATGCGGAAGTACCCTTCTTGAAATTGTCTTTTGAGTAGTTGTCATCATAACCTACGATACAAACAACGTGGTTTGGTGTAACCATTGATTCTGTAAATGTTTCGGTATTGTAAAAAGGTGTATAGATCTCGTCATAAGTATAGTGAGCATAGTTTTTGTTGATAAATGCTGTATCATCCTCATTTTCAAGCTCAGCAAAATCCGGTTTCTCGGAGCAGTAGGTAACAGAAACTGCTTTTCCTGAAAGAAGAGCTGATTTCATACGATTTGTTACATCTTCATTATATGAATACACACAGTTTCCTTCTTCATCAAACTCAAATGCAGGTGAAGGAAGAATTTCTGCATTTTCAAGATATGAAGTATTATACTTTAATTCATCTGAAACTGACCAGTCCTCGCCGACAGTACCGTAGCTTCCACCGTCCACAAACAGTTCATCTTCGCTCCATTTCCAGTCGGCAGGGTGACTTTCAAATACAGGCTGGCCGCCTTCATCTCTTATTTTTTTGCCTGTTTCTTTATCAAGCTTATAGAAAATATGGTTTCCGCTTTTATTTTTATAAGGTGCAAGTTTTTCTGCAACAGGGCCTATACCACTTGAGAAAGTATTAATGACATACGAATCTGCTCCGCCCATAATAAGACCTCTGTTAAGTGCATTTTCCTTTTCTTCATCTTCGTTCTGAGCTATAAAATAAACGCCCTCACCGTCCTGTGAGCCGCCTTTTACCTGTGAAAATGTAAACCAGGCGTTTTGAAGTGAAGAAAACTCCACATCAAAATTATCAGGTGATAAGCCTGTTTTTTCAGAAAGCTCATAGAGAACACTTGTCTCAGCGGCTGCAATTGCACCTAACGACCAGCATGTGTTCCATTTTCCCTGATCCTTTACAGGTGTAACGTAGTTTTTTCCGTTTACATTGCGAAGGTCGAAGGATGCAGGAAATATTGCAGGATTATTTTTAAGAATTTGAGCTTCCTGACCTGCTTTTATTGCTGCAGGTGTTTCGTCAATGATACTGCCGTTTTCGGGAACATCATTTTCTGCCGAATAAACAAACGAGCCTGCAGAAGACATTGTAAAAATAATACTGAATACTGCACTTACAGCCTTGAACGATTTTTTCTTCATTGTGAATTACTCCTTCATTTTCATGTTGTGATGTATTTACCGGCAACGCACAACTGAAAAAAACAGAAAGCAGCGGACTGCTCTTTCAGATATTATTAACACTTTTTGCTTTCGATTCAGTTTATTTACAAAAAGTTTTCAATTGTGATTAATAAAAATATTAATATTTACCGGTCTTCATAATTTAAGACCGCACAAAAAACAGAATATTACACAATTTTTCAGAAAAATAGTGAAAAATATTTAAAAATTTTCAAACTTATTGTTTGTTTTTGCTACAAGAAATTTCTTCTGAACGCCTGTACAAATTAATGGCCATCTTTGTTTCATACTGCCATGCATATTCGTCGTATGACAAAAAATCAGTAAGCTTTGCACCGATTTCCTCTTCCGATGCCTTTCTTACCTCTTCTCTTGTAAATACCTGAGTTACGGTTGCGTCCAGCCTTGCATCCTTTCTGTATGTCAGATTCCACATAGGGCTCTGAAGATAATTTCCACGCATATTTACGGTAACAACCGGAACATCAAGATACTTGACCAGCTTGCTTACCGAAGCCGGAAGCTCCGAACTTGTTCCTGTATTTGCATATCTTGCTTCAGGATACAGAACAAGGATACCTTTTCTGTTCATTACTTTTTTTATATTTTTAAAATCCTGAAATAAAAATTTTTTTAAGGATGATATTTCTGACTGCAAGCTGTTTTTTTACCGTCTGATTTCCACATTTTGAGAAAAAAGTGCGCTTCATACCATTTTCGATGCATAATAGGGAAAAAGTATTGAAACCGGTTATTTGTTATGATAAAATATGACCTGCAGTGAAATAGATAAATTACGAAGCTGCGGAGGTTAGATGGATTTATTTAAGTTTATTTCTCAGCAGGACTTTTGTACAGATATCCGTATATTTTCTGTAAATGTTGAAAAAAACATTCGCATTATAGAAGTTTTATTTACACCTTGATAATAAACCGACAATATTCTATAATTATTAAGGCTTATGACTTATATATAAATAGTCCGGAGGATTATTATTATGAAAAACAGAATTGCTTCGATTGCTTTGACAGTTGTTATGATACTGGGGTGTGTTATTACGAATATTGATTTTAATGTGAATACGGTTTGTGCGGATCCGTATAATATTGAGATCAGTGTGGAGACTAAGGAGATTTCGATTGAGGAGATACCGGAGGATAGAATGGTTGCTGTAGAAGTATATGCTTCGAATGTACCAGATGAAGATTTCTTTAGTTTGAATATAGCTTATAAATTAGATAGCAAAATAGAAAAATGGTTTGATTTAAGTTGGGGAGAAAACGCTGTTTCTTCACTTTCTGTTCAAACAAGAATAGAAAATAAGTATCTCTTTTTGGAATCCGATACATTTTTTCAATCAAATAAAAAAATAGATAATGGAAGAATTTATGATATATCAATTTTCATTCCAACAGAAGTGAATGAAGGAGACTTTTATGAAATAATTCCAGTATCAGATTGCAACAATGGCTATGATTATACTTCTTTTGCCTTTGAATCAAATAGAAAAGAATTATATGGTCCATCTAATTTTTCTTTTATCAGTGGCGGAATAAAAATTCATTCTTCACAAACTGAATTACAAATATCAAATGAACCTATTATATCATTAGATAACGATGCTCCCAAATCTCAAAGTGAAATGCCAGATAATCGAACTCATATTAATAATGATATTACAGAAGGAACCGTCTCTTCTGCAATTTTAACCATATCATCTACAAATCCAACTACATCACATTCTCTTATTACGTCAAAAGAATTAACTGGAACTGAAACACATGTTAATACAAATACAGAATCTTTAAATTCATCAGAAATAACAGAAAGAAATAGCAGTAATTCAAATTTTATCATATTAATTTTAGTCTTATTATGCTTACTAATTATTGTCATTGTTCTTACAATCATATTCAAAAATAAAAAGAATAATTCAATTGATAATCAGCATTAGAAAGTTAGGAAAGGTTTTATTTATGAAAAACAGATTTGCTTCGATTGCTTTGACATTTGTTATGATACTTGGCTGTATGATTACCAATACTGATTTTAATGTGAATACAGTATGTGCGGATCCGTATAATATTGAGATCAAGGTGGAAACGAAGGAGATTTCGATTGAGGAGATACCGGAGGACAGGTTAGTTCCGTTAGAAGTATGCTTATCAAATGTTCCAAATGAGGAACTTTTTGCTATTAATATTGCTTTTCAAGTTGACAGTAAGATAATACCGTATATAAATAATTGTTGGGATAAAAATACAATTGAGTCTCTAGCTACAAGTACATCTATTATGAATACAGATATTATTTATTTTTCATCGGTTACACTTCCTACTTTCGATAGAAAAATTAAAGACGGAAGAATATATGATTTTTTAGTTTACCTGCCTAATGATATTCAAGAAGGATATTTCTTTGAAATTACTCCTGTAGATTCATGTAATAATGAATATGAAACAGATATCACTTCTTTTTCTTTGTTTAAAAATAAAACTGAAATATATGGTCCATCAAATTTCTCATTTAGACAAGGCGGAATTAAAATCCGCTCTTCACAAGCTGAACAACAAATATCATACAATCCTGTTTCGGCATCTGATAATGTAATTTCAAATTCTCAAAGTGAAATTCCCAATATTCAATCTCAAATTAATAATGAAACTACTAACGAGATCACCACATTAACATCACAAGAAACAATTAATTCCACAGTTTCTGCTGCATCATCTACTAAATCAACTACAGCATTATCTTCTATTACTTCCAAAAAATCTACAGAATCAGAAACGAATATTATTATAAATACAGAATCTTTAAATTCATCTGAAGTGACAGAAGAAAATAGCAGTAATTCAAATTTTATCATATTAATTTTAGTCTTATTATGCTTACTGATTATGGGCGTTGCTCTTATTATCATATTCAAAAGGAGCAAGAAAGATTCAAATGATGATCAGCATTAAAAAGTTAGGATAGATTTTATTTATGAAAAACAAAATTACTTCGATTGCTTTGACAGTCGTTATGATATTGGGCTGTATGATTACGAATATTGATTTTAATGTGAATACGGTTTGTGCGGATCCGTATAATATTGAGGTCAGGGTGGAGACGAAGGAGATTTCGATTGAGGAGATCCCGGAGAATAGGAGAGTACATTTAGGAATATATTTATCCAATGTACCTGATGAAGATATTTATTTTCTTGATATCGCTTATAGATTAGATGATAAATTAAAAGAATGGTTTGAATATTGCGATGAAAGAAATCCTATCCCACATTTAGCATCGTCAGTATGTTATATTGAAAAAAATATATTATTTATAGACTCTGACACTGTTTTATTTCCGGAAAAAAAAATTCCAAATGGAAAGTTTTATGACATAAGCATTTTCATTCCATATGAAGTTAAAGAAGGGGATTTCTATGAAATAATCCCAATAGCAACTTATACTGATATATATGATACTTATCAAACATCTTTTGCACTTGAAGCTAATAGAGAAGAAGTATTTTATTCCTCAAATTTTACTTTTATCGGTGGAGGAATAAAAATCCGTTCTTCACAGCCAGAACAGCCAACTTCAAATGATCCCGTTCCAAAACCTGATAACGAAAATTATACTTCTCAAAATGAAAATTCAAATAATCAATCTCCAATTAATAATGATACTAAAGAAGAAACCACCACAGTAACATCATCAGAAACAATATATTCCACCGTTTCGACTGTATCATCTACAAAATCAACTACCGCATTATCCCCTAT
>JAZQPR010000142.1:0-2229 GCA_045628605.1 Oscillospiraceae bacterium
ACCTTCTTATCAGTTGCATGATGTATACCGTACTTTGGATGTTCTCGGCAATGAATGTGACTTCATTCAGTCAGAAGTTTATAAAAACAGTCATCTCATCGGGAAACGAAATGATAAGATCCTTTATTATGACTGTACAAACTACTTCTTTGAGATTGAACAGGAAGATGGCGACAAAAAATACGGAAAAAGCAAAGAACACCGTCCAAATCCTATCATACAGATGGGAATGTTTATGGATGGTGATGGAATTCCACTCGCCTTCTCTCTTTTTCCTGGAAATGCCAATGAACAGACTTCTTTGAAGCCACTGGAAGAAACGGTACTTCAGGATTTCGGCTGTACAAAGTTTATTTATTGCAGTGATGCCGGTCTGGGCTCTGAAAAGATCAAAAAGATAAATCACGCTGGTGAACGTGCATTTATCGTAACCCAGTCAATCAGGAAACTGAACAAAGATGACAGAGCGTGGGCTCTTGATAAATCAGGCTTCAAGAGAGTTTCTGATGACTTACCGGTTAATCTTTCCGAAATCAGCGATGACGATACCGGTCTCTACTATAAGGACGAACCTTATACGCCTGGCACCTTACACCAGCGCCTGATCATCACCTACTCCCCTAAATACGCAAGATATCAGAAAGCAATCCGTGATGCACAGGTAGAGAGAGCTGAAAAAATGATCCTCAGTGGAAGTGTAAAAAAAGAGCGTAAAAATCCAAATGATCCTGCCCGATTCATAGGAAAGATCGCTGTTACCAAGGATGGAGAAGCTGCAAAGATACAGAATTATCTGGACACAGAAAAGATTGAAAAAGAAGAACTTTATGACGGAATGTATGCTGTTACTACAGATCTTCTTGATGACGATGTGAAAGATATATTGAAAGTAAGTGAAGGCCGCTGGGAGATTGAAGAATGTTTCCGCATTATGAAAACAGAATTCGAGGCAAGACCGGTATTTCTTCACGACGATGTCCGTATAAAAGCACATTTCCTGATTTGTTTTCTTTCATTAATCATCTATCGCTATCTTGAAAAAGGATTAGAGGGGGAATATACCTGCGAAAAAATCCTTGAGAAACTCAAAAGTATGAACTTCGCTGATATACAGGAACAAGGCTATATTCCGTTATATACCAGGGACAAACTTACAGATGCCTTACACAAGGTTTGTGGTTTTGAAACAGACTTCCAGTTTATTACCAAAAGCCGTATGAGAAATATTCAGAAAAAAAGTAAAGGCAGATAATAAAATACTATATTTCATTACATGCAACAAAGGCTCAGAACCCTGCATAGATACTGGCGTTCTGAGCCTTTTGTGTTTCTCAAACTGTCAAAGTCAGGATTATATCAGAAATGTCTGCCAAAAGCGAATCACGTGAAAAATAGTATCCGTCATTATGCCATAGTCTCAGAATCTATATAAAAGGAACAGACTGGTTTGGAAATATAGTGTTTTCGAGGTTCATTTTTCGTTATTAGCTGCTCGGGAGTTTGACAGTTGCATAAATACATTATGCCTTACAGGCCTTATAAAGCCTGCTTTTTTTATGTCAAATCTTTCGTTTTATTTTATGGTATTATATAGCATTTCCTCTGAAAGTGTGATATACTATATTCAGGAGGATTTCATTATGAAAGTTACAACATCAAAGTCCAAAAATTCTGAATCTTTTTATATCGCCAAAAGTTTTATTAACAACAAGGGCAAGAGCACCTCTGTCAATGTTCGTAAACTCGGAACCCTTCAGGAACTCTTAATTGAACATGGACCTACCCGTGACGATGTCATGCGCTGGGCAAAAGAAGAGGCCAGACTCGAGACCCTTAAATATAAAAAAGAACAGCAGGCTAAGGCTGTTCAGATTACTTTTCATTCTGATCATAAGCTGGATTATGCTCAGCAGGTCTTCTATCGCGGAGGATATCTTTTTCCTCAGTCCTTTTACTATCAGCTTCAGCTTGATAAAACCTGCCGCAAGATCAGAGACAAATATAATTTCAAGTTCGATATCAACGCGATCCTTTCTGATTTGATCTATGCAAGAATCCTGGAACCCGCCAGTAAGCTTTCTTCTTATAAGATTGCTTCTGAATTCCTTGAAAAACCTTCTTATCAGTTGCATGATGTATACCGTACTTTGGATGTTCTCGGCAATGAATGTGACTTCATTCAGTCAGAAGTTTATAAAAACAGTCATCTCATCGGGAAACGAAATGATA
>JAZQPR010000143.1:0-2660 GCA_045628605.1 Oscillospiraceae bacterium
ACAAATTTGACTTCCTTTAAGTTGATGACATTGCTCTGCAGGCGGCGGGTTCTATCTTTCCGCTCAGTCGGAGTACAATCTCCGACTGTTTGGTCAGCGATTCTACGAATCGCCTCTGCTTGTTAAAAGCAGAGCTTTGAAACATAAGTGATATTATCTTATGTCTGATGACGGATACGGGGTTCGAACCCGATATTTAGAGAATGAAAGTCTCTTGTCCTGACCTGTTAGACGAATCCGCCGTTTTTCATTACTTGTATTATAGCATTGAGTGTGCGGTAAAACAAGTAAACCATGGGTATAGCGGTTTGCAAAAAGATAATATTTATATAAAAACAGTTACGCAGCAAAAAAATATAAGTAACTGAGAAAAAATCTCATTTACATGTTGATTTTTATTAAATTTGAGGTATAATATAATTATAACAACACAGAGGATATCCCTGCCTCTGTAGGCAGGTTCTATCTTACCGCTCAGTCGGAGTACAATCTCCGACTGAACAGAAGCGATTCTACGAATCGCCTCTGCTTGTTAAAAGCAGAGCTTTGAAGAAGGAGAGAAAGATCATGTTGATACAATTTAATTTTAAAAACTTTAAATCTTTTAGAGATGATGCAGTTCTTGATCTGTCTGCAGCTAAAATGACAGAATTTTCAGACAGGGTTGTTTCTGTTGGCGGTGAAAAAGTATTACCGGTTGCTGCAATTTATGGTGCAAACGCAAGTGGTAAGTCAAATATATATAGTGCGTTCGGATATATGTCCGAATATGTTGCTGAGTCATTTAAATACGGAGATGAAGAAGAAAAGTATGAAAATTTCAGACCTACTCCGTTTCTTTTTGATTCTGTATCAAAAGATTCCGAATCTGTTTTTGAAGTTTATTTTACATTGCCGGGAGATGAAACAGAGAGAATTTATAATTATGGCTTCAGCGTTGGTAAAGAAGGAATAATTGAAGAATGGCTGAATTCAAAGGCAAAAACCGGGAGAAAGTACAATACAGAATTTTATCGCGGAACAAATGATGATGAGCTGGATCTGTCGGGATTTCAAAAAAGCAGCAGAGACAATATAAAGATCGCACTGGAGAAGCAGGTGCTGATCATATCACTTGGGGCAAAGCTGAAAATCGGCAAATGCAAAGCAATCAGGGACTGGTTTATTCTAAATGAATTTGCTGATTTCGGCGACCCGTTTACTAATATTGTTATGTTACGAAGATTGCCGAAAGGCTTTGTTGATGATAAAAATGTTCAAAGTAAGGTTGTTAATTATTTTTCTTCATTTGATGAACATATCAGGGAGTTCAGAGTAGAGAAGGTTCCGGAAGAAGGTGATTCAGAGACAGAAAAATATAAGATCAATGCACTTCACAAAATGATTGATTCTGATGATATGGCAGAAATACCTTTAAGTATGGAATCTGCAGGTACTCTGAAAATGTTTGCTTTATATCCGGAACTTCAGGAAGTTCTGGAAAAAGGAAGTGTTTATTTTATTGATGAACTAAACGCAAGGCTTCATCCGCTTCTTGTAAGAAACGTTCTTTTAACTTTTTTAAATCCTGATATAAACAGAAATCATGCTCAGCTTATTTTTACAACACATGATACATGGCAGCTTTCCGGTCAGCTGCTTCGCCGTGATGAAATATGGTTTGCAGAAAAAGATGAAAACGGAGTATCTTCCTTGTATTCACTTGCTGATTTTGTAGATGAAGATGGCACCCGAATCCGTAAAGATGAGAGTTATGAAAAAAATTATCTTCTTGGAAAATATGGTGCTATTCCGAAACTGAAGAGTATAAATATGTTTAAGGAGAATTGAGATGGCGAAAAAAGACAGAACCGGAGATAGAAAAACCAGAGAACGCAGGACTCCGTATAAAGTTCCGGAGCTGGGTTATTATTTGATAGTAACAGATACAGAGGCAACAGAAAGATGCTTTTTTACCGGTCTGCTTCATTCTTTGCCGGAAGAAGTGAGAAATAAACTTGTTATAAAAGTTGTAGAAACCAAAACATGTTCTATGATAGATAAATGTCTGGAAATGACTGCTTATGATGCACAGTATCGTATTCCATGGATCGTATTTGACAGAGATCAGGTCAAAGGATTTGATGATATTGTATCAGAAGCGTTAAGTAAAGGAATAAATGCAGGATGGTCAAATCCCTGTTTTGAAATATGGATGTATGCATATTTGGGTTCGATGCCGGCAATTCAGAATTCATGGACTTGCTGTGATGAGTTTGGCAGAGTATATGAAAATAAAACAGGGCAGAAATATTCAAAAGCTGATGAAAATATGTATGTCAGACTGTGCCGTGCAGGAAATGAAGAGAAAGCGATTCAGATAGCGAAACAAAAAATCAAACAGTACGAAAGGGAAGGCAAAAACAAACCATCAGAAATGTGTCCGTGTACAACAGTACATGAACTTGTGAGTGAAATCAGAAGTAAGGCAGTAAATAAGAAATAAATATAACAACACAGAGGATATCCCCCGCCTCTGCAGGCCAATGTCATCAACTTAAGAAATTGATGTAAAAAAGTTAATGCAAAATTTGTAGATTTTGTCAATTGACAAAATGAAAAATCCCAAAAAATGAGAAAGTAATATCTTTTTCATTGTGAGGCGATTTAAATGTCATTAA
>JAZQPR010000144.1:0-14121 GCA_045628605.1 Oscillospiraceae bacterium
TCTTGAATATTACGATAAAGAAACAGACTCATATAACAAAACAGAAATTTTTTCAAAACGAACTGTTAAATATATTTCAGAGATTACAGAAGCAGCAGATATTGAAGAAGCATTCCAGGTATCAATGGATCAGCATGGTAAAATTGATATACCTTATATGGCACAGCTTTTGAAGAATGTATATACATCAAATGCAGAGAATCAGATAGCAGATGAGCTGGTCGAAAAAGGATATGCATTCAGAGATCCGGACGAAATAGTTGCCGGTATTCCATTTTCAGAAATGCGTGAAAAAAGCGAGTATCTTTCTGGAAATGTCCGCAGAAAACTTCATTCTGCAGAAGAAGCAGCAAAGACTAATCCTTACTATTCAGTAAATGTTGATGCTCTGAAGCAGGTTCTGCCTGAAGATATACATGCTGAAGAAATAAGCGTTAGAATGGGCTGTTCATGGATTGATACAGATGATTACAGTAGATTTCTGAAGCAGCTAAGCGGAAAATGCTATATGGATCATGAAGTATCATATGATCCGCTGTCAGGTGAATACTCAATAGCAGGAAGTAAGAGCCGTTCAGGTTTCAATACTAATGAAAGTAGTGTTTACGGAACAGCCGAAATGAATATGTATAAAATTGCAGAGAAAATATTAAATCAGCGACGAATCGTTGTTCAGGAGAGCGTTCCGAATCCATATGGAACCAATAAAACCATGCTTATTACAAATTCAAGTGCAACAGCACTTGCTCTTGAAAAAGCAAAATTAATCAAATCAGAATTTGCAAAGTGGATTTTTGGCGACAGGCAGCGCAGAGAGAAGTACGAACGCAAGTATAATGATATTTTTAACAGTATTGTTGGAAGAACTTATGACGGATCACATCTGACTTTTCCTGGAATGAATTCAGAATTTACACTTAGACCACATCAGAAAAACTGTATAGCACGTACAATCTATGGAGGCAATACGCTGGCAGCTCATGTTGTTGGTGCCGGAAAGTCAGCAGTTCTTATTACATCTGTTATGAAAAAGAAACAAATAAATTTGATAAACAAAGCATGTGTTGTTGTGCCAAAGCCGCTTATTGAGCAGACAGCAAATGAGTGGCGTAAGATTTATCCTGATGCAAGAGTGCTTACAGTTAGCAATAAAGATTTATCGGATGAAAATAAACGTAAATTATTTACTGCGAGGGTAGTAACCGGATCATACGATGCAGTTATTATGTCGAATGAACAGTTTGAAAAGCTTGCAATGTCAAATACATACAAGGCTAAATATATCGAACAGCGAATTGACGAATATGAAGATATACTGCGAAGTATGAAATCAGGACGAAGTGGCAGGTCAAAAACAGTAAAGCAAATAGAAGAAGCATTGATCAAAGCAAAAGAAGAACTTGAAGATGCTGTTAATCCAACTTCAAGTGTTAAGAGTAAAGATGATTTTATCGAGTTTGAATCCCTGGGATTTGATTACCTTGTTGTTGACGAAGCTCATATCTATAAAAACGGTGCAATCATCAGCAAAATGGAGAACGTATCAGGTGTTGGCGGAAAAACTTCAAAACGAGCTGAGGATATGAGAATGAAAACAGAATACTTTAACCAGAAGTTTGGACAGGGGCACATCCTGTTTGCAACCGGTACTCCGGTTTCTAATTCGATGACGGAGTTATATGTAATGCAGCAGTATCTGCGTCCTGACATTCTTAAAGCACAAGGCGTTGATAGATTTGATGACTGGGCAGCGACATTTGGAAATGTCGTAACAAAAAATCAGCAGACAGCTGACGGCAGACTGAAGCTGAAGACTAAATTTGCAAGCTTTGTCAATTTGCCTGAGCTCATGGCTATGTACAAGGAATTTGCAGATATACAATCAGCTGATAAGCTGAATCTTCCTCGCCCTGCGCTTAAAAGCGGAAAAATACAGATAGTAAAAGTTCCTGCAACACCTGAACAGAAAAAATATGTTAAATATCTTGCATCGCGTGCACAAGCAATTGAAAAAGGAATGGTAAAGCCAAACGAAGATAATCATCTTGCAATAACCGGAGAAGCAAGACTTGTTGGACTTGGAAATTTAGCAATAAAAGCGTTATACGAAAAGAAAGGCAGCTTGCCGGTCGATTTTGCATTGGATAAGAATAGCAAAGTTGATAAGTGCATAGATAATGTCGCAAGGATCTATCAGGAAACAGATGATAAAAAATGTGTTCAGATTATTTTTTCAGATATAGCCATTAATAATGATAAAGGAAATTTTTCGGTTTATAACTATATAAAAGATGAACTAAAAAATAAAGGCATTCCTGAAGAAGAAATTATTTTTGCGCCTAAGTCAGATGCTAAGAACCGAGAACAGATATTCTCAGATATCAACGAATCAAAGTACAGAATAGTAATTGCAAGTACAGGTACATTAGGAACCGGCGCAAATATTCAGAAGAATCTGTATGCTCTTCATCATGTTGATATCCCATGGAAGCCGTCAGATTTTACCCAGCGTGAGGGCAGAATTTTACGTCAGGGAAATACAAACAAGGAAGTTGAAATTTATAATTATGTTACCGAAGGAACACTTGACAGTTACTTGTATCAGACTGTTACTGACAAAGCCAGGTTCATTGCACAGCTTCTTGATAATAATGCTCCTTCACGTGTTTCAGAAGATTGTGACGAAAAGGTTTTGACATTTGCAGAAATACAAGCAGCTGCCGAAGGTAATCCTGACTTCAAAAAAAGAATTGAACTATCAAATAAAATTGCTGAGCTTACAATGCTGCAAAGTGAATATAACAGAGAGACTGCACATGTAAGAAATAGTATTCAGAGTAATTCAAAACTGATCATCAGACTTAAAGAAGATATTGTAAAATGTTCATCAGATATTGAATCAGCTAAAAAACTAAAAGAATCAGATCTTATACTTAAAACTCATGATGGAATTACTCTTGCTGATCACAAAGATATAAATGATTATCTCATAAATATTGCAGGCTCGGTTTCAAATTCCAATAAAATTTCAGACAAATTTTCAATCGGTGATTTTATTATAAATGCTGAGTATTCAGCTAATTTTAATGTAGTATTCGTAGTACAACGTGACATACAGTATGAGTGTACAGCCAGAACAAATGATAATAGTGATAATCTGTTTAGGATTAATCGTCTGTTTGATAAAGGAATGAATGCTAAAAAAGAAGAACTTGAAAGAAGACTTGAATTTACAGAAACAGAACTTATTCAAGCAGAAGATAGAATCAAGAAACCTTTTTCAGAAGAAGAAAAACTTAAAAAACTAACTGAAGAATTTAATGAAATTGAAACAAGACTTTCAAAACTTTCAGCTGCATCTGATGACATAATCGGTGCAGATGATGCTGTAGTAAACAATTCTCCGGGCAATGTTACTGAAAATAAAAATGATGATGAGGACAGTATGATCATATAATGATTTATTAGCAATTAATATCTGTGCAGAAAAACTGCACAGTGTTGATTGCTGTTTTTTGAATAAGGAGTAAAAAATGAAAAGTGAGGAATTTAATGAACTTGTTCAGAAAGCGAGGTCAGCAGATCTTGTTGAATATTTCCGATCAAGTGGTTACAAAGTTGAGCAGCATGGTGTTAATTTCTATGTTAAAGATTATCCCGGATTGTGCATAAGACAGGATAACAATCAATGGTACAGTCATTACACAAATCAGGGGCGAACGAATAATTCTGTTGACTGCCTTACAGAAGTGTGCGGTAGAGATTTCCGACAGGCGGTATATGAACTGACCGGAGAGGATGTTACAGAAAAAAGATCATCAGAGTTTCCTAATGAATATAAACCAAAGTACACTTCCCCACCCCGATCAGAAAACAAATCTGAAAAAAAAATAAAGACACTGCAAATGCCGGAGCAGTCAAATAATATGCGAAAGCTGTTTGCATACTTTTGCCTTACAAGAAAAATTCCAGCCGAGATTGTTGAAGAGCTTGTTCATCAGAAATTACTTTATCAATCCGAAAATGAATTCACTTCAACCTCAAATGGTCAGACTCACAAATATAGAAATGCTAATGCAGTTTTTGTTCATCGCGATCAAAACGGAACTATTCTTGGCGCTGAAATTCAAGGATGTAATTCAAGCATACGTTACAAAGGTGTAGCAACCGGAACAGGTGACAGTGCGTTTATTTATACGCCTGTCCCATCAACAAAAATAACAAAAGCATATATTTTTGAAAGTGCTATTGATCTGATGAGTTTTTACACTTTCTGCGACAAATCAAAACTTCCCGGCTCTGTTCTTGTATCAATGGCAGGACTTAAACCGTCTGTCCCTAATGCACTTCAGGCTCAGGGTATACAAATCTATTCTTGTGTTGATAATGATGATGCAGGAAGAAAATTTGAAAAAGACAATGGATTTTTTAGACCTGAAGGAGTAAAAAAATTTCTTGATCAAAATAATTTTAAAGACTGGAATGAACTTCTTATTTTTCAGAAAAGTAATCCTGACTTCAATTTGTTTGCGGAAAAAGCAGAAAAAAATAATCATAATATTTCAGAAGATATTGATGATGATAATACAATTGGAGGTAGATAAATGAATGAAAAAAAACGAGCCGGTGATACAAAGTTATATCTTAGTATTGATCAGTTTAATTCTCTTATTTCTGTTTTATCTGCATATGTTCTTGCAGATGAAAACAATTTTCTCGGAAAAAATGCAAGTCAGCTAAAGGAGAAAATTTTAAGGTACAGCAGAGAATTTATTAAAGATAATGAAACATACATTGCAGTAAGTTTTTTCCCAAATGAATCGTCAATGCTGATAAAATTATTTTGCATATATGAGTCAGTAATGAAGCAACCTATTGAGAATTACTACGAAAGTTATCATAATAAAAAAATGAAAAATTGAATAATATAATATAGTTTATTCAAAAAATTAATTTTTTAAGGGGTTTGGGGATGTGCCCCAACATTGCGGAGCAATGCTGCCGTTGAGGGCGCAGCCTTCACCCAATAGTTTTGGATGGCATTTATTGCCACCAAAACTGATATTGGGTTAAGTATCAATAATGGAGCAACAAGTGAAATTTTGATGTATACTACACACAAAATCTGAAGAAAGGAAGAAAATTATGAAATCACTGAGCATCAGTTTTACACTCGGCAAAGAAAGTCATGCCCATAGTGCAAACATTTCTCATAACAACAGAGATTTTAAAGCTGACAATATTGATGGAAGCAGAACAAATCAAAACTATGTATTCAAATCTGAAGATCCTGAAAAGGTTTATGAAAAATTATTCGGAAAATCTCTTGCAGAATATAATGCGAAACAAAGAAAATCACGAAAAATTAAAAACTATTTTGAGCATATTCTATGCAGCAAAAAAGAAGAAGCATTCTATGAAGCTATTGTACAATATGGTGACAAAGATACGGCATCATGTGGTAGTAAAAACGGTCAAGAAGTAGAAAAAATGCTTGCAGAATTTCTTATAGATTTTGAAAAAAGAAACAAGAACTTGTATGTGTTTAATGCCGTCATGCATCTTGATGAAGCTACTCCTCATCTTCATATTGATTTCATTCCGTTCTATACAAAAGGAAGAAAGAATGGTCTGAGCAAAGGTGTTTCATTTCGTTCTGCAATTATCGAAGAAGGTTTTAGTGCAAGTAATTCTATGCAAAATCAGACGGTTGCCTGGGAAGAATCAGAACGTAATGTCATGGAAAAAATTTTGAACAATCATGGATTTGTTCGTGACAATAAGCATGATAAACATATTCATATGAATGTAGCAGATTATAAAACCATGAAGGACGAACAGAACATGAGCATGCTTCTTACAAAAATGAAAAATGTTTCTGAGGAAGAAAAAAAAGAAGACTACATTACTAATCTGAAAGAAAAAATGAAAGCTGTTGAGCTGCAAAATAAAAATCTTTTATGCATTGAACAGTCTGATCTGACGCCGTGCTATTACTCTTCTGCTGATAAATTTGATTATGTTACTTCCGAACTTGATCAGAGAAATATTCAGTATCATACTACACCAACAGGCTTTGAAATCAAAAAAATTTATCTTGATCAGGTGCGTGAAATTGAAAAAAAATATAAGCCGGTTCACTCTACTCTTCATGAGCAGCTACGAAGTGATATTGATCGTCTGCTTATTGTTTCAAATAATTTTGATGATCTGTTATCTAAGCTTGAGGAACTGAACTACACGATAAAAAAAGGAAAATATATTTCTGTCCGACCGGAGAATGGTGAACGATTTATTCGTTTGAAATCGCTTGGAGAATTTTATTCCGAATTAGCTTTAAATAATCAGATAGCTGCGAATCATCTTTATGAAAGTAAGATCAGTAATGAACTATCATCAGACAACTTTGAAGGCAGTGAGATAAAATGCATGTTACTGAAAAGCATACAAATCTATACTGTTGCTGTAAAAAAATCCATGATTCCTTTGAGAAAAAAGAATGTGCAGAAGCCGTTTAGCTGGAAGAATGATGCGGAGATCGACAAACTGATCAGTATTCAGAATAAAATTAATTCCGGTTATACGCTTGCAACATTTAAACATGACTGTGAAATAATCGAAGAACAAAATACTTTACTGAAAAAGAAAATTGAATCTTCTGAACAAGATCTTAAATATTTTGAAAATTTAAAAAAACATATTGACATTGTTTTTAATGGTGCTTCTGCAAATGCATTACAATTTTTAGAAAGTCAGAAAATTCTTTCATCATTTAAAGACTTTCAGATCAATGCAAACAATTACAATAATATAGATATACTGATTGAAAATGAGAAAAACACTCTTGAACAACTATCAGCTGAAAATGCGGTTATACAAAAAGAACTTGGTACCAGCTCAGAACAGTATGAGCTTGCTCAAAGAATTAGCAGTGGTATCTATGTACAGACACTTGCAAAGGAAGAGAAAATTCGTCAGGTCTCTGATCTGATTCCTAAAGGGTTTTCTGTAACATGATTTTGAAAGAGGTGTATTTTTTATTATGGTCAAATATTTAGAAGAAAGTAGTCCGGAACGGTATGATTTGAAATTTTTAGTTCAGCGATATACACGTATGATTCTGAACAGAAACGATACAAATGAAATGATAGATGATTATACAGAATTTCTTAACTATATAAAAAAACTTGATCCTGATGTTGCATCTTTAGATGAATATGATGATCCTGATGTGCTGCGTAAGATTTTGACTGATAAATTAAATCAATTTGAATAATATATTAATATCAATTACATATTTGAAAAGGAGGAAGTATTATGAATGAGAAATATGAAATTATAAATGAACTATCAGAAGAAATAGAACATGGCAAAGGATGTATAGTTTTTGATTTTGCGTGTTTTTTTCCTTATGCAAACTGGAAAGATAAACTAAAATTCAAAGTTAAACTTGATCAGAAAGAACTCAATTCGTATGTATTAAACAACAGATATCCAAATCATGCATATGTGACACTAACAAAAAAGTCAGGACGCAAACTGAGCAAAATCGGTTATCCTTATTTTGTAGAGCTGTTTCAGGAGCATCAGATTACTGTCGAAATTGAAATAGGAACTCAAAACATAAAAAATCTCATATTTAATGTTTTAGTTACTTTGACAAAAGATGAGCCTGTTTGTGGACTGACGTTCAATTTTAAGGATTTTGATACTTTTATTTTTTACAGCAATAAAAAATCTGAGGATGGATGGTATACATATACCTGGTCAAATCAGGAAAAAGATCATAGCGAAAGAAATATAACAATGATACCTACGGTTGTTGATGATAACTATTTGATATATAGCAGAATTATTACGCCATGTCCGCAAAGATTAGACGATTTAATGTTGTAAACCGGTAAGATTTATGCAATAAAAAAAGACAGCCACTTTTTCTACAATGAGATTAGTGGTTGTCTTTCTTTTTTTTATTCTAACTACTTTACTTAGATTTGGATCTTTGCTGATATACTGTTTAAAATATGCAAGGTCAGCTATATCAACCAGTCCGTTTGCATCTATATCAGCTGCTTTGTGTATTATGTATGATGTAACTATTTACTTTAGTCTTTAACATATATATATTTTATACTTGTAACATAGTAGCTATTTCCATAAGAGCTATCATATTGTATTTCATATTTGCCTTCTCCTTCCCTTATGTAACAATTATCTGTTGAATTTGGTTCTCCCCATAAGTGTATTACATCCTCTTCAGACATATATAGTTTTACTCCCTTTGGAAAAATCATTGTTGAGTATCCGTTAATTTCTGAAGACATTTCACATTCTCCCAGTTTTTTAGGCTCATCTTCACAAGTATTGCGAAATGTAAATTTATAGCTTCTGTTATCAATTTTAAGATATAGGTCTTTATATCCTCTGGCATCAATGATTTCTGTAGGACTTCCTTTTTCGTCTTCAGGCATAGCAATATCGGGTAAATCGTTATTAATTGTGGCACCCGTTTCAGAAATAAGTTGGTCTAATGTAATTGGGAGGTCTATTACTTTATCGCCAAATTGTATCTTATTTGAGAACATATCTGCGTCTAATATTTCCTGTGTGGGTTCGTATTTAGGATTTGGGTAATCTAACATGTAATTGTCCAAGATATACATTGCAATGTCTTTGACTGTTTGATGTTCTATATCAATTGCCATGGTGTAATAAGCATTATCTGTTTTATAAGACATCGAATCTATTTCTTCACTGTTCGGTTCGCCCCAGATTTTTTTTACATCTTCAATTGAAGAACCGTTTTTGATTCCTTTGGGAAAAATCATTGCATCGTTGTTGTATACAAAGTCATCGGTTACTCCATCGAAACAATATGTTTCATATAGAATACAGTCTTTTAACTGTATTCTTTTATATTTGTCGTCATTATCGAATTGATAATTACGAAATGTTAAACATATTTTTTTATTATTTAATGATAGGTTAAGAGTATAACCATAACCAGGATCAACAATTTCATTAATAGGATTTATATCGTCCTCTTCTAATACAGCTCCTGCATTCAACAATTGTTCAAGGGTTAGAGGTAATGTAAAGACCGTATCAGCAATTTGTACTTTTAACGAATCATTATCAGCGTCTAATATTTCCTGTGTTGGTTTGCTTTCTTTGACTTTTGTATTTGAAGTATCTGAAGCAATTGAATTATTTGTTTTTTTATCTTTCGGTTTATCATTATGATTGCAGCCTGTCATTGATGCTGCTATCATAACAGCAATCATACTGATTAAAATTTTTCTCATAATTCCTCTTCTCCTAAAAATTGTTTTTTAGCATCTAAAATGTTATGTGCATTCTGACTTTTTTTAATATTTTAACTTTAAAAAACCGTTTTTATCAATTTATAGAATTGACTAATAGAGTATACTCTATTAGTCAATTAAAATGGATTTTCTCCGTCATCAATTTTTTCAAATCCACTGAGATTGATCTCTTCATTGGCTGTTGATTTTGCTTTTGATTCTCCAAACTCAACATGTTCTGCTACGAGTTCCATTGCATAATGCTTTGTGCCATTCGAATCTGTGAAATCAGCATTTCTCATAGAGCCTTCCAGGATAATAGCAGAACCTTTTTTGAAGTACTTTGTGACAAATTCTGCTGATTGTCTCCATGCTACAACATTAAAAAAGTCAGCTGCTGTTTCCCCATCTTTGGCAAATGGTCTGTTTACGGCTACACGGAACCGGCACACAGAAATGTTACTTGTGGTCTGCCTAAGTTCAGGATCTGCAACTAACCTTCCTGATATGATTATTCTGTTCATTTGTTTTTCCTCCTCATTATTATTATCATTATCATATAAACTATATCAAAAATATTTTTCTATGTCAACCTTTTGACACTAATTCTGATCTGCCTGATAGAGTTTAAATTCACGAAGTTGTATAATTCTCATTCTTAACAGTTCATTCTCTTTTTCAAGCAGCTCCAATTTTTCATTGCGTGCTTTATTTACAGCTCTGTTACGTGCTCGAAATTTTTTCATTCTTTCTGCAGTCTTTTCCTGATCAGATTTTTTTCTACAGTCCGGACAATATTTAATACTCATGTGGCTATACCAATCAGCATTTTCTATTCTGGAAATTATTTTTCCGCAGCGTTGACAGTATTTTGTTTCTCTCATCTTACCACTCCCCTATTTTCAATCATATAGTTTTCGTAACAGTTTTCGTTACTACGTTCACCTAATATGGTTATTTCTTTTTTCAGTAGGGAACGTAATTTTTTTCTTTCAGCATATGCTAACTTTAAAATGAGATCTGTATTAACATCATTCCCTGTTAGCCAAAAATCATAACTTTGTGTGCTGCATTGTTCATCCATCCATTTGACTGATATACTCTTTTCATGATTTTTTGGATTGCATAATTCAATCTCTGTTATCATACCTTCTATTTTTTCTAATTGTTTCATTGCCTGATTGACATTATCAAGCTGCTCTGAAATCGGATTGATTGCATACTCTTCATATTCAGTATTTTCAGGATGATTCTTCTTGAAAATTTTAAATGCGGCATAAAAAATCATGATGCACACAGTTAAAGAGACAAATGTATTCATGTTACTCCCCCTTTTGAAAAATTATTTCAATTACATTATACTATATAGAGCACTATATGTCAATAACCTATTTTCAATGTTTGATGACTTTTGATATTTTTTGTAATTATTCAAAAAAAATATAGCGCACTACATAAATTTCATGGTATAATATTAATATCAAGTAGGAGAGGAGAAATCTTCTTGAATAAAGAAAAAAAATATTACAATATAAATCAAAGACTTGCTACTGAAAAGTATATGGAAGCTAATTTTGATGTTGTCCGTATCAGGGTGAGAAAAGGAAAAAAAGAAAAGATAAGTGCTCTTGCGAAAAGTCAGGGCAAAAGCACTACGGCATATATTATTGATCTCATCGAACGTGATGCAAAGCGTTTGAATTATGATCTGTCAGTTCCTCTTTCGCCAGCGCAGCAGAAGAAGGAGGATGAGAAATGAGCAAAACATCAGCAGCTGTAAAAAACCGATATAATCAGCAAAAATATGACAGGCTGTTTATCCTGTGCAAAAAAGGACAGAAAGAAAAAATTGCGGCATTCGCTCAAAACAAAAATATGTCTCTGAATGCTTATGTTCTTTCGCTTGTCGAAAAAGACATGGGGGATAAATGGACAGCAGCATTGGAGAAGAAAGAGGATACATCGAATGGCTAATATTGCATATGTAAGAGTTTCGTCCGTGGATCAGAACGAGGAACGTCAGCTTGCTGCACTGAAATCATATAGCATAGATAAGATTTTTAGCGAAAAAATCTCTGCTCGCAGCACCAACAGACCTCAACTCAGTGCTATGCTTGATTACGTCCGTGAGGGAGACACAGTGTATATTCATGATTTTAGTCGTTTAGCAAGATCAACGATAGATCTTCTTCAACTTGTTCAAAGACTCCAGGATAAAAGTGTTAAGCTGATTTCAATCAAAGAAAAAATTGATACCGGAACACCGACCGGAAAATTAATGTTACAGATGATAGCTGCCATTAACGAGTTCGAACGAGAAAATTTACTTGAACGTCAACGTGAGGGAGTAGCTCTAGCAAAAGCACGAGGAGCTTATCATGGCAGAAAGCAAATTGAAGTTGATATGACGAAATTTGATGCTCTTTATGCGGCATGGGAAAAACATAAACTAAGTAAATCACAAATAGCCAGGGAACTGAACGTCAGCAGATCTGTAGTTAACAGATTGTTTGCACAACGTTCATAGCAAGATTTCCTATACGAAAAAATAGAAGCTGTGTTATCATGGCTTCAATTTTTTTGTATAGGAGTAATATTTTTATGGAAAACAAAACAACAGCCAATATGAAAAATTCTTTGCAGGATGTGCATGATGTTCTTGGGTATATGCGTTCTGTTAGTAAAAACGAAACGATAGCCAGGCTCGAAAAGGACAAAATTTTTTTTTCAGATTGGACAGAATACTGGCTTATGAATTTTTGTGGTAATCTGAAAATCAATACTGCGTTTTACTATAAAAGCACAACAAACAATCATATAAACAGAGTTTTAGGACATCTTCTGCTAAAGGATTTAAAAGCAGAAGATGTCCAGCTTTTTATTAACAGTCTTGTGCTGGGGGTCGGAACAGAAAAACCGTTATCGGCAAAATCAGTACAAAACATACATGGTGTATTGCATAAGTGTTTAGCAGCAGCAGTCAAGTATGAATATATATCGGAAAATCCGGCGGATCAAATTATTTTGCCGGGAGTACAGTTTAAAAATATCAATGTTATGGACAATGATATGCTGTACAGATTTTTTTCTGCAATAAAAGGAACCGAAAAAGAAGCTGCTTATATCGTTTCACTGTTTACCGGAATGCGAGTTAGTGAACTGATCGGGCTGACATGGGATTGCATTGATTTTAAAGAAGGTTCTATTTTTCTGTACAGACAGCTTGTGCTGGATCGTGAAAGTAAAAAATTTGTATTTACTTCGCTGAAAAATAATAAAAAAAGAATGATCTATCCGGCTGCGTGTGTAATGACAATTCTGCAAAAACTAAAAGAGACTGTACCTGAAACAGCTGAAAACTTTGTTTTTGTGAATCGCCGCATTAACTCTCATTACACAATTCCGTCCTTGTACAGTACGTTTAAAAGAACAGTAAAAAAATTAGGATATCCGAACTTGCGTTATCATGACTTACGCCACACATATGCAGTACTGTCACTTCAGGCAGGGGATGATATAAAATCACTGCAAGCAAATTTAGGTCATCATTCGTCAGCTTTTACTTTGGATGTATACGGACATCTGACACAGGATATGCAGCGTAACAGTGCAAAAAAAATGTCTGATTACATACAGAAATGTTTTCCGGATGTAAACAGGCAGATAAAATAACTTTGTAGAACTATTGACAAAGCAAAAGAAAAGTGATATACTCAAAATACATTGTTTTAAATTTGATGATCTAACAAACAAATGAATAAATCGACATTTAACTATACTATTATATATGATTATATATCATTATATATCATTATATATTTTGAAATTAAATGTTGACATTTGTTTGGTTATTTGATATAATAAAAACATTAAAAAAAGCATCCCCACAGATATCAATTATCGACGAAAATAATTGATATCCGTAATCAATCAAATGTTTATACAGAACATTGATGACTTAGTGAGAACGCTATTTATCAGTTGGAGTAATGTAAGTTTGTATAACATCCAATAATTATACAATATTTATATTATAACAAAACAAATAGATTGTGTCAAGCCTTTTCAGTCAGCGTGTTCTGGAGGGGCTTGACTTTTTTTAGCATCTTGACAATTTAATATTCCTTGGATGATGTAAGGGGCGTATATAGCCTTTAGCAGATCACGCCATGACTACCTGATCTCAGATTCTGAGATTAAATACAATGAAACAAAATACTTGTTGACGTAAAGGTACGAGCGATCAATGACCTGGCTATTAATTCGGACGACTTCCGTAAGCGATAATTATACGCACTCTGAAACTTCTCGTGAGAGCCGGCGCACAGGAATGCCCGGAACTTACTGTTCTGCTGCCAACGACACAGAACGGTTGTTATGCAATTAGTAGTCACTAATTGATTCAAGGCAAGATTTCTGATCTGAAAAATAAAATCGAGGTGACAGGAATCGAACCTGCGGCCTCTACGTCCCGAACGTAGCGCTCTACCAAACTGAGCCACACCTCGTTTAATCAAGACTTATTTCTTGACAACATTAATATTATATCACAAATGAAATGATTTGTAAATACCGAAACAAGAAATATTTTTTTAAAAAAAGTCTTGATTTTTTGTATATAATATGTTATAATTTAATAAGTTTTTGAGGACTTATTAAGTTCTTAGCCTCTAACATCTAATTAACCAAGAAAGTTATCCGGAATATAGGTGTGCGGGCCCTGTGCAACGAGACACCGTGAACCATGTCAGGCGGGGAACCGAGCAGCATTAAGCGGACCGTTTTGTGTGCCGCAGCAAGCCTGCACACCTATGTT
>JAZQPR010000145.1:0-29318 GCA_045628605.1 Oscillospiraceae bacterium
GGCGACCGCAAAGCCCTGCCATCCCTGAGAACTCCCAAAAAACTAAAACCCAAACGCGAAGGTGCAGCCCCCCGCAAAGCCTTTCTATCCCTGAGAAGTAATCAGAATGCGAAGGTGCAGGGCGACCGCAAAGCCCTGCTATCCCTTAAGAATCACCCAAACCCCCAAAATAAAAAACAGCGACCGGACAATTCCAATCGCTGTAAAAAATATTAACTCATAAATTATTTCTCAGTACGGATAGCTTCATTCGCAGTACATGTAAATTCCTTCTCTTCACCATTATCCCTGATATCAACCACAAGCTCCGTACCCGGCTCAAGATCAACAGAAATAATCGTTTTTGCAACAAGTGTCTCAACCGTACGCTGAATATATCTCTTAAGAGGTCTTGCACCAAATTCAGGCTGGAAGCCGTCTTCAATAATAAAGTTCTTGGCCTCATCCGTAACAGTAACAGTAAGCTGCTTGTCTGAAAGACGCTTCTGAAGATCTGCGAGTGTAAGATCAACGATCTTAATGATCTGATCCTTCATGAGCGGCTTGTAGAATACTATCTCATCAAGTCTGTTTAAAAACTCTGGTCTGAAGCTCTGCTTGAGGAGCTTGTCAACCTGATCTCTTGCTTCTTCAGTAATCTCTCCGTTCTCGATTCCATCGAGAATAAAACCTGAACCGAGGTTTGAAGTGAGAATGATGATCGTGTTTTTAAAGTCAACAGTTTTGCCCTGTGAGTCAGTGATTCGTCCGTCGTCAAGAACCTGGAGAAGTGTGTTGAATACATCAGGATGTGCTTTTTCAACTTCGTCAAAAAGAACTACCGAATACGGTCTTCTTCTAACTGCCTCAGTAAGCTGACCGCCTTCCTCATAACCTACATATCCTGGAGGAGCTCCTATAAGTCTGCTTACGGCATGCTTTTCCATGTACTCACTCATATCGATACGAACAATGTTCTTTTCATCATCGAACAGACACTGCGCAAGTGCTTTTGCAAGCTCTGTTTTACCAACACCTGTAGGACCGAGGAACATAAATGAACCGATAGGCTGGTTTGGATTCTGGATTCCTGCACGAGAACGAAGGATGGCTTCAGTAACCTTCTTTACAGCCTCCTCCTGACCGATAACACGTTTGTGGAGTATTTCCTCCATATGGAGAAGCTTTTCTCTTTCGCTTTCCATAAGCTTTGAAACAGGGATACCTGTCCATCTTCCGATGATCTTTGCGATCTCCTCATCAGTAACCTTGTTTCTTAAGAGTGACTTGTCACTCTTTGCTTCTTCAGCTATCTTTTCTTCCTCTTCGATCTGCTTCTGGAGTTCAGGAAGCTTGCTGTATTTGAGTTCGGCTGCCTTGTTGAGGTCGTATTCACGTTCAGCCTTTTCTATCTCACCGTTTACCTGCTCAAGCTCTTCTCTGAGAGACTTGACCTTGGTGATCGCGTTCTTTTCATTTTCCCACTGAGCCTTCATGCTGTTGAATTCTTCTCTGAGATCTGCGATTTCCTTCTGGATCTCTGAGAGATGTTCACGTGAAAGCTTGTCCTCTTCTTTTTTCAGAGCAGTTTCTTCGATCTCGAGACGCATGATGTGACGTGAGATCTCGTCAAGCTCTGTCGGCATTGAGTCGATTTCAGTTCTGATCATTGCACAGGCTTCATCGATAAGATCGATAGCCTTGTCAGGGAGAAATCTGTCTGTGATATATCTGTTTGAAAGAACAGCTGCTGAAATAATAGCCTGATCCTGGATCTTTACGCCGTGGAAGACCTCATATCTTTCCTTTAAGCCTCTGAGGATGGAGATAGTATCTTCAACTGTAGGCTCAGCAACGTAAACCGGCTGGAATCTTCTTTCGAGAGCCTTGTCCTTTTCAATGTAAAGTCTGTATTCGTTAAGAGTTGTGGCACCGATACAGTCTATCTCACCTCTTGCAAGCATTGGCTTTAAAAGGTTTCCGGCGTCCATGGCACCGTCTGATTTTCCTGCACCGACTATAGTGTGTATTTCATCGATAAAGAGAATGATCTTTCCTTCAGATGCCTTGATAGCCTGAAGAACAGCCTTGAATCTCTCTTCAAATTCGCCTCTGAACTTTGCACCTGCAACGAGAGAACCCATATCAAGTGAAAAGATCTGCTTGTCCTTAAGTGAATTCGGAACGTCGCCTCTGATTATTCTGAGAGCAAGACCTTCTGCGATCGCAGTCTTTCCGACACCCGGTTCACCGATAACAACAGGGTTGTTCTTGGTTTTTCTTGAAAGAATTCGAACGATGTTTCTTATCTCACTGTCTCGTCCGATAACAGGGTCAAGCTTGTTGTTTCTTGCAAGCTCAGTCAGATCCTGACCGTATTTTTTAAGAACGTCATAAGTGTCCTCAGGGTTCTGGTTTGTAACGTGAGCAGAACCTCTTACTTCCTTGAGTACAGCTAAAAACGGCTGCTTTTCAAATCTGAACTGTTTAAAGGCTTTTCCAAGCGCATCACCCGGATTGTCCAGAAGGGCAATAACTATATGTTCAACGGAAACAAATTCGTCTCCCATTTTTTTCGCTTCGTCTTCAGCCTGTACAAGAGCCTTGTCTGTTTCTTTGGCAATATATACAGTATCAGGCTGTCTTCCTGAACCGGAAACCTGCGGCATTCCTTTTACTATCTGTTCAACTGCGGCTTTAAAATCTGCAGTGCTGATGTTCATTTTTGCTGCAAGCTGTGAGATGAGTCCGTTTTCCTGATTCAGAAGTGCCAGAAACAGATGCGGCTGTTCAATGTTCATGTTCTGATGAACGATCGCAATATTCTGGGCTTCTTTTACTGCTTCCAGTGATTTTTGTGTGAATTTCTGAGCATTCATAAATCCTAGTCTCCTTTTTAATAATACTTAATTATTAATAAATTATTAATATTATATTAATATTATATCAACTCTCATTCAGAATGTCAAGAAAAAATATATTATCTTTTGATTAAAAAAATGCAGTAAATATTTTCATAAATGAAAAGGATATTTATTAAGAAAAAATTAAGAATTTTCTCAGCCAAAAAATAAGAAACGGTTTTTATAATAAAATTGCAGGCAGGATACAGAATATTTTACAGACAGGCAGGGGGGGACAGCATTGATAAAATATAAATAACAGATTATAATAATACTATAAAACCTGTTATTAAAGGAGAAGTAAAAATGAATGATAATGACAATGTTTCAATACTTATAACTGATGATGATCCTGATATAGTAAACGCAATAGACAAACTGCTTGTATCCGAAGGCTACAGGACCTACAAAGCATACAACGGTCTTGAAGCTGTTGACATGGTCGTACAGAACGATATACAGCTTATCATAATCGACATCATGATGCCTAAGCTTGACGGTCTGTCAGCACTTATGCAGATCAGAACAAAAAAGAACATTCCGGTTATAGTTCTGTCTGCAAAGTCCGAAGACAGTGACAAAATACTCGGACTTTCGATGGGCGCGGATGACTATATCACAAAGCCGTACAATCCGATGGAGCTTCTTGCAAGAGTAAAGTCAAATCTCAGAAGATATCTTTCCCTCGGGGCTGCAGAAAGTGCAGGCATGAAGTCCGGCAATACCATAAACATCGGAGGACTGAAGCTTGACAGAGATGCAAAGCAGCTGTATTCTGACGGTGAACCTGTCAGGCTGACTGCCACCGAGTATAAGATAACTGAGCTTCTTATGGAAAACGCAGGTACGGTTTTCTCAGCTGAGCAGATATACAGCGCGGTTTGGAACGAGGATTCATATTCAGTTGAAAATACTGTCATGGTTCATATCAGACATATAAGAGAAAAAATAGAAATAGATCCCGGAAACCCGAGATATCTGAAGGTCGTCTGGGGCATCGGGTATAAGATGGAAAAAAGCAGGTGTTAGAAAAATGGAAAAATGGAAAAATAAATTAAATAATATAATTAGTATAATAAAAAACAGAAAAAAATCAAAACCGGTCGCTGCAGCATTTGCTGTATTTTTTCTGGCAAGTGCAGCAGTTATTTGTTTAAGGACTTATGAAAGAAGCAGAGTGATAAGACTGTCGGAGGAAAGGCTTACTTTTGAGGAAAATTTCAAACCGACCGGCGACAGGATCTTTGAACTGAATGAGAGGCTGTGGCTGGTAAATGCTTTGTATTTCAGAAATCTTAACAGTGACGGAAAATTTCAGGGAAATGAGTATTATAAAAAATCTGTTTCTGATGCTTTGAAAAAGCTCGGCATGATGGATGAACATGGAAATATAAAAAAAGAAGCTTTTGAGATCCCGGGCTATAATTATTCCATTGTAAAAAACGGAAAAAATATTTTTTCAAGTGAAGATGATGTACAGGGAAAACCGGATAATGAACGTTTTTATATTGAATTTAATGATGGTGGATACGGGATAAATATTCCCGGTTCGGATTATTTGGACGGATATTTGTCTCCGATAATCCCAGATTATGAATATTTTAATTATCCTCATGACAGAAAATGTTACAGCAACAGAAAAGGAATGGAATATTATTATTTCAACACGGAAAAAGAGTATGACGGCTATTGGTATGAAGGTAAAGGAATAGCCGTATATAATTATGACACATCAGATCTGATATCATATACTGATGAACTTGGTGCCGAAATATATCTGTCTGAAAACGGAATGGATCCTGTTCCGTATGAATACGGCGGTGATGCTGATTCATATTGTATTATAGACAGTGGACCGGAAGTATCTATATATGTGTATCCTTCAGAAGAAGACGAAATTATTTACCGTGACTATATTGATAAATTATATTATAATCCGGATGAATATTTTAGAGATGCTTATTATATGGTTGCTCCGGAAGCCGTGATCATAGTATTTTTATTGCCGTCAGCGCTTTTTGTCCTGGCTGCAAGAGGATATGACAGAGAAAGAAGAAGATTTTACTGCGATAAAAGAATCATTCCGAATGAACTGTGCATTGCAGCGATGGTCATGCTGCTTGTTCCGCAGAGCTATCTCTTTTACAATTATTCATATCCTGTAAATCCGATAAGATGCCTGCAAAACGCAGCGGTATCAGCAGCTTTTCTGACAGGGTTACTTTTCTTTCTGAGCGAACTGATACTGAGAATAAAATGCAGAAGATTTTCTGAATCATTTTTGATAGGTTCAGTTCCGGTCGTTTCAGGACTGACAGACAGATACAGAAGAAGAACGGATGTTATTGCAAAGGATATATTAATAAAATCAGTTCTTCTTCTGGGGGCAGCTGCGATTTGTCTTTTTGAATCACTGTGCGATTATTATGCAGAGTTATCTTTTGTGGCAGCCGTACTTATAGTTCTCTTTTTTGTTTCAATTTTAAACGATCTAAAAGCGATAAAGGAACTTGGAAAACATATAGATGAACTGAGCAGCGGCGTATACAGCAAAAAAACTGTAAGAAAGAGCAGACCGGATTATTATCTGACTGACAAATTAAACTGGATCTCAGTCAACATAAATGAGGCTGTTGAAAGTCAGCTCAGAAGTGAAAGAATGAAGGTTGACCTGGTAACAAACGTGTCTCATGACATCAAAACACCGCTTACATCAATAGTAAGCTATGTTGATCTTCTTTCGAAGGATGAAACTCTTTCACCTGAATCAAGAAGCTATGTTCAGATACTTGAACAGAAAACAGACAGACTGAAAAAGATAGTGTCTGATCTTTTTGATCTTGCAAAGGCGACAAGCGGGACGGATGTTGATTCTGAAGAAATAGATGCTGTTATCCTTATTAATCAGGTCCTTGCAGATATGGATGACAAAATACACAGATACGGAAAGACAGTAAAGACTGAAATATACACAGATGAAGCACATATTATGGCTGACGGAAAAAAGATGTACAGAACGATTCAGAACATAATAGACAATGCACTGAAATACTCGCTTGACGGTACAAGGATCTTTCTTTCAGTATCCGAGGAAAATTCAGACGTACTTATAAAACTGAAAAATACTTCATCATATGAGATGAATTTTTCAACTGATGAGATCACCGAGAGATTCGTAAGAGGTGACTGCTCAAGAACATCGGAGGGAAGCGGACTCGGACTGTCGATAGCCAAAAGCTTTACAGAAGCCTGCGGCGGAACGTTTAATGTTCAGATCGACGGAGATACTTTCAGTGTAAATATCAGTTTCCCGATGGTGGAAAAAGCTGATATGCCGGATGATCTGAAAAATATTGTTCCTGTGAGCACAGAGATTTACGATATTTGATAACGAAAAACTGCAGAAGAGAGATCTTTTGCAGTTTTTTTGTTAAAAACACGGTTCCGTATTTATATTTGTGGAAAATGGTAAATTTTCTTTTGTAAAATTTAATGAAATAGATGAACAAAAAAATTACAATTTTATAACTTTCTGTATGTCAATTATAGTATAAATATTGATTTTTATTATATTTTGTGGTATAATAAAAATATAAAAAATGGACGAATAAACCAATTTAGCTTATTTTGTGAATGATAATTATGTCAAAAACAACAATGTCTTTCGAAATATTTCCAATTGATTTTTACCATCCAAAAAACACAATTATAACACAAAAAAGGAGTTGATGTACCTGTGACTTTCAATGAAATGGCCCAGGTTGCTCAGAATGCTGTTAATCAGCGGATGAGCAGCAATATACCTATTGGCAGAAATGATACAATATGTGTCGTAAATACCCTCAGCGGAAGAGTATATGTCGGATTCAGCGGAATGGACAATATTCAGGGAATGCCAATGGAAAAACATGCAGAAATCGATGCAGTAAACAATATGATGATGTATAACGATGTAGTAATTAATGCACTGACCTTGTTCAACATTACAACTATGACAGTTATACTTCCGTGTGTAAGATGTGTCGAAACACTTCTGAGACTCAATCCGAATAATTCGAACGCAATGGTGATAACACCAACAAATCCGATACCGCTTATGTCGCTGAGACAGGCAGGTCCTATGAGTATACCTGTTCCTCAGCCGCAGAACAATATGAAACCGACTTCAGTTCCGGCTTCAAGGCTGTTCGGAATGGAAAATATGCCGGCCGCAAATACTGCACCTGTTGTTGCTGACCAGACTGTTCAGGATAATGTTCCTTCTCCAAATCCTGAGGTTTCAGATACAGCTCCTGCTTCATCCTCAGTAACGGCTTCAGCTTCAAAGAAGAGTGCGTCCATGTCAGCATATGTTGCTGAAAAGGAATATGGTGGACAGTTCCTGATGAATAAACTCAATCAGCTTCTTGATGACGGAGAAGATGAAGAGGATGCAAGAGAAAAAGCAACTGAGGCAAAAAACAAGGAAAAAGGCTCAAGGGGTTTGTTCGGAAAAAGATAAGATTTAGGGAAGAGAGGGTAATTCTATGAATAACAAAGCAAGAAGAACCAGATATCTCATGAATGTTATGATGATATCTGTACTGGCTGTTTTGTCGGTAATCATGATCTACATAACTTTCAATTCAGCTAAGGATAACTCAATTGAAAGTATGACAACGGTTGCAGGATACCGGGCAAAGCTTATCGAAGATTATATCAGTAAGGTTGAAGAAGAACTTCAGCTATATGCAGAATCTGACGAAGTAATTGCTGCTATACAGGCTGCCAAAGATATGGAAATCGAAAAGGTCGGAGTAAAGAGCGGCGAATCAGAAGCAGATCAGCAGGTTGCAGAACGAAAATCTGCAATCCAGAAAGCAAGAGCAGAAGCACTTAAAAATTATGATAAACAAAAAAGCAATGATGAAAAAGCAACAGGAAGTAAGACACCTATAGCTGACTGTCAGAATTTTACTGAGGCAGAATTTGCATTGATGAGTAAAGCTAATAAAGTTGAAGGTCTTTATACTGCTACTATGCAGACAATTATTATAAGCCATAGTAATTCAAATAACGTCGGAATGCAGACCCGTGTTGACTCAGAAAAGCGTCTGCAGCTGACAGCCGGAATGGATCAGGCAAGCAATGAATATGGTGATACCAAGGTATTCAATACAGGATTTATCGTTTCTCCTGCTTCCGGTAATGCGCTTATCATGTCAATGTACAGATATGTTTATGTGCGAGATGAAAACAACAAGTATGAGCAGGAACCGATAGGCTATGTCGGAATGGGTATTTATATTCAGGATCTTCTTGACTCCATAGATCCTACGAAAAAGACCGGTGTTGATAGTCAGACTGATGAAAATATGCTTGACAGCGCTACATATGCTCTGGTTGATCTTAATAAAAAGTATACTGTAGGACCAAATGCAAGCGGTCAGATGTCATTACTCGATGCAGCTCCGGATGATAAGGAAGGAAAAGCACTCTTCCTTTATATAAATAAAGGCGTAGAAGCACTTGACTTCACGACTGAAAGACTTGACACCAATAATCCTGATGCAGATAAACCGTTTGTTTATCTGAATGAAAACAAGGAACTGGAAGAAACATTTGAAGGCTATTTTGGTCAGGATCCGACATTCTATTCAGATCTCAGAAATAAGAAAACAGGAAGCTTCACATTTACATGCAACAACTCAGTTCTTGAAGCTAAAAAAGGTCAGAAATATGTTTCAGCATATAATGTTATGACAAACAGACGCTGGGTTCTTCTGGTGAACTCACCTCAGAAAGATATCTTCAAATTTGCACGTCAGATGACAATGATCCTCGCTGCTTTCTGTGTATTGTGTCTCGTTATTATCCTTCTCTTCAACATCATCAGTAAGAGACAGGAAGCAACAACTGCAAAGCTTATCAAGACAAATCAGAAAAATGAAAAGATCAAGGCTAACCTTTCAAGTGCAGTTATGAAGGATATTCTTACAGAATCAAATACACGTATTTCATTCTTCTCAGATTTCCAGAATCCTGTAAATGCAGAGCCGGGCAATGCAATGTATTTCCTGATGGTAACGGTTAAACATCTTTCAGAGCTTAATATTACTTACGGAAACGACGTTGGTGACCATGCACTGTTAAGTACAGCACAGACCATAAGAAATGAACTTCCTGATGCCAAGGTTTACAGAACAGGTTCAGATGAGTTTATAGCATATGTTCAGAAAAAGAATATTAACGGATACGAAAGTATTCAGGATGCTGCAAACAAGATAAGAAGTGAACTTTCAAAACAGAAAAATTATCAGGGCAAAATATATAATTCAAGCGTTGCGGTTGCAATTATCAAAAAGTCCAAGAACGTCAACAGTTCAGTTTGTCTTTCACTTAAAAATCTGCTTAATGATTCCAACAATGATGAGACAAAGGTACTTTATCTTGACCTTGACAATATGTAATAAGTAATCAATAAACCTGAATAATCCAAAAAAGATCCTTAAACTAAAAATTTAAGGATCTTTTTTATTGGATGAAGTGGCTAACAACATGGATAAATAGTTGGGCATTTTTAACGAAAATATTGTTTTTAAAAAAATATATATTATAAATTATAGAAGAAAACGTTATCATGTGATATAATGATTGTATTAAGCGGTTATTTGTAATAATAACTGCAGGAGTGTATTTTTATTAATGCTGAAGGAGAGCGAATCAATGAAAACGATTACCAAGAAGAGAATGCTTGCATTTATATGTGCTTTATGCATGGCAGCAGTGCCTTTTGGAAATATGTATCAGGATCAGATGACTGCAGAGGCAGTACAGGCATCATCATATGTTTATGAAGGACAGGCTGCAAAAATAGATATTTCGTCAAAGTCTGAAGACACACTGACGAGTCCGGACTTTTCAATAGGAGGTACAGTTGATAAAAGCGGTTCTGTTTCATTGACTGTAAACGGAAAGGAAGTCAGCAAAGAGAACATATCAGCGTTTGGGGGCTTTAAATTTTCATCACAGCTTGCACCCGGCAGAAATGATGTAAATATTTTGTTTACTGATACTTTCGGAAATACAACAAGAAAAACATTTAATTTTGTATATCTTCAGAAATATAACATTGTTGTGGACAGGCAGGGATACGGAACAGACCAGAGCGGACACAAAATATACAGCAGCATTTCAGATGCTGTAAACAGCGCTAAGTCCGGAGATGTTATATTTGTAAAGAACGGCAGCTACAACGAGCGAGTTGCAGTAAAGACTGCAAATATAAGCATTATAGGCGAGGACAGTCAGAAAACCAAAGTTTACTATTCCATGCCTTCAAAAAATGCATCCGGTATGTATGAAAGAAACTGCATGAAAATAGAAAAATCAGCAGAGGGTTTTTCACTTGAAAATATCACGGTTGAAAATTCATTTGCCTATACAAACGGATCGGATGAGCAGGCAGATGCACTGTGCGTGCTTGCTGACAGATCGGTATTTACAAATGTAAGACTGATAAGCTACCAGGATACGCTTCTGACTGATTCGTCCTCAGGGGTGGTATCGAGACAGTATTTCAGCAAATGCTATATAACAGGAAATGTTGATTTTATTTACGGAAGAGGACGTTCCTACTTTGAAGACTGTGATATTGTCGGAAGATACACGCAGTATAAAAAAGACGGATGTTTTTCAGCTCCAAGAACAGACAGCTCAAACAAATACGGATATGTGTTTGACAACTGCAGATTTACATCAGAAAACGGAATAGGGAACGGTACATACAGACTTGCAAGACCATGGGGCGCTGATGCAGCTATCGCATATATCAACTGCTATATGGGCGCATGTGTTCTCAGTACAGGATACGGGGACATGAGCGGAAACTCGTATAAAAATGCACGTTTTGCAGAGTATAAGTCCTTTGGTCCGGGCGCTGCTGTAAATCAGGACAGAAAACAGCTGTATAATGCAGATGAATACACAAAGGACAATGTGTTTGGTGCAGGAATGTCATCAGCGTTTGACTATTCTTCAGTTAATTCAAGATATATAGACGAGTCACAGAATCAGTCAGGTGAGGGACAGCAGACACAGGCACCACAGTGGCCGTGGGGATGGGGACAGCCGTCTGAATCCCAGCAGTCTTCCTCAGATGCTTCACAGGTTCAGGCTGCAGATGCAGTTTACTGTTCACCAAATGCCTCGTCAGGCGCTTCAGGAACAATTGATGATCCGGTGTCATTTGAAAAAGCTATTTCAATGGTAAAACCGGGCGGAGTGATCTGGCTCAAGGGCGGAAAGTATACTTTTGACAAAACAATAGTAATAAACAATTCAAATAACGGTTCTGAGGGAAATTATAAAACAGTTGCATCTGTTCCCGGAGAAGAAGCTGTATTCGATTTTTCAAAGCTTTCTGTTTCAGACAGCAACAGAGGAATCGTCCTTGACGGAGACTGGTGGCATTTTTACGGAATAAGGATCCAGTATGCCGGAGACAACGGAATGCTTCTTTCAGGAAACAACAACTGCATCGAGATGTGTATTTTCAACAACAATCAGGATACAGGACTTCAGGTCAGCAGATATGATTCAAACAGTTCAAAGTCAGAATGGCCTTCATACAATCTCATCAAAAACTGCACAGCAATGAACAACTGTGATGATAAAACAATGGAAAACGCTGACGGATTTGCAGCAAAGCTTACCTGCGGAGAGGGAAATGTCTTTGACGGCTGTATGTCATACAACAACAGTGATGACGGCTGGGATCTCTATGCAAAGGAAGCAACAGGACCGATAGGCGTGGTCACCATAAGAAACTGTATTGCATTCAGAAACGGATATACCGAAGACGGCAGAGGATACGGAGACTGTGACGGAAACGGCTTCAAGCTCGGCGGGGGCGGAGTAGGAACTGCTCATGTAGTGGAAAACTGCATAGCTTTTGAAAATCTGCACTGCGGTTTTACCGACAACAATAATCCTCTTCTGGGAAGTCTTACAAGCTGTACAGCATACAAAAATGCAATAGGTGAAAAAGCAAACTTCATGGTTTACAGATGTACTCAGACAAACACACAGTTTAAAAATCTGCTGTCATATGCAGGAAACAACAGCAAATGCGGCAGCGACAAGCTTTACGGCACGATTTCAAATTCACTTATCATGACCGGAAACAAGCATTACAGAATTACAAATCAGACACGAATAGAAAACGGAGCCGCAGGAACACAGGCTTACGGACCTTCAGACAATGATTTTGTAAGTATGTCGGTTCCTTCCATGGGTTCTGATTTCCATAAGCTCTGGAGAAATTCTGACGGGTCTCTTAATACAAACGGATTCCTTGAAGTGAAGAGTGACAGTGGATTAAGCGGACTGGGTGCGTCGGTTTCAGATTTTTCAAAACAGAAAACTTCGCCGGCACTTCCTGCATATCAGATCTCAGTTTCTGAACCTGTTGTGACAACTACTGAAAAGGTAACTGAGACAACAACAGCTTCATCTGCATATGAGACAGTGACTTCTGAAAGTACACAGCCCGCAGAGAAGATCGCTGCAGGAGATATAAACGGTGACGGATGTGCTGATCTTACGGATCTTACACTTTTAAGCGTATATTTAATGACGAAAAAAGGTATTTCATCTGAAAGACTGTTTACAGCGGATGTTGATTATGACGGTGAAGTAACGATCGCAGATCTGGCAAGATTTAAACAGTATGTTTCAAAGGATTCAAATGTTACTTCTCTTGAAAAGAAAAATTAATCAGTTAGTCGGATTAGGATTTTAATATATATAAAAAAACAAGAACTCCATAACTTGAAGGAGTTCTTGTTTTTTTATTCGGGAAGATCTTCATAACTGTCCGGATCTTCATAGTTGTCATCTGTGTCATAGTCGTCGTCGGTATATGCATCAGGATCATCGAAGTCATCGTCATAATCCGGATCAATATCTGCCGGATCATGAGGTTCTTCAATGTTATCATCCGGAGGAACGTCATTTGGAACCGGATCGTCAGGTGTATTTTCATCCGGATTGTCATCAATGATATCATTGTCATCGTTGTTGTTTTCTTCAAAATTCTGATCTTCCGGCTCATCGTTGACATATTCGTTGTTCTGATCTTCAGGAGCATCCTGAACAGGCTGATCCTGTACGTCAGGATTTTCCTGTGACGGTGCAGGTTCTGTATTTTTCTTCTTTTTGGATTCTTTGGCCGGATGGTATATCTGCTGTTTCAGATATTCGGTATTCTGAGCAAAGTCCACAGAGAGAATTGACTGATCATCCCAGGTCACGTCATAGTCCCAGGAACCGTCGATAGGTACACGCATCTGTTCGATATCATATGCAAGCAGATAATACGGAAGCTTCAGACTAAGCGAATACATCTCAAGTGTATCCATATCAGAGGCAACATACAGGGCTGCTTTTTTCATATTTGAAACAAACGAAAGAGGTTTGACATTTTTCAGTTTATGAAGCATCTCAGTGATAACTTTTCGCTGACGCTGTGTTCTTTCAAAGTCAGCATCGCCGACATGTCTGATTCTGCTGTAGGAAAGAGCCTGTTTTCCGTTAAGCTTGTATTTGCCCGGCTCAACCGGAAGGAAGTCTGCATCTCTTTCGTCACCGAGTATCTCGTTTACTTCACTGTACATAATGGTATTGATCTCATTGGCTTCGTCGGAAGAAAGTTCGATCTCAATTCCGTCTATTGAATCAATCATATATGCTACAGAGAGGAAGTTTACTGCAACGCATGAATCTATTCTGATCTTGAAGTTGTCCTCTATGGTGTCAACCAAGAGCTCTGCGCCGCCATAGGAATAAGCAGCGTTCAGTTTATCAAAATCATATCCGTCGATCTCAGTATACATGTCTCTCATAAATGAGGTCATCTGAATTTTGTTGTTTTTTCCGTTTAACGAAACAAGGATCATGGAATCTGAAAGACCGCGGTCGTTAAGATTTCGTGCATCTGTTCCTATTACTAAAATATTTTTAACATCAGATGAGTACAAAAGAGTACTCATATCGTTCTGATACTGTCCGGTTTTCTCAATCGGAGAAACTTTTCTTATAATACTCAGCATTATTGCAGAGTAGATAACAAATATCACTAAAAGGAAGCCAACTAATGATTTTATGATAATTGAAACAGGATTTTTCTTTTTTCCTTTTTTTCTTTTGTCTTTTCCTTTAAGTACTTCGGGTTCTCTGTAGGAATCCTCATTAATTGATTGTTTTGCAGGTTTGGCAGCAGGTTTGGCAGGTGCTTTGGCAGGTGCTTTCGCTGAAACCTTTTTTGTATTTTTTCTGACTGCAGAGTCAGCAGCCGGTTTGATTTGTTTTTCTTTGTTTGTATTGTTTTGCGGTTCTGTAGTATCCGGAATAGAACGGCTTGTCCGGAGAGTATGTCTTGTGGACGATGCGTTTACCGGATGTTCAGCTGCAGCTGATGACGGACGCAGCGGTTTTGCGTTTGGACGAGTTGAATTTGTGGTCCGTGCATGCTGTTTCGGAATATTGTATACTCTTGTTTCATCAGCAGCAGATCTTGAAGCTTTCGGAACACTGAGTTTCAGAGTATCCTGTGCTTCAGAACTGTTTTTATTTGACATGGATTTTCTCCTTTTGATCTTTCAATATGCATCTTCTTTCTATTATACATCTTTATAATAATATTATCAAGTTAAAATGTGGAAAAAACGGCCGGATAGTAACTAAGAATACTATCCGGCCGAAAGAAATATTTGTAAAAAAATACTTATTCTTTATAGTTTACGATCTCGTCGAGAAGAGCAGGCACTTTTTCTGCCATAACATCATCATCAAACTGGCATGTTCCGACAACGCGGTGTCCGCCTCCGCCGTATTTCAGCATAAGACTTCCGACATTTACGTTTGATGTTCGGTTAAGTATGCTGTGTCCGACTGCACATGAGCATCCGAGACCGCCTTTTCCGTTTACGATCCATACAGAAATATTCTGTTCAGGGTAGAGACTGTATATCAGAAATCTGTTTCCGGTATAAATAGGATTTACTCCTCTCAGATCTGTTATGATAACATCTTTTCTGATCTCAGTGTGCTCAAATACCATCTGCTTGAACAGTTCAGTCTGTTCGTTGTATACTTCTATTCGTTCGATGATATCAGGCATGGCAAGAATTTCAGGAGTGTCCATTGTGCGGCAGCAGTTTAGAAGCTTTTCCATAAGCTGATAGTTTGAAATAGTAAAGTTTCTGAAACGACCGAGTCCGGTACGCGGATCCATCAGAAAACCGACAAGGATCCATCCTGTAGGATTAAGAATTTCATCTATTGTAAGATGTCCGGAGTCAACCTTGTCGACAGCTTCCATCATATCGTCAAAATGAGAGAATCGTTCTTTTCCTCCGTAATATTCATAAATGATTCTTGCACATGAAGGTGTGATCCGGCTTTCGCCTTTGTATTTGCCTTCGAGCTGATTTCGTTCATGTTCGCTTGAATGATGGTCGAACCACAGTCCTGCACCTTCAACAAAAGGAACATTTGCAAGAACATCGTTTTCATCAATCGGAATAAGTCCATCCTGAAGATCCTTCGGGTGAACGAATTTCCAGTTGTCAATAAGTCCAATCTCGAGAAGAAGTGCACCGCACGCAAGTCCGTCAAAGTCTGATCTTGTTACTAATCTCATATTATTTTACCCCCTGTTTTAATATAACCCTTTATCATAATTTTTATTTTTATATATTGTCTGCATTTTGATTCTGTAGAATATTGCGAAACTCTATATAATAATTATACACTATTTTTGATGTAAAAACAATATATTTTTTTATATTTTGTATAATATTTTATAAAAAAACCGGAACTGAAAAGTTCCGGTATCAGAAGATAATATTTTCTTTAAAAAACTGTGTAAGGCTGTCATTTACGCCTTTGGAAGCCTGAATGCTTCCGACCATCAGGAGATCTGAATTCATGGCAGAATAGTTTATGTCATGACCTGCGTTTCTGATGAGCTGAATGAAGAAAACTCTTTCGGTTCGGCCGTTTCCTTCTCTGAAAGGATGAAGGTAATTTATACTGCTGTATAGGTCAGATATTTCCTTGATAAATTCGTCTTCGGGAAGATCTGTGAAGTAGTCCATCATTCGGAGCCTTGAAAAAATTCGTGTACCAAGCTCCTCAATGCTTTCAGGCGGTGCAAATGTTGTGGATGATTTTGAGATCGGAACTGTTCTGACTGTTCCTGCCCATGAATACAGATTTTCAAAAAGCTGTCTGTGAAGGTCCTTGTAATCCGAAAAATCAAAGTCTGTTCTGAGAGACTGGATAATCAGTTCTGCTGCTTTCAGACTTGTGATAAGAGCTTCGTTTTCTGACAGCTGTTTTTCGTCTCTTATATTTAATTTGTTTATAAGAGTACATGTATTTTCATAACAGTCAGTATTTGTTCCGCCGATATGATACGGCATTTATTTGTTGTATTTCTGGTTGAGCTGCTTTAAAGCCTCTTCCAGAGTAATTTCCTTTTTCATTATTTTGTTGATGAGCTTCAGCTGTTCATCTGAGATCTTGAAGCCCTCCATTTCAGTTGAAGCGACTGCATTTTTTACAGCGCGCTGAACTGTCATTGTTTTTGCACCCATAACAATACCTCACTATATCAAAGAAAAAATATTTTACTTTTTTCTTTATTATATCATTACATCAAAGCAATTACAAGACCAGCCCAAAGACTTTTAACTTTTAATGCAAAAATTTATTAAATATATACATATTGTAGCTGAAAATATATTCATTTTTAGGACTAGAAAAACAAAAATGACAGGATTTAAAATACATAAACCCTGTCATTTTTTTATATCGATTAATATGTCTGTCAGTTATTCAGCATCTTTTTTTGATACTTCGATTCCGAGTACATCAAGATCCTTCTTGTCTACATATGAAGGACATTCTGACATAAGTTCACTTGCGTTCTGAACCTTCGGGAATGCTGTAACATCCTTGAGGCTGTCTGCTTTGCACATGATCATTGCAAGTCTGTCAAGACCGATGCCCATTCCGCCGTGAGGAGGTGCAGCATAACGGTATGCATCAACGAGGAAGCCGAATTTTGCCTGAATTTCTTCTTCAGTCATGTTGAGAGCTTCGAACATTTTCTGCTGGAGTTCAAAGTCAGTGATACGCATTGATCCGCTTGAAAGCTCTGTTCCGTTGAGAACGAGATCCCATGCCTTTGCACGGACATTTGCAGGATCAGTGTCAAGATATTCGAGACATTCTTCCATAGGCATTGTGAACGGATGATGTGCAGCTACCCATGTATTTGATTCTTCGTCGAACTCAAAGAAAGGCATTTCTGTGATCCAGAGGAAGTTGTATTTGTCTTCCGGAATGATATCAAGCTTTTTAGCACAGATAAGTCTGAGCGCACCGAGTGTTGAAAGGACTGTTTTTGTCTTGTCAGCACAGATGAGAACGAGGTCGCCTTCATGTGCATCAACTGCTGAGCAGATCAGTTCAAGCTCGCCGTCCTTTAAGAATTTCTTGAAGGAACAGTTTGGTTCTCCGTCCCAGCGGATATATGCAAGACCCTTTGCACCGATTCCCTTTGCATGTTCAACAAGCTTGTCGATCTCTTTTCTTGTATAGTCTTTTGCACCGCCGGTTACATTTATTGCACGAACTGTTCCGCCGTTTGCAATTGCATCCTTAAATACAACAAAATCTATATCCTTAACGGCATCTGTGATGTCCTGAATTTCGAAACCGAATCTTGTATCAGGCTTGTCTGAGCCGTATTTGTTCATTGCGTCTGCAAATGTGATTCTTGTGAGAGGAAGAGTTACGTCAACGCCTATTACTTCCTTGAATACTCTCTGAATAAAGCCTTCAACTACTTCCTGGATATCTTCAGCATCGACAAATGACATTTCAAGGTCTATCTGAGTAAATTCAGGCTGTCTGTCTGCACGGAGATCCTCGTCTCTGAAGCATCTTGCGAGCTGGATGTATCTGTCATAGCCGGCAATCATAAGAAGCTGCTTGTAGATCTGAGGAGACTGCGGAAGAGCATAGAACTTTCCGTTGTGTACTCTTGAAGGAATGAGATAGTCACGGGCACCTTCAGGAGTGGATTTCATCATCATAGGAGTTTCAATTTCCAGAAATCCGTTCTGATAAAAATATTCACGTGTAACTCTTGCGATCTCGTGACGCATGATGATATTCTGCTGAAGAGGGGTACGGCGAAGGTCAAGATAACGGTATTTGAGTCTGAGTTCTTCGTTTACCTTTGTTTCGTTTGTAATTTCAAAAGGAGGTGTCTGTGCCTTTGAAAGAATTCTCAGGTCGCTTACAAGAATTTCGATATTTCCTGTTTTGATCTTAGGGTTTTTGCTTTCTCTTTCAATAACTGTGCCCTTGGCCATAAGGACATATTCAGGTTTGCATGATGCAGCTTTTTCAAAAACAGATTTTTCTGTGCTTTCGTTAAACGTGAGCTGAACTATTCCGGTTCTGTCACGAAGATCCATAAAGATAAATCTGCCTTTGTCATGAATTTTCTGAACAAATCCTCCGACTACTACTTCTTCTCCGATGCCTTCAACGTCACCACAGTAGTGGGTTCTTTTAAGGCCTTTCATACTGTCTGCCATATGTTTTAATTCCTTTCAGTCAAAAATACAGGGAATCCTTAAAAAATAAGGATATCCCTGATGTATCATTTATTTTGCAAGACCGCTTAAAAGTTCAGCCTCTTTGTCTTCAAGTTCAAACATTGAAGCGATGGCTTCACCTGAAAAAGCATCGGCAAAAGAATCATCGATCGGAATCTCAGTTTCTTTTCCTGTTGCCATGTTTTTAAGCTTTGCTTTTCCTGATTCGATTTCATTGTCGCCGATAACGAGAGTAAATACAGCTCCCATTTTGTTGGCATATTTCATCTGAGCTTTAAGACCTCTGTTCATAAGATCATATTCAGCTATATAGCCTTCTTCTCTTGCCATTTTTGCAAGTGTAACGGCTTTTTCAACGGCTTTTTCGCCCATTGGAACGATATAGAGATCACATTTTTTAGGTTCAAGGAAATCGCAGCCCTGACTTTCCATTGTAAGGATAAGTCTTTCAATACCTGCTGCAAATCCGAGTGCAGGTGTAGATGGACCGCCGAGCTGTTCTACGAGTCCGTCATATCTTCCGCCGGCACATACTGTACCCTGAGCTCCGATGTCTGTTGTGATAAATTCAAATACTGTCTTGGTGTAGTAATCAAGTCCGCGTACTATTTTGGGATTTACTACATACTTGATATCCATTGCTTCAAGGATCTTTTTGAGTTTTTCAAAATGATCGGAGCATTCATCACAAAGGTAGTCGAGAATAAGCGGAGCATCCTTTGAAAGTCCTGAGCATATCGGGCTCTTGCAGTCTAAAATACGCATAGGATTTTTTTCAAGTCTTGATAGACATGTTTCACAAAGCTGATCCTTTTTGTCTTCAAAGTATGCCTTGAGTGCCTTGTGATATTCTGCACGGCATTTCGGACATCCGATAGAGTTGATGTTGAGCTCGATGTTTTTCAGACCGAGTCTGTTCAAGAGGCTGTGTGCCATTGAGATCATTTCAGCATCGGCATGAGGGTCAGAGCTTCCGATCATTTCAGCACCGAACTGGTGAAATTCTCTTAATCTGCCTGCCTGAGGCTTTTCATGTCTGAAGCATGAGGTTATATAAAATACTTTCTGTGGAAGTGCTTCATTTAAAAGACCGTTCTGCATTACGGCACGAATAGTACCTGCAGTACCTTCAGGTCTGAGTGTAAAAGTACTCTCTTTGGCTGTTACGGAATACATTTCTTTCTGAACAACGTCAGTAGTCTCACCTACTGAACGAAGGAAAAGGTCAGTTTTTTCAAATGTTGGAAATCTGATCTCCTTAAAGCCGAATACCATTGCGGTATCCTGTGCAGTCTGTTCAACTGTATACCACTTGTTGATCTCAGCCGGTGTAACGTCTGATGTGCCAAGAGGTCTCTGAACTGTTAATGCCATGTAAAAATAAACTCCTTTATGGTGATTTTTTCATTTTAAAACCACTGATCATGATGGTCAGTGGTTTGATTTTCCAAACTGTAAATGAATGCAGGGGATGATCCTTAGAATTCAGGATTACCGTATGCACGCCAGTCGAGGTCGCCTCTTTCGAGAGCGAGGATAAGAGCTTCTGCTGTTGCTATGTTTGTTGCTACAGGAACGTTGTGAACGTCGCAGAGTCTTAAGAGTTCGATGTCATTTGGTTCATTTGCCTTCGGAGTGATAGGATCCCTGAAGAAAAGAAGAATGTCAATTTCTCCGCATGAGATTCTTGATGAGATCTGCTGATCTCCGCCTTGTGAACCGCTGAGATATCTTTTTATGTTTAAACCGGTTGATTCGCTGACGAGTTTACCGGTTGTACCAGTAGCGCAAAGAGAGTTTCTCGAAAGGATTCCGCAGTAAGCGCTGCAGAACTGAACCATTAGTTCTTTTTTTGAGTCGTGTGCAATTAAAGCAATAGTCATAATAATATATTCCTTTCTCTTTTAATATTTTATTCGTTCAGGTGGTTTTATGTTCACATCTTCACCCTCAGAAATGTGATCAGAAAAAAACCTATATACTTATATTGTACCATAAATTATGATTTTGTCAAAGTTATTTTTATATTAATTCAGATAATTGTGATATCATACGATTTAGTTTAATATTGTTGTGCATAATATCAAATATGAAGTCTGAACTTGATACAAATATCAGCTTTTTGCATTATTTAATGCCGTTGTTATAATATTTGTTGTAGCAGTCTATGATCTTTCTGACCAGGTATTTTGAGTTGGTTCCTTTTTCTATAACTGCTGAAAATGCTATAACCGGATCATCAGCCGGAGCAAATCCGATAACTGTAGTATTTGTGTCCTTTGAGGATGTGGTCTGAGGCGTACCGGTTTTGATCGCTACATCGTAGCCAAGATTGTTGAGCGAGTATTCTCCGTTCGGTGTGTTGTGTGAAGCTCCGATCATTCCTGAGATTATTGTATCATATACATAGTCGTAATTCAAATCGATCGTCTGCGAGATTTCCGGTTTGACATCATCAACTACCTTTCCGGTGTAGTCAAGTATGTTTCCGACAAGATGAGGTTTGTATCTGACTCCGCGGTTTGCTATCGTTGATGCCTGTACAGCCATCTGGAGCGGTGTAACCTTTGTTTCAGACTGACCGATGGCGGTCTGAAGAAGGTTTCCTGAGTACCATGTGTCACCCAGGAGATTTTCAACGGTGTCAGGGCAGGAGATATAACCTTTGGTATCGCCGCTTTCAAGACCAAGTTCAGTGCCGAGACCGTAAAGGTTTGCATATTTTACGATATTGTCAATACCGACTTTTCTGGAGAGTTCATAGAAATAGCAGTTGCATGATACTCTGATGGCTTCTGATGCACTGATATAGTGATGAAGTCCGGTACAATAGACCGTGATATCATAAAACTGATATGACTGACCGCAGTAAAACTGTGTGGACGGGTCAACAAAGCCTTCGTTGAGTCCGGCTGTTGCCGTAACAGTTTTGAAAGCTGAGCCCGGTCTGTAAAGTCCGTCTGTTGCACGGTTTAAAAGCGGAGTTCCTTCTCTGTTAAGTACTTCGCTGTAGTTTTCAATATATTCGTCAAGTGAATAGGTAGGAGCTGTTGCCATTGCAAGAACATCGTTGTTTTTTGCATCCAGAACAACTACGGCACCTGATGAGACATCGTGAATATCAGGATCATCGGAGTTATTGAGGTAAGTCATGAAATTTTCAAGTTCCTTCTGTATGGCACGCTGAAAATCACTTTTTACTGTAAGCTGCAGAGTTTTTCCAGGAACTGCCGGCTTTTCTATTTCAGAGGTGATGACTTCTGAGTCTGAAACGGTGATCTTTTTTATTCCGTTTTCGCCTCTGAGATACTGTTCCATACCGGCTTCAAGTCCGCTTTTTCCAACTTTATCACTGAGAAGATAGCCTTTCTGGCTGAGTTCTTCATATTCTTCCGCATAGATAGGACCGACTGTTCCTATCTCATGAGGAATGACGTCGGTTATCGGATTTGTTCGTATTGCTTCCTCTGATACTTCTACTCCCGGAAGACTTAAGCTGAGCTCCTTGATCTTTGTAACGGTATCAAGTGAAATGTCTTCGCATAGAGTAAAAATATTTGACAGAGAGAAATCTTTTATTTTCATCTCGTATCTGATGCCGCAGATGATTCTTTTTTGCTCGTCAGAATATTTTTCTGAGATCTCATAGTCTTCGATAAGCTTGTCCATGCAATTTTCTGCAGTGGCATAGACATTTACCCCGATTGAAGATTTTAATGAATCAAGTGTATCCTCGTCTGCATCGGGGAGAAATTCAAATGGAGAAGAAACAGATATCGGAAGGGAATCGTTGTATGTATAGCCTTCCTTGGTAAGAAAATTTGCAGTCTCAAGTAAAACTTTGTTTGCTTTTTCGTTGTCATCCGGAAGTTCAGCCTTTTCAATGTTCAGATTAAATCCGAGTTTGTTTTGAACTATCGGTTTTCCGTCAGCATCCTGTATTTCGCCTCTGGTGGCATGTATGATCTGCTCTGCGGAGTATGAATATGATTTTGTGGCTGAATAATTTTTGGAATCAACGACCTGTATCTTCATGAGCTTGATCCCGCCGCCTGCAGCAACAATAACAACGCAGCTTATCAGCAGTGCTGTTCTGAGTCTGTCTGTAAATCTGTTCATAATAATACTAATCCTTTATGAGTGCAGGGTTTTCATATAAAACCTGTTTGTTTCGAACTGTAAGATGTTTTCTGATAAACATTATTATCGGATATATAATCAGTACTGACAGAACAGTCATTATATATTCGGGAAGAATAACTGATTTAAGAATGGAGTAGTTCTGTTCATATCCCCATATTACGTAAAACAGGAAGTAGTTGAATACAGATACTACTGCTGCAAAAAATGCGTTCAGTACAAAAAAATTGAAGAAAGTCTGTCTCAGAAGATGTGTACAGATAAGTGAAACAAAGACACATCCTGCAAGAATAAGGATCGCATCATATCCAAGGAGTCTGTCATATGCTATTCCGCATGCTATTCCGCACAATGAACCGAAAACGGCACTGATAAAAGGTTCTTCATAAAGTGCTATGCACAGTGCAAGCGGAATAAACAGATTTGGTTTTATAAAGTTTCCTGTTGTCATGATGAGAAACGTGATGCATATTGTAATTAAAAATATTCCCCATTTTATAAGGGAATATTTTTTCATTTTTCTTGAAGAAATAAGTTTAATGTTCATCAGCAGCACCCTTTCCTTCAAATGAAGTAACGACCATAACATCAGTCAGTTTTCTGATGTCAGCAAAAGGTTCGATAACTGCATATGCAGAAATGCCGTTTGATGCGTTTCCGATTTTTGTGACTTTTCCCACAAGATAATCAGCCGGGAAAAGACCTCCGTTTCCGGTGGTGATGATAATGTCATCTTTTTTTATGCTGCTTGTTTTTTCAAGATGTATTATTTTAGTAAGACCTGACGAAGAAACATCAGATGAACCTTCAAGTATTCCGGGATCGTTTTTGCCGAGCGGTTTAACACTGATGGATAATTCCGGTGACAGAACGGTAGTAACTGTAGATGATTTTTCAGATACTTCAGTAACTGCTCCGACAAGACCTGCCGAAGTAACGACAGGATCGTGCAGTGAAATACCGTCATGGGTTCCTCTGTCGATGATAAATGAGTAAAACGGGTCGTTTGTGATGTATGAAACTACTTTGCACGGAGGAGAGAGCTTAAAGTCAGCATGGTCCTCCTTGATTCCGATAAATTTCTGAAGTTCAGACAATTCATTTTTCGTATTTTCATAATCTACCAGTTTATCCCGAAGTTCTTCAACTTCAGCCTGAAGCTTTTGATTTTCCTCATAGTTTTTGCCTGAATTTACGATATATCCTACTTTGGATTCAGCAAAATCGCTTAGCTGCTCTGCCAGATATCGAAACGGCGAAGCAATGGTGTTGGCTGCTCTTGAACTGAGTGACTGGGTTCCTGCTTGATTAACGGTAAAGATCATTGTTCCCAGAAGAACAGCGACCAGACCGAGGATAAGCTTGAACTTCAGACTTTTGAAAAAGTCACGCATCTTGATCTCCAATCATATTAGTAATATTTCGGTTCGTACTCACTGATGGCGTCTTCATATTTTGAATAGTTTTCAATAACCTTTCCGGTTCCCTCCACTACGCAGTCCAGTGGATACTCAGCTACGTAAACAGGCATGCCGGTCTCGTTGTTTATCAGTGTGTCGAGCCCTTTGAGAAGTGCACCGCCGCCGCATATTGTGATACCCTGTTCGATAATATCGGCTGAAAGCTCAGGCGGTGTTTTTTCAAGTGTCATTTTAATAGCTTCAATTACTTTTGAGATAGGTTCGATGAGAGCTTCTCTGACATCTGCTGATGTAACGGTTATGTTTTCAGGAAGTCCGTTTAAAAGATTTCGTCCCTTGACCTCCATTTTTTCATCAGCTTCGCCCGGAAACGCTGAGCCTATCTGAAGCTTTATTTCTTCGGCTGTTTTTTCGCCGATAAGCATGTTGAATTTCTTTCTTATATAGGAAATGATAGCGCTGTCAAATTCTTCTCCGGCAACACGGATGGAACGTGATGTAACTATACCGCCCATGGATATAACTGCAACTTCGCTTGTGCCGCCTCCGATGTCAACTATCATGTTTCCGATTGGTTCCGTAACAGGAAGACCTGCACCGATGGCTGCTGCCATTGGTTCTTCTATAATAAATACTTTTTTTGCACCTGCAAGTTCAGCTGCATCCTTTACGGCTCTTCTTTCAACCGGAGTAACACCGGAAGGTATGCAGATCGTAACTCTTGCTTTTGTTGCCAAAGTACCTTTGAGTGCTTTCTTTATAAATTCGGAGAGCATCGTGGTCGTAATGTTGAAGTCTGCGATAACACCGCTTTTTAAAGGTCTTACTGCTATGATGGATCCCGGAGTCTTGCCTATGATCTCCTTGGCTTCTCTTCCTACGTAGCTTGCCTTGTCATCACGTGTGTTTACAGCAACAACAGACGGTTCACGGATAATGATTCCTTTGCCTTTCATATATACAAGGGTGTTGGCGGTACCCAGATCTATGCCGATATCCTTTGTGAACATCAAAAATTCTCCTTTTTTTAAGTGAAATAGAAAATAAAAAGAACGACACAGAGAATTCCCTGTACCATGATCATTGCTACAGGGTGAAAAAATATTATAACAACGCAGAGCTTTGAAAGAATTATAAAAATGACAAAAGTAAATCTCTGTATCGTCTCTGCCTATTGGAAGCAGAGATGTGAAAAAAAGATCAGCAGATAAGATTATGCTGTTAAAGAATGATTTTCGATCGGTCCGAAATTATCAGTCAATATATTTAGAAAAAAGTGCATAAATTACTATTCCCATGATAATACTGATTACCTGGGCGATGCTGATATCAAAAGTAAAACCAAGTGTGAGTGTAATGATCATCAGATCAAGAGTCATAGGCGTACTGAATCCGAATGATTTTGAATATGAAAGGAGAGCGCTTGATGTGTGTGTTCCCAGATAGCCTCCGATCAGTACAGCACTGATCATCAATACGACAAATACAAAACTTTTTTTGTTGAATTTCATCTCAATATTTCCTTTCCCGTTATTTTATTCCTCTGTAATATAAGCCGCGTGTTATTCCCGGAGGCGCCGAATTTACGCCTTTAATATAGTCATTTATTGTTTTTCTTGTCTGTTCGGGCGTTTCATCTGTAAAGTAAAGCTCAATAAAGTCGAAACAGCTGAGTTCAGAGAGCTTGTCAGCAAGATATAATTTGTCAGGATTGAAGATCTCAGTATACCCGTTTGTACATCTGACTGTAAAGTCTCTTCCGGTTCTGTCTGTAATAATGTGTCTGCATGATTTGCAGCCTGTCTGATTTTTTATCGGGCAGTTTAAAGTAAGCATGAGCGGAAGTTTTCCGTATGCGATCATTCCGAAAGGCAGATGACGTGACAGTCTTGATGATGAAGAGAGCTTGGGTTCAAATGATACGACCGCATCCTTCAGACCCTTTTCTGAGAAAATCTTCATAGAGGCTGAGTTGGTGATGTTCAGTCCGAAGTCACCGTGAAGTTCAAAACCGCATTCAATTCCTGATGAAATATATGAGACGTTGGTGCACATCAGATGCGAAAAGCCTTTATTTTTAAGTTCTTTAAGTTTTTCAAGGCATTTCTGTTCGTCCAAAATAAATCTCGGCGGTTCGATGATAACAGAATCTGTATATTTTAAGAGCTCATCAATATTTTCAGATACAAGCTTAATCGGAATGATGAGCTTGTCAGCAGCTTTTAAAATATCGTCTGTATATTTAATAATATCTGCGTTTTCGATCCTTATTCTCAGCTTTGGTCTGATGCCGGATGCAGAGCTTTTTATAAGAAAATTATTTTTTGAAAAAATGTTGTCAGGTTTATAAATCTGAGATGATGTTCTCTGTAGGTAAAGCTCTTCAACTGCTTCACGTCTCAGTCTGTTAATTTCTGATGCAGGTACTGAAAGCCCGTCATCAATTTCAATATCGGCTTTTTTAAATTCGTAAATTGTTTGTCCGAGCTTCGAAAGCTGATTTTCAACGATTTCCCTGTCTGTCGGTTTGTTGATTGCAGCTTCGGAGATCATGCCTCTGCATGACGCAGTAAATCCTTCGTCATCTTCGGCAGTAATTTCAATTGGTTCATTTTGCTTTATTTTTACTTTATATGAAAGTCCGGATACTTTTCGTTCTTTCTGATACAGCTTTTTCAGTTCAGGCAGAACTGAAGCAGTTGAAAGAACATCGTCTTTTTCACGCATTCCGAACATATTTTCTTTTTTTGAAATGAAATACCCGTCTGTAAATCCGCTTCTTGAAAAAGCAGCCTTCAGAGTATCCATATCAAAAGGTATACCGTCGAGTGCATTTCGGTATGCCGTTACTGCACATGCAACATATTCCGGACGTTTCATGCGACCTTCTATTTTTAGTGAAGAAACGCCGGCTTTTCTAAGTTCATCTATATGGTTTGCAAGTGCAAGATCTTTTAATGAAAGGCAGTGGTCATTCATGCTTCCTCGGGATGAAAAGGGAAGACGGCAGCTCTGTGCGCATAATCCGCGGTTGGCACTTCTTGAACCTATCATCGCCGACATATAGCACTGTCCTGATACAGACATGCAAAGAGCACCGTGAACAAATACTTCGGTTTCTATTCCGAGAGAAGAGATGTCATTTATCATTTCACGTGACGCTTCTCTTGAAATTACAACTCTTGAAAATCCGAGACTTTCTGCAAACTTTGCACCGAAAGGCGTATGGATCGTCATCTGAGTTGACGCATGTATTTTCATATCAGGAAGGGTATTTTTTATAATATATGCAGCACCCGGATCCTGTACTATAAAAGCGTCAGGGGAGCACTGCGCGTATTTTTTTATATCAGAAATAAAGTCGTCAAGCTGACTGTCAAGTATCAGTGTATTTACTGCAAGATAGAGCTTTGCGTTGTACAGGTGACACAGCTTTGACGCTTCTTTGATTTCATCTATATCAAAATTTGATGCATTTTGTCTTGCCGAGTAGTTTTTCGGACCAATATAAACCGCATCAGCTCCGCATCTGAGAGCCGCTGTCAGCGATTCAATATTTCCGGCGGGTGCAAGAAGTTCTGTCATCATTTTTCGCAGCTTTTAAGCTGCTCTTTCAGTTCTTCGATCTCCTTGAGTGCAGCATCACGTTCAGCTCTTGCCTGAGCTGCTTCGTCAACGTATTCTTTTATCTGAACTCGGAGATTGTCCATATCCTCATTTGCTTTATTTATGTCGTCAAGTGCTGTAAGAGCGATCATTACTGATGCTGAGTACACAGAAATGTTTGTATTGTTGCCGACCAGCTCAGCAATTCGCTTTTCAAGCTTTCTTGCAAGAGCGTAAATATATGTCGGTTCTTCTTCAGTATGCAGACAATATTCTTTTCCGCATATCACTACCTTTACTTTATTCATAGGATGATCCTTTCTTTATTAAAAAGATTAAGGGTGCAAAAACCCTACATGTTATTATTATAATATATTTTTTTATTAATGTATAGTTCTAATAATAATTTTTTTAAAAAAATTTTACGATTTTTTTAGTTTTATCTCCGTGTTAATAATATACTTACAAAATGTTTGAGGAAAATAAAAAAATTTTGAAGATTCATGCATTTTAAAAATAATTTTTTTTGAATACAAACTCCTGCGGCAAAATAAAATCAGCATATCCTTTTCACGTAAATACGTTGGATCAGGATATGCTGATTTATTTTATTGCCTGTTTTTTATCTTTTCAAGTTCATCTTCAGAAATTTGTGTGAAGTCCAGTATCATTTCATCAGAAGCACCTTTGGCTATCATATTTCTGACAATTTGTTCTTTTTCTTGAATTTTGCCCTTTTCGATGCCCTTTTCGATGCCTTTTTCAATGCCTTGCCCCATGCCCAGCTCCCTGCCTTGTTCCAGACCTCTGTTAAATCCTTTTTCCTCAGCAACATCTATATAAAATTCAAATAAATTTGCACCCACGTCACTCATCGCCTTTCTGTATTCAGCCGTAAGTTCAATGTCATATTCATTTTCGAGAATTTCCTGTTTTTTATCGTTTTCAAGATCCGGCGCAAAGAGAACTGAGAGCATGTTTATAAGTCTGTTATGATTGTTGTCAGAGTCATAGTTCCTGTGAAGACAGATCATAATGACTTCCATAACATCATAGTCGCTGTTTTTTAGTCTGACGTTTCCTACAACGTTTTCCTCAGTTATGCGGTATCTGTTCATCGAATCTTTGTAGTCATTGGCCGGATTAATGCATATCCATATTGAAATAACCTTTTTGATATCACCATAGTCAGAACCTTTAAATTCAGTACCGTACTGTGATGATATAAGTCTTGCATCGTAATAAAAACCTCGTTTTACAAGTGGATATCCCGGGTTGAATCTATTCTGAGGCTCAAGGTTTATGATGAATTTTGTAAGAGTGGTTTCATTCGGAAGGTAAGCATAAAAAACAAGATCAAAAAAGACGGTTCCTTCACCGGCGATCGCACTTTCGTTACTTTGACCGTTTATTTTTTCAGGCTTACAGGAACCTTCAGACCCGCGAAGCTCACGGCTTTCGTCAAAATCTTCCTTCTGAATGTACTTTTCCTTAATATCATTTACATCGATATTTTCAAATTCTTTTACGCATCCCTTTAAAATATGAGCGATGATCGTTCTGTATTTTAAAAGAGTTTTAGCCTGTACATC
>JAZQPR010000146.1:0-5020 GCA_045628605.1 Oscillospiraceae bacterium
AACCCATAAGGAGGGGAAAATGCCGGCTTTTTGCGATTTTTTTCTTTTCCCCTCCTTCCGGGTTTCCCTCTCGAATTTCTGAACCTAACAGCTTATTAACACAGTTACCTTTACAGTTCTTACTATTATATTATTAAAACACACATTGATTTTTTATGTGCGAAGTTTGAGTATATAATTAATCTATATTTTTCAAGTGAATATCTATTCAAATCCCCCTGCCCTCTCCCTTATCTCCTTCAGCGTCCTCGGCGTATAATCCATATACTTCATCATGCACCCAACATTGTTTGAGTGACCAAGATGATAGTCGCTTATATATCTTTTCATTTTATCTTCCCCCTTGAAATATCAGCCTAATCTACAAACCATGATATATTCTTCTTCATTTTCATCAACGATCATAAATCCGACTTTTTTATACATCTTTACAGCATAATTCTGCTTCTGTACTGCAAGCGAAGCCTGCTTGTATCCGCTCGCCTTAAGTTCATCCAGCATCCTTTTCATAAGCTCTGTTCCAATTCCCTGTCCACGGTATTCCTTTAATAAAGAAATTGCAAATGAAGGTGTTTCGTCATCTACATGACCATAGTCGTTCATTATGCGGACCCATACTGCACCGGTTATTTTACCGTCTGTCTCGGAAACAAAGCAAATGTCACCGCGTCGTCTGCCAAATTCTTCAACATACACCTGCAGTTCAGGGCGATTTATGATCTCCATCGGCGGCGGTTCTATACCCTCGGGTATAAATATTGCTTCATATAGAAATCTGTCAAGTACCTTAACTTCTTCCTGCTTTAATTTTCTTATCGTATAATCCATAAAGTCATCTCCTTTAATTTTTTCTAAATTTCGTTAAACAAAAATCTTTTTTGTAATTTAAACTGTTTACATGCAGTATATGTATTATAACATTTTTGAAGCCTGAATACTATATTTTTGTAATTAAAATATCTGATAGTATATTGACAGATTCTATTTTTTCTTTTATACTAAAAAAAAGATTTCAAAGGAGACAGTTCCGGGCGGTAAAAAGGACTGTGAATACAGATTTAATACAATAAGCGGATGTCCGGAAGATCCAAATGATAATATCTATACAGAGTAAAATCAGAGCTGTACATGAAACTGATAATTCATGTGCAGCTCTGATTATTTTGTTATTTTAAATTTTAATCATATTTTGTAGATATTCACTTTTTTTATTATCGCCCGGTTTCAAACCATGTTTTCAGGTTTCTGATCACATCTTCAAGCGGAAGAGTATAACCGCTGTGTTTTCCGCCTTCGATCTCGTAAAATCTTTCATTTTTCAGAAGAGCTTTTGTAAATGCACGAAATTCAGGAGCTATAACTTCATCGTCAAGTCCTATAACAGTCGAAACCAGACTCAGATCCAGATCTTTGAAATAAGTATATTCTATACTGCAGAGTTCACGTACTCCCTGCTCTCTTGAATACCCAAGCTGAGGGAGAATGACACCCGGAACAGAAGCCGGATTTATTAGCAGCACCGGAACAGAATATTTTGCAGAAACCGCCATTGCAAAAAATCCTCCGAAGCTCGTACCGCATACTGCTGTATATCCTCCGTCCTCAAATTCTCTGCACAGCAAATCAAATAATTTCAAAGGATCAATACTGTCATAATCGATCGCCGGTCCTCCTATATCTATGCTGTTAGCTTTAAATGCATGATAAAGACTGTTTTCAGCATCACCGTGATACCCGTGTATATTCAGTACTTTCAATGACATGATCATTTCCTCCATAAGCTTAGTCACACTGCAAGCCCCGACTGAAAAAGAAACTGTTTTTCAAATCGCACCTTCAATATATTTTTAGTATATCATAGTTAATGATCATATTCAACAATTATCATTTTAAAGGTTAAAATCATCATCCGTAAAATATTTTACAATTGCTTCGGATCAAACAGCACATCCTGAAGTCTTATTTTTCAGAAAAATATTTATAAAAAAGCAAAAATATGTAGCTTTTATTTGACCTTGAAAGTATATATAGTAAATACTGATCAGTTAAAACCAAAAGGAGGATTTCAACATGAAAATAAAAACTAAAAAAATAATCACAGGAATACTGGCGGTTTCTCTGTTTTTCGGAATGACCGCTGCAGCTGATCTCAACACAGAAAAATATATAAATACAGCGTTTGCCCGGGGAAATGATATTAAAGACACGGAAAGCAGTGAATTTGTAATAGGTGACATCGACTGCAACGGAAAAGCAGAGCTTACGGATCTGACAATTCTGAGTGTTTTTCTTCTCGACAAAGACAAAACCAATATGAAAAATTTTGATGCGGCTGACGTAAATGCAGATGATACAGTCGATCTGGCTGACCTGCCGTATTTTAAACAGTATCTTTCCAAAGATCCGAACGTCCCATATCTCGGAAAGATCAAAAACGATACTGACAATTCCGGAAACACAGGATCTGCAAAAAGTGACGTCAAAGATTATCTGACATTTTTTGAAAATAATGTTGATGATTTTCTTCTTTATTCAGCCCCGATAGATGACAATAAACCAAATATCAACCCTGTCTGCTCACCTGCAAGCATATATACCGCAATGTCTATTACAGCAGAATGCGCAAACAGCAATACTCAGAATGAAATTTTAAAAGTGCTCGAAACTGACAGCATTTCATCACTTAAAAAGACAAACTCTGAACTTTTCAAAGGCATATTCATGGATGAAAACAGCAGTTACTGCAGATCAGCTTATTCATTATGGCTTAACTCTCAGGGAAACGAATTTTCAGATGATACTCTGTCGATACTGAAAAATGATTACACCTTAACTTCCTCTAAATTTTAACCCTCACTCATATCTAACGGGGATGTAGTTATCTCAAATTCAGCATCTGACATATACGAAACTGCTCTTCTCATTTCTTGAATTGCCATCTCTATGCAGCGATTTGCTTTATGTTTTTTTCCGTTTAGTCTGACCGTTTCCAACTGCATAATTCCTGTTTTCACATCAGACATAACTTCAAAGAAATCTGCGTAAATACCAAATAATCCTTCCATAATATTACTCGTTGCCTCCATTCAGAAAAGATAGTATTTCATCTAATGATCTGTCACTCGAATGATACGCTTCGAGTATTTTTTTATCTTGAATCTGTTTCCTCTTTGTCAGTAGTTTCTCAAGTTCGTCAAGAGCTGAATCATACTTTTTCTTCGCAGCTACTACTGCAGCTTCAGCCTTTTCAATCTTCTCATCTATCGTTATTACTGTTCTGGCCATTTTTATTCATCTCCTATACATGTCGTAGATTCCATTGCTATTCTTAAAAGATCTGAGCCTATCTCTCTTGCTTGTTTGTGGACATTTTCAGCACCCATATCAAAAGCTTTTAGTATCGCTTTTTGTGTTGCGGTTACAGCATAGTCAAGAATGTATTCGCCGTCTGCTCCTCTCAGCATTTCTATCTTCTCCAGCTCTTTCAATGCTGCCGGAACAGTCATGAAGTTCTGCTTTTTATCTATTCTTCCCATTTCATCCTTGAGAAGTGTATACATCCTGCTTCGAATTATTGTAGCTACAAAACCTATGAACATCTTTGTCTCCAGCGCTTCATTTGAGTATACTCTTTCACAGCTTGCTCCAAGATATGACTTATCTTCTCTAAATGTCTTTTCAGAACCATCTCTGCTTTTGTACAGGTTCAGTGCATCTTCAGCTGTCATTTTACTTGATGTTACTATTACAAAATATCCGCATAATTTAATTTCTCTGTTAATCTGTTCTTCCTTTTCTATTCCACTCATAAATTTCTCGTCATCCTGACCTTCATGCCGGAATACTAAATCGAAATATTTCTTGTATTCGCCACCTGGATGTATTGGTTCTCCCATACATTCCTTTAGCTTTTTACTCATACGATCTATTTTGCTTTCGAATTTTTCACGTTCGGAAGCTTTTTTTCCATCATCATAGTATATATGAAAATATCGTTCTTTTTTATCTGTTGCAAACAGCTTTCGCTTGATCGTTGTTCCGCTGACTTTATATGTCCTTATACTATTTTTTCTCTCGTTTTCAAATGTACCCTGAACTTCCAGCACTAACTCACTGACAAAGCTTTTCATTCCTTTAACCATGATAACAAAATCATAGCCATTCTCATCCATGAAGCTTATATTATCCTTACAAAAATATCCTCTGTCAAGAATAAATCCAATATGCTCATAGCCATAACCTTTTGCCTTTTTGAGCGTGTACTGAAGCTGTGATACATCAACTACACTTCCGGGATATGTCTCATAGAACAATGGTTCTCTGTTGTTACGATCATATGCCATTGAATAATTGAAAATATTAGTTTCTACGCCCTCCTTGGCATGTCCGACTTCTATTAAATTTATATCTCCTGCCTGACTCATTTTGTTTGTTGAGTCATAGGAAATGTAAATTTTTTCACGATGATCTCTTTTTGAATTCCATTCATTTAAAAACTGAATTCTTTGATCAACCGTTACTTTCCTTAGAAAATCTGAAACCTTAGAATCGCTGAACATTTTCATGTCGTTCGTAAACAGAGCATGGTTATACGCATAATCTGGATAGTACTGGCCGGCATTATCTTCTGTGATAATTGAATATGCCGCGAGATCAAGAAAGAGTCCTGCGTCATTTCCGATAATTCTTGCCAGCATCTCATCCAAATGATAATCTGATATTATTTTTCGAATTACGATATATGCTCCTATATGCAGGCATCCGCTTCTATGCTGACCTTCCACTTCTGTCGGCAGCATTTCCTTCGGAAAAAATTTCAGAAATTTTTCGTTTGGATAAAAGTAATTTATCTGTTCCTTGTCTCTTTTTCCTATGCAAGTCCTCTTGGGAGAATTATATTTCTTGGTTTTATTATACACTCTTGCGTACTCATAATAGACGTATGAAGTACCGCCAATATTCTTTATTGTTATCTTACCTGTAGCCTCAGGTATCTTCACTCTGCAATTCAAATACATAT
>JAZQPR010000147.1:0-45762 GCA_045628605.1 Oscillospiraceae bacterium
GGATGGTCTCTGTTTTACTTTTTGTATACCGCATTTATTTTGCTCAGCTTTCCTCAAATAGTTAGCTCGTCAAATTCTACGCTGAAATATCATCCGCATTTAATGTGACTGACTCTTCCGCAGACAATTTGCTCGACAACATTATATTTACTTCTTCTGTTCTTTCATTTTTATCTGTTTCTTCGGTTTCTTTCTTTTCCTGCGTTGTCTGTTTTTCTGACTGTATGGAAATATTTATTCCGTCATCAAGTTCCTGACATCCTGTAAATGAGGCAAGCATTCCGACAGCCAGTGCAAAAATTACTATTCTTTTTTTCATAAAGCATTGCTCCTTTGTGTTTTTTTCTTTTCTGATAATAAAGACCGGCGGTTTTTAAAAAGGTTTCAGTTTTTATATTTTTTTATTATCTTTGTTTTTTCCCTTCTGATAATAAAGACCGGAGGTTTCTAAAAAGGTTTCAGTTTTTTTATTTTTATTTTCTTTGTTTTTTCCCTTCTGGTAATAAAGACCGGGGATTTTTAAAAAGGTTTCAGTTTAAATCAATATTTCTTTGTTCATCATTAGTCCTGAAGCTGAAAAATATATTTATGAGTGAAATTTGAGATAATAATTTCTAACTTACATCACACAAAAAACATATTCATTTTATCCACTATTTCTTCAGAAAATCAGTTGAAGAGATATTTTTAGTTATTTATAATTAAAATTGGATAGTTAATTTTATTTTTTTGTTGTTTTATTACAAATAGTCAAAGAAGTAATGTTAATTTGTCAGATATTTTGTAAGATTGTCTATTTAATGCGGATAAATATACATCTTACTCCTTTCACACTATTTTATATATTAAAACAGCGGAGGATTTTAATATGAATAAAAACATCAAACGAATATGCACCGCCATAGTGTGCATGACTTTAGTATCAGGCGCTCTGTCATCAGCCCCGGGACAGCTTTCTTTTGCCGCAGATGACATACTTATCCATGATGACTTTGAATCATCCGGCGGAAGCTGGGAAGCAAGAGGCGGATGCTCGGCTTCACTTAAGTCTTCAAATGCTTTTTCAGGCGACAAGGCATACTTTGTAACAGGAAGAACAGCCGAATGGAACGGAATTACCAAATCTCTCGGAAGTGACTTCAAGGCAGGAAACGAATACAGCTTCAGTGCTGCCATGATGTCATCCAAAAGCTGCGAATTCAAAATGACTCTTCAGTACAAGGACGGCAGCGGCACAACTGCTTATGACAAGATCGCTTCTGTCGAAAATACACCGGATGAATATATCCAGATAGCAAATACAAACTACACGATCCCTTCAGATGCTACCGATCTTCAGATAATTCTTGAAACTATAGACGGCACAATGGATTTTTATGCTGACGAATTTACTGCTGCAAAGGCAGGAACAGAAATAAAAATGACAAGCAAGCCCTCAAGAGGTGACGTAAATCTGGACGGCGAAATAAACATTGCTGACCTGTGCCTTATGATGTCGGGAGCTCTTGATGAAACATCCTTATCTGACAGCACAGCTTCAAAGCAGGCTGACGTAAATCAGAGCGGTCTTATCAACTACAAGGACGTAAGCATGCTTACGGATTATTTATTCGGAAAAATAGAAAAATTTGAAAAGTCAGATGTCTGGGAAGGTCCGGTAAAAGAAACTTCTGATCCTAAGGAATTTATGAATGAATGGAAGAGCAAATTTGTTGAGTACTGTCCTGCCGGAATCACTGACAAGAAAAACGGAGTTACATACGGAACCGTCAAGAAATATCAGTACTTCTCAACTACCAGAGGAAGAAATACAAATGTCAATGTTCTCTTTCCGCCTAACTACGATGAAAGCAAGGAATATCCTGTTCTGTATGCTATGCACGGATACTATGAGGATGAGGACAGCTTAGTAAATATGAGCAAGGCTCAGAATATGTACGGAAACCTCATGGCTTCAGGTGATGTTGAGGAAATGATCATTGTATTCCCGTATATCTTTACAAGCAAAACTCTTGAAAAAGTTACAGGTATGGATGACACAAACAGCGCTGCTTATGACAACTTTATAAATGATCTGTTTACAGACCTTATGCCGTATATTGAAAAGACATTCCCTGTAAAGACAGGACGTGACAACACGGCTATCTGCGGATTCTCAATGGGAGGAAAAGAGGCTCTTATTATCGGTCTTTCAAGAAGTGATGCGTTCGGATACGTTGACGGTATCTGTCCTGCACCGGGTATGATACCGGGAAATCTCTCCCAGGACAAGGTAAAGCCTGCATATGACATGCCGTATATGCTTATGGTTACTGCGGGCGGAAATGATACTGTTGTATTTAACAGTCCTGCATCATATGAGGAGGCTCTGACTAAAAACGGAATTGATCATATATTCTTCCAGGTCGGACAGGGCGGACATGGTGATTCTTCCGTTCAGCCTTCATTCTACAATTTCCTGAGATGTCTCTTCAAAGCTTGATTTTTTATTATTTGCAAAAGGGTTTTTTGTTATTATAATTATTTTTGTCCCCCGGCCTGAATTTTGGGTTGGGGGATGTTTTGGGTTTGCAGGGCTTTGCGATCGCCCTGCTCCTTCGCAATGCACATTCTCAGTTACTTGAATATGATTTTTTTTTGGGAGAGCGCTTAGGTATTTGCAGGGCTTTGCGGTCGCCCTGCACCTTCGCAATTTTGAAAAAAATTTTTGTTTTTTGAAACATTTTTATGAGATGGGAAGTATATATATTAGTTATACGGTTCATTAATTGAATACTGACTGATATATTGTAAAAATGGGAGGAAAAAATATGAAAATTAAAAAAATTTTGTCGGCTGTATGTGCTATGTCGATTGTACTTTCATCGATTTCATCGGCATCAGCATATTTTTACTATGATGACAGATATTACAGTAATAAAAAGGACTATATTTCCGAAGATATTGAAGCAAAGCTTGTGGAAATGAGCGATTGTTATATGTATTCATCTGAAAGCGGCGGAAAATATCCGACTGCTCTGACAGATGTTTGGGGAGACAATAGTGATTATTCAATAACCATTCCGTCTGTGACGGAAGACGGAACAGAGATCGACGGTCTGGTTAATGCAACACATCTTCCTGATATCTGCATTCTCTCACCGGGAATATCATTTATAAAAGGATATTTAACATGTTCAGTACTTGTTGCACCGGAATCAGTCAGAGATCTGTCTGACATGGAATCACACAATTTATCGTGTATCCAGTGTTATCCGAAAACATATGCTGAAAGCTATGCAATAGAAAATAATATCCAGTATCAGATCATCGGGGATCTTAACAACGACAGAATTTCAGATTTCAGAGACTTTGACTATCTGATGGATGAATGGGCTGCACTCGGAGAATATGAAACTGAATATGAAAAACTGGCTCATGACATGAACTATGACAGCGAGATCAATATTCTGGATGTCATAAAGCTCAAGGAAAATCTTTCTGAAGTTCACGGCGGAAATGTGGGTGCTTCAACGGTTGATGCCGAAAGTGCTCCGAACCTCAGAAATATGGAGCGTGAACCGGTAGGTCAGGAAAGTGTCAGCGAATATATTGACTTTTATGAAAACACAATTGATGATTTTCTTTTAAAATCAGACAATGATAAGAAAAATACAAATCCTGTATGCTCACCTGCAAGTATCTACATGGCTATGTCCATGGCTGCAGAATGTGCTAACGGAAATACACAGAAAGAAATGCTTGACGTTTTAAAATCAGAGGATATTGAATCTCTCAGAGAACAGAACAACACACTTTTCAAAGATCTGTACCTGAACGAATACAGCTCATACTGTCAGATAGCAAATTCATTATGGCTCAACTCCCCTCAGTTCGATTTCAAAAAAGATGCACTTGATATCCTTGCTAAAAAATATTTTGCAGTTTCATTTAAAAAGGATTTCTTCGATGAAAATGTACCAGATGAGATCTCTTCATGGATAAATAAAAACACAGACGGAAAATTCTCTCCTAAGATAATAATAGAAGATCCCGATACTGAAATTATGGATATTATAAATACCATAGCTTTCAAGAGCAGCTGGATAAACGAATTCAGTACTGCAAAAACTGATACATTCCATATTGACAGTAAAACAGACGTTGAAACAGATTTTCTTAATGAACTTGATGATGACGGAACAGTCGGATTTGCTGATAACTACATGAAATATACAAAGAAAATGGAAAACAACTATCAGATGAACTTTATCCTGCCTGATGAAGGAACAGATATAAGCGAATTGTTGAATGATCCTGAAACCGTAAAGGAATTCACTTCTGACGACCTTGACTATCAGACAAGAAAAGTTTACTTCAAAGTTCCAAAATTTGATGTTTCTTCAAGCTACGATCTCGTAGACACATTCAAGGAACTGGGAATTTCTGATGCTTTCAGCCCTGCAGCAGGTGATTTCACAAATGCCGTTATCAGAAACAAGTATCCCAGTGAATACATAAACAAGATCGTCCACGAAGCAACTCTCAAAATTGATGAGAAAGGCTGTGAGGCTGCAGCATACACACTGATACAGATGCTGGCCGGATGTGCAGCACCTCCTGAAAACGAACCTGTTTACTTCTACTGTGACAGACCTTTCTTCTACTATGTTTCAGACAGTGCAGGAACTCCTGTCTTTGCCGGAATCCTCAACGATCCGACATCAAAATAAGCTTTTTTCTAAACTAAACTTTCTATATTAAAAAAACTTCACCCGGATGACATCAATAGTCATCCGGGTGAAGTTTTTTAATAGAAGTTTTTTAATAATAGTATTGTCCGTTGTTTTTCTTTTTGTTCTTTCTTTTTTTAGGTTTTGGCAAATAAGTATTTATTCCCCAGTAATATAAAGGAATGGTTGGAAACAGAAGCCATCCCGGATGCCACAGATTCAGGTAAAATCCCGCTAAGAGATATACTATCGTAATAAATACAGGATAACAGAAAATATTCAGATCCTTCTTGTAGACTGCTTCGATCGTTGTATAGTACATCGGTATTAACAGAAATACCATCCATGCCGGATGCCACAGATTAAAAAGACCGCCTGCAATGAAAAACAGAATAAGTGCCGCACACGGAAAAGGAAATTTTAAAAGAGACTTGTGAAGCTCTTCATCCATTCCGAAATCATCGTTATCCTGATAATTAACGTTCTGCATATAGTTCATATTTCCGCAGCTTGTATACTGAGTCTGTGAAAAACTGTATGAATTGTCCTGATAAGGTATGCTGTTGTTATTGCTTCCTGCCATGCCGGGCTCAGGCTGTGACTGAACTGCATCAGGCTCCGGAATGCTTTGAGGATATATCTCCTCTCTTAATGAATTTTCCGGATATGTCATTCTTATCGAATCAGCGCTGTCATCATCTTTTCTCAGACTTACGACTCCTCTTTTTTTTTCCATATGATCTGTACTGTCGCTTAAGATCTGAGTAACAGTATTTTCGGCATTTATCCCAAACAGATGGTCAAGTGAAATACCGTAAATATTTGCTATCATTATAAGGTTTTCTGTATCAGGTGATGCTTCTGCACGTTCCCATTTTGAAACAGCCTGACGGCTGACACCAAGCTTTTCGGCAAGCTCCTCCTGGGAAAGACCGTTTTTCTTTCTAAGCATTTTAAGCTTCTCTGCAATTTCAAGCGTCATCTTAAATTCTCCGTTTCTTTATTTATTTGATCTTTCTTTTGATCACAGTTTCATTATAGCATCCGCATCAAAAGAGTTCTATACATTCCGGTTGCATTTTTAAAAATATTTTTTCGCAACCACAGGTTGCATTTTATTTTTTCACTCAGACACCCTTCTTTTCAGTGTACCAGTTATCATAAAGATAGAATTTGTCATCAATTTTTATCATCAGAAATTCCATAGGATTACTGTCTCTGTTCTTTGAGCCTCTGGTTATCTGCTGGAAGTTTACAGAATATGCATCCGTTACATTTACATTTACATCAAATGTATCTGCTATCATTGTATTGAGTTCCTTAAGCGATGCATCATCAAGCTGAAGGATACCGGAATCTATTATTTCCGGAACGATGTAAAAATCCTCACCGTAAGTTATTTCAAAGCCGTCATGCATCTCAGTGATGCATTCATCATTTGTCTGATTGAATTCATTTTTCGTTTCATCCTCAAAAGCCTTCTGATAGAAGTCCGGGAAAACTCCGATAAACTTGTCATAATTCTCTTTTTCCATACCGCTGTAATAATCGTTTATCAGAGCCAGAGCATCCTTTTTTAAGCTTTCATAATCTGTATTTTTTCTTTTCTCACTGATATAACCGTCCTCATGAGAAGTATCATCGTCCTCTGCTTCCTCTGTTACAGATACATTTCCTGAAGTTCCGGAACTGCTTCCGTTTTTCTGTCCGTCTTTTTTGTCACATCCGGAAAAAGAAGCTGCCAATATAATACTTATCAATAATATACTGATTTTTTTCAAAATAATCACGTTCCTTATAATTAAAATCAACCACTATAAATAATTATAAGTACAACCCCATGATATGTCAATAATTCCGCAGATATTTTCACACAGCTCTCATTTTGGTTATCCGCCATATGGCACATAACCGGATTTTTAAAGACTGTACCGGTTACATTTTTTACACAATTCATTATACATTATTAACAAAAGTTTTCTACATTGTTACAAGTTACTTGACATTTTAATTGTTTTGTAATATAATATAGATATCAGCTAAAGGGTTTAGGGATTAATACATTTGTTATACCGGGGGGAAAATCCTGATGCGAAAAAAAATATTTAACGCTGCTTTATCCTTGGGATTAGCAGCAGGTATGGTATTTTCAGGCATGGGGGACTTTCGGATATCCGCTTTTTCTGCAGATGAGTACATACCGAGACTAACTGCTCCAAAGGAAGATCCGGAAGAGCCTGAATATCAATACTATTTCAGTGATGAAAACCGTCTGTTCAAAATTGGCTACGGAATGCCGAACTGTACAGCTTATGCGTGGGGACGCATATTTGAACTGACAGGACAAAAACCGAAGCTTTCAACTGACAACGCAGGCAGATGGTATACTTACAACAGTACAAACAAGATCTATTCCTACGGCTGTGTTCCAAAGCTTGGCGCTGTTGCCTGCTGGGACAAAAACGATGCAGTAAACGGTCACGTTGCTGTTGTCGAAAAAGTATCAGCAGATAAAAGCAGCATCACAGTATCCGAATCCCAGTGGGGCGGCGAAATGTTCATAACATACACATTTCAGAGCGACAGTTCGGATCACATGTCAAAATACAGATTTCTCGGATATATCTATCCGGATGAAACTTCAGGCAGGAACTACGGTGATGCCTACAGGATCAAATCCGCAGAATCGGACAGGATCCTGACAAACACCGGCAGCAGCAGTGTTTCAATAGATATTCTGAAAACCAGAACAGCTTTTCAGAATTTCAGATTTGAAATGACGAAAAACGGTTCCTACAGAATATATTCTTTAACTGATGACAAAGCTCTTACAAGAAAATCAAACGATGTGGTTCTTTCAAATGATAATGGTACATCCTCTGAATGGGTAGTATACCGCGAATCAGATACAGAATACACGATCGTTGATATAGAAAATGAAAACAATGTTATGAGTGTAAACAGCGATACAGGTGAAATTGAAATGATCGCATACACCGGAGAAAAATCTCAGCTCTGGAAGCTCGGAAGGCTCACAGGTGTTTCAGGGATAAGCACTTTTATCCGTGAGAAAAAAGCCGGTTTTCAGATTGATACCCAAAACACCAGAAAAAGTTATCTGACAACTGATTTTCCGGATCTTACAGGAATACAATTCTTCTTTAACGGTGAGGAAATATCTGATCCGGATATGTCAAAGCTCAGAGTTTACTATGATTTCAACAAAGCGGGAAAAACTTCCGTAAAGATCACATATAACGGTATGAGTGCCGAATATGAAGTTACTGTCACCGAAGCTCCAAAGGCTGAAAGTGCTCCTGTAACCGAAGCTCCTCTTTCAGAAACAACAGCTGCTGTTTCTTCTTCACAGAACATAGTTTCAGCTTCTGAAACCACTGAGAAAAAAGAGACACCTGCAGACAATGTTTCAGAGGAGACCAGAAACAATCTGAAGGACGCCATCATACAGTATCTGATAGAATATCAGAGCACAAACGCTGATGATTCATATGATGTCAACCAGGACACATATATCAACGTTTCCGACATTATAGCACTTTTCAAATAAGATGATTTTTCATTTTTATTCTCCTTTTTAATTTTAGAAAAGATCACAGCCTTAAAAAGCTGTGATTTTTTCTGTCTGTAATAAAAAGAGAGAGATTTTAGAACTTTAAGGCATATTTTTTAATTTTATGTAGCCTTTTTAAGCTTTTAAAAGTATTTATTATGTAACTTACGAAAATCAGCTTTTTACTCTGTCTGTTTACACTGATATTCTTAAAATATATTACAAAAAAAGGTTGAAACTATATGAAAATAAAAAAAATACTTTCAGCTGTCATGGCAATTTCAATTTCTGTCTCGGCTGTGTCATCAGTATCAGCTTACTCCTTTGAAAAATTCGAAGAAAAAGGGCAATATGTATCAGATAGTATGGAAGCAACGATCGCGGAAAGCGACTCTCGTTATTTAAATACCTCAGACGGAAATTACAAACGTTATAGATTTTTAAATGAGATCAAAGGAAACCCGCAAAATTATTCAATGACAATTCCTTCATTACTCGATGACGGAACTCCTGTATTTGCAGGTATCATCTATGATCCGACATCAAAATAAGCTTTTTTCTAAATTTAAACTTTCTATATTAAAAATACTCCGACCGGATGACATTTTTGTTATCCGGTCGGAGTGTTTTATATTCTCTTATTAATATATTATTATTCGTATTCAACTACGCTTGCCCATTTGAAGAGAAGATCCTTTTCCTCAGGCTTGCCTTTTACTGACTGTGAAGCTGCAACTATCGGAAGCCATTTCTGAATGTACTGCTTTGCGGTATCACTCATTTTGCAGTAAAGATCAAGGTATTTGGCTGCGAGCTCGTCCTTGCCTGCAAGACAGAAAAGAAGATATGTTCTTGCTGCATCTGCTGCTGCATTTCCCTGGGTTGCATGAGCCCAGTCTATTATGTACGGTGTGCCGTCCCCTGCTATGATGACATTTGAAGGGTCAAGGTCTCCGTGACAGAGCTTGTTGTGTTTAGGCATGCTTTCAAGTCTGGTGTGGAGTTCGTATCTTGTGGTTGCATCAAGGGATGTGGATGAGATTTTTCTGTTCATTTTGTCTTTGAGTTTGGTGAGAAGAGGGCATTTGTTTGTATGTATGGACATCTGAACGTTTACGAATAGTTCAAGGTATTCATCTATTTTTTCAGGGTGTTTTTCCATTAATTCTGCTATTGTGGTACCTTCGATGTAATCTGATATGATAGCCCATTTTCCTTCTATCATGGTTACTTCACGTACCTTTGGCATGTTAAGGCCGGTTTCCTCTACTCTCGCCTGGTTCAATGCCTCGTTTAGAATATCTGCTTTTGAATAGTTTTCGTCAAATACCTTTATGGAGTTTGTACCGTCACGGTAGATTTTCTTCTGGGGTCTGACTGCTATTACGTTATCAAGGTTGTAGTTCATGGATAATACCTCCCTTTTAATATTTTAATTTTTATTTTTTATTTTATTTTTATTCGAAAAAAGGGTTTGTTTTTGGAGGGCGCTTAGGTGATTGCAGGGCTTTGCGGTCGCCCTGCACCTTCGCATTGCATATTCTCAGTTGCTTTGATATGATTTTTGATTTGGATTACACTTAGGTGTTTGCAGGGCTTTGCGGTCGCCCTGCACCTTCGCAGCACCTTCGCCCTTCGCAGCACCATTGCTGCAATACTTTTGAGAAAATTTTAGGATCAGACTTCGTCGTTTTTGCCGTAGTAGGCGTTGAGGTACATTTGTTTGATTTCGCTGATGAGTGGGTATCTTGGGTTGGCGCCGGTGCACTGGTCGTCGAAGGCCTGTTCTGACATTTCGTCGAGGCGGGCTAAGAATGCCTGCTCGTCAGGAACGTAATCCTTTATTGTAGGCTTGATGCCGATTTTTGTTCTGAGGTCGTTTACTTTCTGGATGAGACCTTCGAGTTTTTCTGTGTCGTTTTTGCCTTTTACGCCGAGGTAATCTGCGATCTCTGCGTATCTTTCAAGAGTGTGAGGATGATCGTACTGTGAAAATGTTCCCATCTTTACAGGTGCTTCGGATGAGTTGAATCTCATTACCTGTTCAAGCATGAGGGCATTTGCGACACCGTGAGGGATGTGCCAGAAAGCGCCGAGTTTGTGTGCCATTGAGTGACATACGCCGAGGAATGCATTTGCAAAGGCCATACCTGCCATTGTTGCTGCATTTGCCATCTTTTCACGTGCTTTTGGTTCGTTCGGACCGTTGTCATATGCAGCAGGAAGATTTTCAAATACCATCTTGAGTGAACGGAGCGCAAGGCTGTCTGTATAGTCTGTTGCCATAACTGATGCGTATGCTTCAAGTGAATGTGAAACTGCATCGATACCTGATGCTGCTGTAAGACCCTTAGGAGCGTTCATCATCATGTCTGCATCAACGATCGCCATCTTAGGAAGTAGTTCGTAGTCTGCAAGAGGATATTTAACGCCTGTCTTTTCGTCTGTGATAACTGCAAATGGAGTTACTTCGGAACCTGTACCTGCTGATGTAGGTACTGCTATAAAGTATGCTTTTTCGCCCATCTTAGGGAATGTGTATACTCTCTTTCTGATATCGATGAAACGCATTGCCATATCCATGAAGTCTGCTTCAGGATGTTCGTAGAGAACCCACATGATCTTTCCGGCATCCATTGCTGAACCGCCGCCGACAGCAATTATGCAGTCAGGCTTGAAATCAGCCATTGCTTTGGCACCTTCCTTGGCACTTGCAAGTGAAGGATCTGATTCAACATCAAAGAATGTTGTATGTACTATTCCCATTTCATCGAGTTTGTCTGTAATAACTTTTGTATATCCGTTCTGGAAAAGGAATGAGTCTGTTACGATAAAGACTCTCTTCTTGTCCATTACATTTTTAAGCTCTTCAAGAGCAACCGGAAGGCAGCCCTTCTTGATATATACCTTTTCAGGTGCTCTGAACCAAAGCATGTTCTCTCTCCTTTCAGCAACCGTCTTTATATTGAGAAGGTGCTTTACGCCAACGTTTTCAGAAACTGAGTTTCCGCCCCATGAACCGCATCCGAGTGTAAGTGACGGAGCAAGTCTGAAGTTGTAAAGATCTCCGATACCGCCGTGTGATGAAGGTGTGTTGATAAGAACACGGCATGTCTTCATTCTTTCATAGAACTCTGCTATTTTTTCTGTTTCGGTTACTGTATTTATATAAAGAGAAGATGTATGTCCGTAGCCGCCGTCAGCGATGAGCTGCTCAGCCTTTGCAAGTGCATCTGAAAAATCCTCTGCCTTGTACATGGCAAGTACAGGTGAAAGCTTTTCATGAGCAAATTCTTCAGAAATATCAACACTTGTAACTTCACCGATAAGGATCTTTGTCTTTTCCGGAACAGTTACACCTGAAAGCTCTGCTATCTTTACCGCTCTCTGACCAACTATCTTTGCGTTGAGAGCACCGTTAATGATTATTGTTTTTCTCACCTTTTCGGTTTCTTCAGGATTCAGAAAATAACAGCCTCTGTCATGGAATTCCTTTTTGACCTGTTTGTATATATTTTTATTAACGATTACCGACTGTTCAGAAGCACAGATCATACCGTTATCAAAAGTCTTTGAATGAATTATTGAGTTTACAGCAAGAAGAATATCTGCAGATTCATCAATTATTGCAGGAGTATTTCCGGCACCGACACCAAGTGCAGGCTTTCCGCTTGAATATGCTGACTTAACCATTCCGGGACCGCCGGTAGCAAGAATTATATCAGCTTCCTTCATTACCAGTGTAGTCATGTCAAGTGAAGGAATATCGATCCATCTGATGATATTTTCCGGAGCACCTGCTTTAACAGCAGCTTCCAGAACTACCTTTGCAGCCTCGATAGTGCTTTTCTTTGCTCTCGGATGAGGACTGATAATGATTCCGTTTCTTGTTTTAAGCGCGATCATTGTTTTGAAAATAGCTGTGGAAGTCGGATTTGTAGTCGGAATAACCGCAGCGATAACACCAATAGGTTCAGCAACCTTTTTTATTCCGAATTCTTTGTCTTCCTCGATAACACCGCATGTTTTTGTATTTTTATAAGCATTGTAAATATATTCGGCTGCATAGTTGTTTTTAATAACCTTATCTTCAACAACACCCATGCCGGTTTCCTCGACTGCCATCTTTGCAAGCGGAATTCTCATTCTGTTCGCAGCAACTGCTGCAGCCTTGAATATCTTATCTACCTTTTCCTGTGAAAAAGTAGAAAATTCCTTTTGTGCAGCCCTTACTTCAGCCAGAGCTTTTTCCAGCTTTTCAACATTGTCAACAACATCATAGTTTTTCTGGTTTTCCATGCAGATACGCTCCTTATTGTTTTGTACCCTTTCGGGAAATTTTCATTATGTTTCCTGACAGCATTGATATTTCTGAAAAATCTCACAGCGTTTTTGTTTAGAGTTTAACATAAACAAAAACCAAAAACACTAAAAAATAACCAGAATTAATGTCAGGCTGTTCAAATATTGCTTTTACAATTATTATACAATAAAAATAAACTAAATTCAATCAATATTTTTATCAAATACCAACTAAAAATCACTTTCTAATATGTAATTACATCCAAAAAGTAAATGAAATGCGATTTATCCCTGTCATCAGTAAAAATTTCTGAAGAAAATCAGGATGCCGTCAGCTGCAGTCTTTGTTTCAAAATTCTGCTTTAAATCTCCCCTCTTCTGTAAACTAAAAAGAGACTTTCTCATCACGAAAGTCTCTCAGATAATATTTATTTCAGGATTTTGAAGAATCATCGCTGTTATAATACGGCAAAATTGTCTGATATGTTCTGACATAGTCATCCCTGTACTGTTCATATTTGTCCTGATCAGAAACACAGGTAACAAAATATGCATTTCCGTTTGCAATACAAATAATCGTCATCCCTGATTTTTTATACACGGCAGCAGAAGTTTTTATCTCATAATCATACTCCATTACACACAGTTCAGTACCCAGCTGAGATACTTTGGAGTTTTTTTTCAATTGAAAATTGTCTGTCTGTTTTGCATAATCAGCCTGAACATTCAATGAAAGATTCTCCATATCATTATTCACCGAATCATGAGTAAGATATATCATGGATTCTTCGTTTTTATGATAGTATACATCATACTGATTTGAAGTCTTTTCATAGTCTTCCGGAACATAAATAAAAATATCCAGATCAGGATCATCATACAGCTGCATATTTTCTGTCAGCTTATCATAATCCAAACTTTCTGAACCGGAACTGATAAACTTTGGAAGAAAAATTACTCCCACGACTATCAAAGCAATCAGCACTATAACAATTGGAATAAAAATAATCAGTTTGTTTGCTGATTTTTTTTCCGATTTTTCATTACTCAATATTATCAATCCTTTTAATTTGCCTTAAAGTTTATCTGTATCGGTACAAGCAAAATACATTTAATAAAAAAATGAGTAAGCCGATAAGCCGGGTTCTGTCGTGTGCGATAATTTATCTAGAACCGACGTTGCCGCCGGCTTCAAGCCGTCATTACACTGTATCCACCGAGCAGATGTTAAGATACAGTGCACCAATAGACGTTGCATCGGATAGGGTTTACATGGCAGCACAGTCTCCTGTACTCCGGTGAGCTCTTACCTCGCCTTTCCATCCTTACCATAATAAATATGGCGGTATATTTCTGTTGCACTAGCCCTAGGGTCGCCCCCGGCTGCCGTTAGCAGTTATCCCGCTCTGTGATGCCCGGACTTTCCTCATAAACTAAAACGTTCACGCTATCGCATAGCTTACTCACGGTTTTTATTTTACTATATTTCCAAAGATGTGTCAAGTTTATTTATTAAAAAAATCACGCCTTTACAACAGCACTTCAGCAAACCGGTCAGATATTGTCATAGTATTGACATATATTACGTATTGTATTATAATGGTATTATTTATTTGCTTTGTGCATATACAAAAAAATTACAGAAATTTTTTGGAGGAAACAACTATGAAAAACAAAAACATCAAAAAGATCACTGCATTTTTATCATCAGTGATCATATCTTTCAGCGCGGCTTCTCAAAATTTTTCAGCCATTGCCGCTGTTGATACAACAAAAACAAATATAGATCTTACTTACAAAAGATTTGATCCGCAGATGATAGCTGATGAAGGTGAAAAGCTTAAAGAAGCCTGTACAAAAAAGGATAACAATGACGAAGTCATATCATACTGCAGCAATATCTGTGACCTGTTCTACAAATATGACACAGCTCTTCGTCTTTCAAACATAATGCAGTTAAACGGTGATTATGAAGAATATACATATGAATTATCAATAAGTATGGCAGTATATACCGCCATTTCAGAGGCATTATATGTTCCTTTGTATGAATCAGATTATTCATCTGTTATTTCTGACGCTCTTCCGGATATGATAAAATCAACAGTTGTAACATATCACGAATATGAAGAAACTGAAAATTCTTTAAGCGCCGGAATTGCTGAAGACAGAAATGCCTACAACACACTGCTTTCAGAGTGTATTCAGGGAAAATATTCAGCCGAAGAATTTGAACTGAAATGTGCAGATGTATATCTCGATCTGGTCAAAAATTACAGAGAACTTCTGAATGAAGAGTCTCCGGAAATGAGTCTTGAAGATATGTTCAATTCCATATACAACAGAGACTATTCCTATGATGATATTGCCCAGTGCAAAGGAAGTATTGCAAATACAGTAAGTTACTTATATAATTACATACAGCAGACTGCAATGTCAATTGCTGCACAGTCAGATATTGAAAAGCTTACTCAGTATTTGATGAACAAAAGTGAAAAATCCGATACGATAAATAATGTTCTGATAAAATACACATCTGATTTTTCCGAAGAATATACAAAAAATGCACAGTATCTGCTTGACGCAGATCTTCTGATCGAAGGAACTCCGGATGCAGCTCCCGGAGGATATACATTTCCTTTTGCTGAATTCAATACGCCTTTGATCTATGTCTCAAGTCCGTCATTTGCAGACACTGTCATCGTTCTTACTCATGAATTCGGTCATTTTAATGCATTCTGTAATGTTGATCTGAAAAAATATAATATGAACAGTTTAAACACCGACATAGCTGAATTACAGTCTCAGGGTCTTGAAGTAATGTATCTTAATTACTACGACGACATATTCGGAGAATTTTCAGACTATATCAAAATAAGTCAGCTGAACAGACTGATATCCATTTTACAGCTCGGATGTTATGTAAATGACTTTGAACATGATGTTTTCCAGGCACCTGAAAGCTTCACCGCTGAGCAGATCGTAAAACTTTATCATGAAAAGCAGGCAAAATACGGAATTCCTGAGGAAAACCAGACGGCGTTCGGAGCTACCTCGAATTATTTCACTTCTCCGTATTACTGCATAAGCTATGCAATTTCACTTATTCCGTCGTTAAAGCTGCTGGAAATATATGATGAAGATCCTGAAAAAGCAAAACAGATCTATTACGATTATACAAAAATCAATGCATTCGATCCTGAGCAGGGCTTTATGGATTCACTGGAAGAAACAGGCTTCGGAAATATTCTTGACAGTGACTCTATTGACGATCTTCGTTATTTCTTAGGTGACTACTGTGATTCTATAGAAGGAATAATAAACGGAGATATCTCAGGTGACGGAAATGTATCTGCTGAAGACCTCATTCTGTTAAAGAAAATAATGCTTGAAGAAGTTGACGAATATGATGCAAGGGTCGCTGATCTCAACAGAGACGGAAAGCTGTCTGCCTCTGACCTTGCGGCACTTGTTTACAAGCTGGTGGAATAATAATTTTTACAACGTCTGTTTGCCAATAAAAAATCTGCTGTAAAACCTTTTTCAGCAGATTTTTTTATTTAAACATGATATCAAAAATAATCCTTCGTCCTGTGATAAAGGCTCTTTCTTTTAAATAGTTATACATATATATAAAAATGATAATACTATAGATATAGCATTGTGTGAAAACTGACGGACTAAAGCACATCTCTGTCATATTTAAATGTAAAAATATAGAATTTTATCTTTATATTGGATATTATTTTATAATTATATCCATATACATCCACTGATTATGCACTAAAAACCGATTGGTAATTCATTTTACAAATATTGATAACAATAATTGTACTTAAAATCAGATATTCTGAATAATTGGATGCAAGTTACTAATTGAAAACTTGCATTTGGAAATAATTTGATTTTTATTCTATTTTATTACTAATAATATTAAAAATTCATCTTTTTTTGATTTTTTTTCGAAAAATATATTGATTTTTTTTTCAGATTATTTTATAATAAGTACTGTTAGTTCTGGTTTTAATTTTAACATATAATAAGTTATCATCAGCTGCTAATAAAATCTATCAGATTTAGGAGGCTTTTAATATGGCTATTACAAATGCATATTTAAAAGGCGTATATGAAAAAGTTTGCAGCCGCAATAAAGGTGAAAATGAATTCCTTCAGGCAGTTTCCGAAGTTCTCGAAAGTCTTGAGCCGGTTATCGAAAGAAGACCTGACATCGTAAAGGCTAATGTTATAGAACAGCTCGTTGAACCTGAAAGATTTATCCAGTTCAGAGTACCGTGGGTAGATGACAACGGCAACGTACAGGTAAACCGTGGTTTCAGAGTACAGTTCAACTCAGCTATAGGACCGTACAAGGGTGGTTTAAGACTTCATCCTTCAGTATGTGCATCAGTAATCAAGTTCCTCGGATTTGAACAGATTTTTAAGAACAGTCTTACAAGCCTTCCTATGGGCGGCGGTAAAGGTGGTTCTGACTTCGACCCTAAGGGCAAATCAGATCTCGAAATCATGCGTTTCTGCCAGAGCTTTATGACAGAACTTTCAAAGCACATCGGTGCTGACACAGACGTTCCTGCAGGTGATATCGGTGTTGGTGCACGTGAGATCGGCTACATGTTCGGTCAGTACAAGAAACTCAGAAATGAATTTGTTGGTGTTCTTACAGGTAAGGGCCTTTCATACGGCGGATCACTTGCAAGAAAAGAAGCTACAGGCTACGGTCTCTGCTACTTCACCAAGGAAATGCTTTCTGTTATGAAGAACACAAGCTTTGAAGGCAAGACAGTTGTTATCTCAGGTTCAGGAAACGTTGCTATATATGCAAATGAAAAAGCTACTTCATTTGGTGCAAAGGTTGTTGCTATGTCCGACTCAAACGGATATATCTACGATCCAAACGGAATCCAGCTTGACATCGTTAAGGATATCAAGGAAGTTAAGAGAGGCAGAATCAAGGAATACGCAGACAGAGTTCCTGGTTCAACATACACAGAAGGATGCAAGGGCATCTGGACAGTTAAATGTGATATCGCTCTTCCATGTGCTACACAGAACGAAATCGACCTTGAATCAGCAGAAGCTCTTCTCAAGAACGGCGTAATGTGTGTTGCTGAAGGTGCTAACATGCCTTCAACTCCTGAAGCTATCGCTGCATTCCAGAAAGCAGGTATCCTCTTTGCTCCTGCTAAAGCTGCAAACGCAGGCGGTGTTGCTACTTCAGGTCTTGAAATGTCACAGAACTCAGAAAGACTCAGCTGGACATTTGAAGAAGTTGACGCTAAGCTCCATCAGATCATGGTCAACATCTTCCACAATGCTTACAACGCAGCTAAAGAATACGGTCAGGAAGGCAACCTCGTTGCAGGTGCTAACATTGCCGGATTCCTCAAGGTTGCTGACGCTATGATGTGGCAGGGAGTCTGATTTTAATATCAGCTTATCAGTAAAATAAATATTTCAGGACCGCTTTTTAAGCGGTCCTGTTTTTTTAACAAAATAAAACGTTAAATTTTGATAAAAACAAAAAAATACCGTTTTTGTAAAGTAAAGAATACTTTATCAAAAACGGTATTTTCTTTATTATTTTAAACAAAAGAGGTAATTGTTATCTTACCAGCCAAATCCAAACGGATCATTAAAGAAATCTCCGAAGAAATCACCAAAAGGATTATATGATCCACCGCCTGAACCGTTTCCACCGTTCTGGCCCTGTCCGTTTCCATTATTCGGGAGCTCAGGGTTCTGTCCGTACTCAGGCGTCTGCTGAATATTATTGTCGTTAGCCTGCTGATCATCATCTTCACTACTGTCATCAGCCTGAAGGATAACTTCAACCGTTTCAAACTTCTTGTCTCTTATTATCTTGAGAGTGATCTTATCTCCTTCTTTGTGTTTGTTTTTGATCTGATTGAGTTCATTTATATTCTGAACAGAAGCATCATCGACGCCTACGATAATGTCACCTGCCTGAATTCCTGCTTTGTCACAGGCACTGTCTTTTTCAACACTGCTTACATAAACACCGTCAGCCGCTGTAACATCTTCTCCAAGCTGGGATGCAGTCTGCGAAGTAATGTTTACGCATGAAATTCCAAGCTTTGTTCTGATAACCTTTCCGTATTCCTTTATCTGAGAGATGAGTTCCATTGCCTGATTCATAGGGATCGCAAATCCAAGTCCCTCGATCATTGCCTGATTTGTATATGCAGATGAAAGCTTCATCGAATTGATTCCGATAACCTGTCCCTTGTCGTTGATAAGAGGACCGCCTGAGTTTCCGTTGTTTATTGCTGCATCAGTCTGAATTAGATTAATGATCGAAGCGTCTGTACCAACTTCCCTGTCAAGTCCTGAAATATATCCGACAGTCAGAGTTCCGAAGAGATCAAATCCAAGAGGATTTCCTATAGCATATGCACTGTCGCCTACTGTGAGTGCCGCACTGTCGCCGAATTCTGCAGCTGTCAGGTTTGAAGCATCTATTTTCAGAAGTGCAACGTCTGCCTGAGAATCATATCCGACTATCTCTGCATCATGTTCACTTTCATCTGAAAGCATAACCGTGACCTTGCTTGCTTTAACAGCTTTTGAAGTTGTTTCTGTATCACAGATAACATGAGCATTTGTAATGATGTATCCGTCTTCACTCATTACAATTCCTGTTCCTGTACCTACTGCCTGCTGGGAACTTGAACCGCCTCCGAAAAATCCGCTGTTCTGATTTACAACATAATTAAATGTTGAAGTAACTCCTACAACTGACGGAATGCATTTTTTATAGATTTCCTGTGGAGTAAGAGAACCTTCGCTCTTTGAAAGACTGAACATCGGAGAAGCCACATAATCCTCGGGAGCTTTGTTTTCCGATACAATTGATTTTGTATCACTGCCGTTGTCCTTGTCAAAAGGATGATCCTTTACGTACCTGTATCCGAATATCGAACCTGCTCCAACGCCTGCAACAAGGCAAAGTGAAAATACTGCTTTTAAAAACTTTTTGGAACCGCCCTTTTTCTTTTTCTCCTGCTGTACGGTTTCTGCCACGGGAACATATTCGGTTTCCTTTGTATTTGTTTCTGTATTATAGTTGTTTTCAAACATATAAAACATCCTTTCTGTATGTTGTCGATCTTATTTCGTTTGTTCGTTTGTCAGATGCTTTCATCTCACAGTTTCTATTTTACTCTCTATTGTGATAATTTTATGTAAAAACTCGGAAAAAGATGTTAGATTAAAGTGTCTGAACAGTATTTTCTTTATCTGCATGATTTTTTGCAACAGAATAATCATTTAAAAGACATATTAATTAATCTTTTCGTATAGTAAGGTATATTTAGCACTGATTTAAGAAAATATCTGTATATCGTTCATGTGAAAACACAAAAATATATATTATTGTTGATAGTTTATATCTATATCATCAATTAAATGTGTCTATATTATATGTCAAAACGCCAAAGATGATTTTATACTCCTAACAATCTGGTATTTTTTTTACTTCTTTTAAGAAGGATTTTTACATGGTAAAAAAAGCATGCCACAAAAAAGACATATCGCAATTTTTGCATGTAAAACGTATTGTTAATTATGCCATATTTAAAATACAATTTATCGCCCGTCTTTTATGTAGTGCAGATAATCTATAAATATAATAAGCAATATTTCAACTTTGTTTCCTATTTGAGCATTTTGCCTAAATTTACAATTAAAAGAGGCACTATTATATAGAACTTGACATATATTATTTAAAATAGTAAAATATAAATCAGAAAGAGGTGATTGGTTCAATGAAACAAAAAAAAGTTATTAGTTGTTTCACAGCACTATTATTAAGTTTGTCACTCATCCCGGGCGGATTGGTAAACGCCGCTGACCAGCAGCAGATGGGTACAAAAGACGGATACGATTATGAACTCTGGAACCAGAACGGACAGGGATCAGCTCAGGCTACATGGGGTAACGGAGGATCTTTCTCATGTTCATGGAGCAATATTGAAAACTGCCTTTTCCGTATGGGTAAAAGACTTGGAAGTACAAAAAGCTATAAGGAATACGGTGATATCAGCATCGATTACGCTGTTGACTATGAACCGAACGGAAACTCTTACATGTGTGTTTACGGATGGACAGAAGATCCTACCGTTGAATACTACATCGTAGAAGCATGGGGCGACTGGAGACCACCGGGACAGCAGGGCGGAAAAGGCACTGTATCTGCTGACGGAAAGACCTATGATATCTATACATCAACAAGATACAACCAGCCGTCAATTCACGGTACTGAAACTTTTGAACAGTACTGGAGCGTAAATAAGACAAACCCTGCAACTGCTTATCAGAAGAAAACATTCTCAGGCACTATCTCAGTTTCAAAGCATTTTGAACAGTGGGAAAAATGCGGCATGAAGATGGGTAAAATGTATGAAGTTGCTCTTAACATCGAAGGCTATCGTTCAAACGGAAGCGCAAATGTTACAAAGAACGTTCTCTCAATCAACGGCAGCGGCGGCGGCGGAAACAGCCAGCAGCAGAGCAACGATAATCAGCAGCAGAACAACAACCAGCAGCAAGGTGGTCAGGACTGGAACCAGGGCGGACAGCAGCAAGGCGGTCAGGACTGGGGCAACATGGGCAACTTTGACTGGGGCAACTTTGACTGGAGTCAGTTTGGCGGCCAGGGCGGCGATCAGCAGTGGGGCGGTCAGCAATGGGGCGGCCAGGACTGGGGTCAAGGCGGCGGTCAGCAGCAGGGCGGCGGTCAGCAAGGCGGCGGAAGCGCTGATACAAGCACAGCATTCAAAGATGCGTTTAAGGACTTCTTCAAGATCGGTACATCAGTAAGCCCGTTCGAACTTAACTCAGGCGCTGACTTTATCAAGAAAAACTACAACAGTATAACACCTGAAAACGAACTCAAGCCGGACAGCCTTCTCGATAAGAACGGATGCCAGCAGAGAGGTAACAACGTTAATACTCAGGTATCACTCAACAGTGCTGCAAGCACAATGAAATTCTGTGAAAGCAACGGAATCGCAATGAGAGGTCATACATTTGTATGGTACAGCCAGACTCCGGGATGGTTCTTCAACCAGAACTTCCAGGATAACGGAGCAAAAGTATCTACAGATATTATGGACCAGCGTCTCGAAAGCATGATCAAAAATACTTTCGCAGCTATCGCTCAGCAGTATCCAAAGCTTGAACTTTACTCATATGACGTATGTAACGAACTCTTCGTAAACGACGGCGGCGGGCTCCGTCCGGCTAACAACTCCAACTGGGTTGCTGTTTACGGTGATGACAGCTTCGTTGTAAAAGCATTCGGCTATGCAAGAAAATATGCTCCATCAGGATGCAAACTCTATGTAAACGACTATAACGAATATATGCCTGCAAAGACAAAGGATATCGTTAATATCGCTACCAAGGTAAAGAACGCAAACAACTCTATCGACGGTATCGGAATGCAGTCACATCTTGACATTTCATATCCTGACAAGACAGTTTATGAAACAGCAATGAAGGCATTCCTTGACACAGGTCTTGATCTCCAGATCACAGAGCTTGATATCACATCAAACAATGACAGCAAACAGGCTAGTCTCTATGCAGATATCTTTACTCTTGCCTGCAAGTATGCTGACAGAATCCCTGCAGTAACTGTATGGGGTACAAACGACAGCATCAGCTGGCGTTCATCACAGAACCCGCTTCCTTTCAAGAGCGGATATCAGCCTAAGGAAGCTTACAGTGCGATCCTTAAGGTTGCTGAAACAGCAACTCCTCCAAAAGGCAGCAGCACTGAAACAACCAAAGCTACAACAGCTGCTACAACAAAGGCTACAACAGCTGCAACCACAAAGGCTACAACAGCTGCTACAACAAAAGCTACAACAAAGGCTACTGAAAAAACAGATGACGTCCTAAAGGGAGATATAGACAGTAATGGTACTGTTAACGCAACAGACCTCAGTGCTCTCACCAAACATATGTTAGGTACAAAGACACTTACAGGTGATTCACTCAAAAACGCTGATCTCAGCGGAGACGGAAAGGTTTCTATCATTGACTACGTTATGCTTAAAAACCTTCTTGCTTAATGATATTACCATTAAATAATATACTTATTCAATCTTAATCTTCTATTACAGAAACCGGCTCAGAAATGTGCCGGTTTTTGTTTTAAAAAATAATAAAAAAGACCGTCAGAAAAGTAAAATATCATATCTTACTTTTCCGGCGGTATTTTATTTGTTCAGAGTATTTTTTTCAAAGCTCTGTGTTGTTATACTATTTCCGGTTCTTCATCACGAAGAAGTGCGTACATGCAGTAATCTATATATTTTCCATCCTTGAAAGCACCTTTTTTCATAATTCCCTCCAGTTCAAAGCCGGCTTTTTCAAGCGCTCTTCTTGAACCGATATTGTTTGAAAAAGGTCTTGCTGATATTCTGACTACATCATAGTTTGAAAAAATATCATTTGTGATCTGCATGAGAGCTTCACTCATGATTCCGTGGTTCCAGTAGTTTTCTGCAAGCCAGAAACCAATTTCACATGTTCTGCTTAATATATCCGTTCCGAAATAAACTCCGATGCTCCCTGCTACCCTGCCGTCTACTACTATTGCTCTGCAGTACATCTTGCTTTCATCTGATGTAAGACATTTTGTTACATATTTTTCGGCATCGCTCAGTGTGTACGGATAAGGAAAAGCGTCCTTGAGCTTACATGATATTTTTCTGTTGTTGGCAAAGTATGCCACATCAAAAACATCGTCCTTTTTCCATTTTCTAAGTTCAAAATCCATGCAGCATTACCGCCTTTCAGTATATTATGTATATATATTAATTATAACATTTTCCGCTTATTATATCAACTGAAGAAAATAACGATTTTTTTGAATTTTTGTTGTGAATTAATTGACAACAAGGGTCGTTTCGTGGTAATATATAAATAGCTGTATTTTTCGAGTCAAAAATGAGCTGCTGAAGAAAGCATATTTACTACTGCCTTCAAAGCTCTGCTTTTAACAAGCAGAGGCGATTCGGAGAATCGCTTGCATTCAGTCGGAGATTGTACTCCGACTGAACGCAAGGATAAAACCCGCCGCCTGTAGTGGCGGGGGATATCCTCTTCGTCGTTATAAAGCAGCTTTTGAATCAGATATAAAAATACATTTGAAATAATACTGCAGGAAACTGCGGAGAAACGGAGTACTTCTAATGGGACTTACATTAACTGAAAAGATCCTCAAAAATCATATCGTTGACGGTGAGATGGTCAAGGGCACCGAAATCGGTATCAGAATCGACCAGACACTTACTCAGGATGCCACAGGAACAATGGCATATCTTGAATTTGAAGCAATCGGCGTTCCGAGAGTAAAAACAGAACGTTCAGTTGCATATATTGATCACAACACACTTCAGAACGGTTTTGAAAATGCTGATGACCACAGATTTATCGGATCTGTAGCAAAGAAGCACGGTATTTACTTCTCAAGACCGGGCAACGGTATCTGTCATCAGGTACACCTTGAAAGATTCGGTGTTCCGGGCAAAACTCTTATCGGTTCTGACAGCCATACTCCAACAGGCGGCGGTATCGGTATGATCGCTATCGGTGCAGGCGGACTTGATGTTGCTGTTGCTATGGGCGGCGGTGCTTACTATATCACATGTCCTAAGGTAGTTAAGGTTGAACTTACAGGAAAATTAAGTCCATGGGTAGCTGCAAAGGATGTTATCCTTGAAGTGCTCAGACGTATGTCAGTTAAAGGCGGTGTCGGCAAGGTTATCGAATACTGCGGCGAAGGCGTAAAGACACTTTCAGTTCCTGAAAGAGCTACTATCACAAACATGGGTGCAGAGCTCGGTGCAACTACATCAATCTTCCCTTCTGACGAAGTTACAAAAGGCTTCTTAAAGGCTCAGGGACGTGAAGAAGTATGGACTCCTCTCGCAGCTGATCCTGATGCTGTATATGATGAAACAATTGAGATCGATCTTTCAAAGCTCGTTCCTCTTGCTGCATGTCCTCATATGCCTGACAACGTAAAGACAGTTGAAGAGATCGGAAACATCAAGATCGATCAGGTATGTATCGGTTCATGCACAAACTCTTCACTTCTCGATATGATGAAGGTTGCTCACATCCTTAAAGGAAAGACTATCCATCCTGATGTATCACTTGCTATCGCTCCGGGTTCAAAGCAGGTTCTCAACATGCTTGCTCAGAACGGTCTTCTCTCCATCATGATCGATGCAGGTGCAAGAATTCTTGAAAGTGCATGCGGTCCGTGTATCGGTATGGGTCAGTCACCTAACTCAAAGGGTATCTCACTCAGAACATTCAACAGAAACTTCGAAGGACGTTCAGGAACAAAGGACGGTCAGATCTACCTCGTTTCTCCTGAAATGGCTGCTATCTCAGCTGTTACAGGTGTTCTCACAGATCCAAGAACCATCGGCGATATGCCTGAATTCAAGCTTCCTGAAAAGTTTGTTATAAATGACAACATGATCACACTTCCTTCAGACGAAAAGGATATGGACAAGGTTGAGATCCTCAGAGGACCAAACATCAAGCCTTATCCGGAAACAGCTCCTCTCGTTGAAAACATTAACTGCAAGGTATCACTCAAGGTCGGCGACAATATCACAACTGACCATATCATGCCTGCAGGTGCTAAAATTCTTCCGCTTCGTTCAAACATTCCTGCTATTTCACAGCACTGCTTCACAGTATGTGATGAAGATTTCCCGAGAAGAGCAAAGAACCTCGGTCAGTCTATTATTGTCGGCGGTGTAAACTACGGTCAGGGATCATCAAGAGAACATGCTGCTCTTGCTCCTCTCTATCTCGGCATCAAGGCTGTTCTCGTAAAGAGCTTTGCACGTATCCACAGAGCAAACCTCATTAACGCAGGTATCCTTCCTTTAACATTTGTAAATGAAGCTGACTATGACAAGATCAACCAGGGTGACGAGATCGAACTTACAAATGTTCGTGCAGATATCTCTGCTGACAAGACTCAGCTTATCGTAAAGGACAAGACAACAGGTGCAGAAATTCCTGTTCTCTGTGAACTTACAGGACGTACAAAGGATATCATCCTTGCCGGCGGTCTTCTTGACTACACAAGAGAAAATCTTAAGAAATAATTTACATAAATCATTTGGAGGAAAAATCAATGTCAAAAATTCAGATGAAAACACCACTCGTTGAGATGGACGGAGATGAAATGACCAGAATCCTCTGGCAGTGGATAAAAGATATCCTCATTCTTCCATACGTTGATCTCAAATCAGAATACTATGATCTCGGTCTCAAAAAGAGAAACGAAACAAATGACCAGATAACAGTTGACAGTGCTGAAGCTACAAAAAAATACGGTGTAGCTGTAAAGTGTGCAACAATCACACCTAACGCTGCCAGAATGACAGAATACAACCTCAAGGAAATGTGGAAATCTCCTAACGGAACGATCAGAGCCATCCTTGACGGTACTGTATTCAGAACTCCTATCCTTGTAAAGGGAATCACTCCGTATATCCCTACATGGACACAGCCTATCACGATCGCACGTCATGCATACGGTGATGTTTACAAGAACACTGAAATGCAGGTAAAAGGCGGCGGAAAAGCTGATCTTGTTTTCACAGACAAGGAAGGAAACGAAACCAGACAGCTCATCTTTGATTTCAAGGGTGACGGTGTTATCCAGGGTCTTCACAACATAGACAACAGTATCGAAGGATTTGCACGTGCATGCTTCAACTACGGTCTTGACCTCAACCAGGATGTATGGTTCGCTACAAAGGATACTATTTCAAAGAAATATGACCACAGATTCAAGGATATCTTCCAGGAGATATATGACAACGAATATAAGGAAAAATTTGAAAAGGCAGGCATCACATATTTCTATACACTTATCGATGATGCTGTTGCAAGAGTTATCAGATCAAACGGCGGATTTATCTGGGCATGCAAAAACTATGACGGTGACGTTATGTCAGACATGGTTTCAACAGCATACGGCAGTCTTGCAATGATGACTTCTGTTCTTGTTTCTCCTTCAGGAATCTATGAATTTGAAGCTGCTCACGGAACAGTTCAGAGACATTACTACAAGCATCTCAAGGGCGAAGAGACATCAACAAACTCTGTTGCTACTATCTTTGCATGGAGCGGTGCTCTCAGAAAGCGCGGAGAGCTCGATAACACTCCTGAACTCTGCGAATTTGCAGACAAGCTCGAAAAGGCTACAATAAAGACAATAGAAGACGGTATTATGACCGGTGACCTTTATATGATCTCTTCTCTTGAAAACAAGAAGAAGGTAAATTCAAAGGATTTCCTCACAGAAATAAGCAAACGTCTTGAAGCAATGTAATCAATAGAATAATAACATACTGTTGCTTTTTACATGAAAATCTGTTATTATATATTTAGTTAAATTATTTTTCAGAAAGGTGGGTATTTTTTAATGGCAAAAGATTCAATATCTGCTTTAGTTATCAGACGTCTCCCCCGTTATTACAGATTTCTGGGAGATCTTGATGCCATGGGAATAACAAAAATTTCTTCACGTGAACTATCAGAAAGAATGGGGCTTACAGCTTCACAGATAAGACAGGATCTGAACTGTTTCGGCGGTTTCGGTCAGCAGGGTTACGGTTACAACATCCGTGATCTTCAGTTTGAGATTGGCAAGATCTTAGGTCTTGACCAGCAGAAAAAAGCTATTTTAATCGGTGCCGGAAATCTTGGAAAGGCTATCGCTTCTCATATATATTTCTCAAAGATGGGATTTGTTCTTTCAGGTATTTTCGATAACAATGCAAAAATAAAAGGAACTGAGATTGTTGATATCAAGGTTCAGGATATTTCAGAGCTTGAAAGCTTTTGCAAGAAAAACAAACCTGAAGTTGCAATTCTTTGTATCCCGAAGGATGCTGCAAATCATCTTTCTGAAATGCTTATTAACCTTGGCATTACAGCATTCTGGAACTTCAGTCACTATGACTTTAAACTCAACAATCCAAACGTTGTAGTTGAAAACGTTCATCTCAGCGACAGTCTTATGGTTCTTTCCTATAACCTGAAAACAAGACTTGATGCTGACAATGCAGAAGGAAACAAATAAGATATATCGTTTGTTCCAAAATACATAATTATTCTGAGAAAATGTTTTGACCTGCGGCTGAAATGCTGCAGGTCATTTTTTTATTTACAAACTGCACACATTAAAAAAATGTGTAATAAATATTTGTTTTTCTATTGACAAAGTATTACTGCAGTGATATAATACAAAGGTGGGATGAAATAAGCTTGAATGAGTCATGGTGAATAATTCAGGATAAGATATAAATATTTTCATTTTACATCATATAAAGATAAAAAAATAAAGAACAAAAAACAACAAAAAAAGAAAAGGAGTCAATTTTTATGACACAAAACGTTAAAAGGGTTATTTTTAAAGTATGGAACATCTTGATGCTGTTGTATTACGGTTTTTCCACAGTATTTCTTGTTTTTGGAAGCAATTTTTCAATATGGTCTTTGATTTTTATAATAGTTCTTATTCCGGATGTCATTCTTGCAATTGAAGGCTTCAAGGAAAACTACGAATTCTGTAAGAAAATGGCATTAGCGCAGATCTTTATTTCCCTTGCATTTGGATTTGGAAATATAGGTTCTGTAATATTCAGTATCTTAATTCTTTTGTTCTACTATTATCTTGCAAGTTCTCTTGATGTTTATTATTAAAAATTATTATCTTTTGATTCTTAAACCGCTTTTTTAAGCGGTTTTTTTTTACAAAAATACAACCTGCCGCATTCATTTGCAGCAGGTCATTTTTTTAATATTTATCAATAACAGAGAGACATTCTTCAAGGACTTCTTCTTTTGAGCTTAGGGCTGATACTGTATGAAGGTTGGGATAGGATGATATTCTGTCGGGGGCGAAGTCTTTTTCGTCTGCAATGAAGCGGCGGCAAAGTTCGCTGTAGTTTGGTGTTTTTTGAGCTGATTCACGGTCAATACAGCGGAGAAGGCGTTCTTTGTCGGGTAATTCAAGGTAGATGATGACTACGTCATCGGAGGGGTAGTATTGGTAGAGTTTGTCGGCTACGTCGGCGGTGCCGATCATGATATGGTTGGTATTGCCGGTGAGATCTATTGTGCAGGTGAAGTAGTGCCAGTCACCGCATACGGTATGGTAGGTACGGCGTTCGATTACTTTGCCTTCGTTTTCTAATGTATGCATTGTTTTTTCGTCGACAAAATGGTATTCTTTGCCGTCGGTTTCGTTTGTACGGATGGGGCGGGTGGGGTAGGTTATGACGGGGGATAAAGTTTTATTTTTTTGAAGGATGCCGGCAAAGACTGTGTCTTTGCCGGATCCGCTTTTTCCTATGATACAAAATAGTTTTCCCAAAATTGTTACCTCTTTTTTATTTTTTATTTTATTATTATTGTTTTAAGATTTAGTTTGATGGGGGCGCTTAGGGTTTGCAGGGCTTTGCGGTCGCCCTGCACCTTCGCTGATGCATCTGCAACTTCGCTGATGCATCTGCAACTTCGCTGATGAATCTGCAGCTTCGCAGATGCATATCTTCACTTCAATTAAGATGAAGCATTGGGGAATTATTTTACGAGGGCGGAGGTGTGGAGTTTTAGGGAGTAGAGGATGGTTTGTTTGACGGGGCGGGAGGTTATTTTTTCTAAGGCGGCGCGGTAGATGGAGAGTTGGAGGGAGTAGTGGGATAGGAGGACGGACATGTCGGAGATGTTGTCGGTTTTGTAGTCGACGAGGACTATGCCGTCGGGTTCTTCGAAGTACATGTCTATTACGCCCTGGATCATGCTGTCGGTGTTTTTGTATTTTTCGAAGGCTTCGCCTTTCAGGTCAAGGTCGCTGATTCGCATGAGGAACTTCTTTTCGCGCTCCATGTGAGTTGAATTTAAAGCTCTTCTGAAAATATCGGAGGATACAAATTTTTCTATGTTTCCGATATCGATCTGCTGGCGCTGGCGTTCTGTGATGAAGCCGAGACGTACTATGTTTTCCACTTCTTTATTTAAATCTGTTGAAAGATTATGAAAATCAGCGTGCTGCAAAATGCTGTGAACCGCTGTTCCCTTTTCGCTTCCGGTCATTTTTTTCTCTGACATAAATTTCGGACGTCTTAAGATTATTCCGAATCTGTCATCATCCTTTGCGATATCTGATACAGATACTTTGGCGTTCATTTCTGACAGTGTGCTGTCGTATCTGAAACTGAACTGTTCCATAATATCCTGCAGATACTCAGCTTTGGTTTCTTTTTTCTCCTCTTTTACTGAATCCTCAGAAACCTCATCAGAAACAAGGTCTTCCGTCTCATAATATGTGAAGTTCACGTCCGGGATATCGTCGCTTGTTTTAAACGAAAAAATGTTAAACTCGTCGCGGCATATTTCTCTTAGTTTAACAGCATCACGATGTGCTACGAGTGTCATTATAAGCCAGTCTGCCATCGAAGTGGCATTTTGCGACATTGACGAGGTTACCTGATCATACTTGTAATATTCATCAGCATATTCACTCATTTTCTTTCTCATTGACTTGTTGAGGTCAATCGGAATGAAAAGCTGTTCTCTTGCCCTTGTCAGAGCAACATACAAAAGACGCATCTCTTCGTTTGTTGCTTCAGCATTTTTCTGAAAGTCTATTGCTGTAAACGGCAAAGTTTTGTATTTTTCATATTTTTCCCTGTTCTGAAGCCTGAATCCTATGCCTTCTTCAAAACTGAAACGTATATTTTTATTGGAGTCCTCACGGTTAAATTCTGATACTGTTTCGCACAGAAATACAAAAGGAAATTCAAGTCCCTTGGATTTGTGGATGGTTTTGATCATTACGACATCCTCGGATGTTGATACGGAATTTCCGGGTTTAAAATCCTTTCCTATCTTTATTATCCTGTCTATATATCTCAAAAATCCGGTCAGACCTTCGTCTGATGATTCCTGATAAATTTTGGCATATTCAAGAAGTGCTCTCAGGTTTGCACGCTTTTTCTCACTGTCATTGAAAAGCTTTATTACCGAGATAAAATCTGTTCTGTCATAGATATTTCTGATAAGTCCGGTAAGAGGCATCGTTGCTGAAAACAGTCTTAATTCTTTTAGAGTTTCATAAATATTGTTAAGCTTCAGCCTGAGTGATTCATCAATTTCCGGTGCTTCTTTCTCATTAAGAACATATCGGCACACGGCATCATAAATATGTCCTGTCGGATTCTGAATTTTCATCAGAGTGATCTCATCGTCAGTTATCATAAACATCGGTGACAGCATAACAGCGGCAAATGCGGTATCAAGAAGAGGATTGTCAGTTATTCTGAGAATATTTACAAGAAGAGAAATTTCCCTTGATTTCAAATATCCTGATTCTTCCTCACTGTACGCAGTGATACCAAACTTTGCAAGCTCCTTTATATATGCTGAAGCCTTTGATTTTCCGCGAAGAAGAATACAGAAGTCACGGCATGTACAGTCACGGGTCTTCTTTCCGCCCTTTTCATCTACCTGAACCTTTGAATCAAGCATTTCCTTGATTTTTCTCGCAGTATAAACTGCGCTGCACTGATTTTTTATATCATCTCTGTTGTTTATCACAGCTATTTCAGTATTTCGTTTTCTGTCGGTAAATGACGCTCCGAGAACAAGCTCTTCTGAACCTTTGTAGTCTATTTCGCCTGATTCATGTGTCATGATCCCTCTGAAAACATAGTTTACAAAGTCTACCACTTCCCTGCTGCTTCGGAAATTTTTATTCAGCTTGATATATGAGTTCCTGCCGTTTTCACGTGCCTCATCCGAATAAGGAACAGACGAGTCGAGAACCTTTATAAAGTTTTTCGGATTTGCAAGTCTGAAGCCGTATATTGACTGCTTTACGTCTCCAACCATAAAAAGGTCATCTCCGGCACATTCAGCTGTTCCTCCGTGCGACAGAAGCTTGAAGATCAGGTCCTGATTGTTGTTGGTATCCTGAAACTCATCTATCATGATGAGCTTATAGTATTCGGAAAGCTCCTCGGCAAGTGAAGATTTTCTGATATTTCCGTCCTCATCAGTTTCAGAAAGCAGCTTTACTGCAAGCGTCTCGGCGTCCGAAAAGCCTATTCCGTTTTTCTGAATTTTCTTTTTCCAGAGTCTGTCTTCAAGATCATGAACAAGCTTTTCAAGTATGGTCATTATTTTATAGTGAAGCTTTATATCGTCTTTTGCATATTTTACTATGGGCAGAGCATCAGGAACCTTTTTGTTCATGAATTTTTTGTATTCATCACGGAAATTATATATTGTTTTTTTTACAGATTCATCTGCATCCTTCGGATATATAAGTCTCTTGAATTCCGGAGGAGAATAGCTTTCTGCAAGTTCAGGACTTAAAGATTCCGGCTTTCCGAATTTCTCACACATTTTTTCTATAGCCAGGTATTCTGACTCTATTATATCTATGTACTTTTGCGGAAACTGAGTGATCAGTTCATATGCCTTGGCTGCCAGATTCCTTGCTTTTTTCAGAAGTGACAAAACATATCTGCCGTAATATGCTGTAAATTTCTTTTCTGCATCTCCGGATTTGGAATAGGATTCTGTACATTTTCTGAGCCATGCATCACTGTACGGAACAGAAGATGAAAATGAATATACACTTTCAAGCAAAGTTTCCAGAGTTTTGTCATCACGGCTGCAGAACATACTGAACATAAATTCCGCATCCTCCGGCGAATTTTCAAAAAAGTCAGTAATAACTTCATTTACAGTGCTTTTTATAAGCAGTGATGCTTCAGATTCATCCATTATTCTGAAGTTTCCCGATAATTCAAGCTTATGGATGTTTTCTCTGATAAGATCAAAGCAAAACGAGTGGATAGTCGATATTTTTGCACTGCCAAGGAGAAGCTGCTGTCTTGAAAGCCACTGATTTTCAGGATTTTCTGCTAATTGTGATGCGAGTGCCGAAGAAAGTCGCTGCCTCATTTCTGCAGCTGCATCCTTTGTAAAAGTAACTATTATCATTCGGTCAGCCGGTATTTTGTTTTCAGTGTCCGAAAGCTTTCTTACAAGTCTTTCGACAAGAACAGACGTCTTTCCGCTTCCTGCAGCAGCGGATACAAGTACGGATACTCCTCCTGAATTTATAGCGGCTTCCTGTTCCGGTGTCCATGCCATATTATCTCCTCCTTTCTCATATTTCGGCTTCTTCACCGAGGATCTCGGCTTTTAAACGTTCTGTATCATCAGGGATACGCTCTCTTCTGCGCGGGCTGTTTCCGCATATTTCTGAAAATTCACAGTATGTACACACGTCATCTTTTCCGTAAACCAGAGGAGATGCAGAGATGTTTCCGCCGTACAGTTCATCTGCCATTTTTCTCATAAGATCATCCGAATACTTTTTCAGGCGTGCAAACTGTTCTCTTGAAAGGCAGTGTGATCTGTTCTTGTCAAGCAGAAGCTCTCCGTTTTTATTGCCGTCCTTTTTCATTCTCGCCGGGATGTACACACCCTCAATATTTTCCTCCATGGCATTTAAAACGTCAAATTCCTTTAAAACAACCCCGCTCATATGATAAAAACTCTGAAGATATTTGCTTATATCCCTGTTCTCATCACGGCCGCTCTCAAGCGACACACACCCTGAAGGCATATACAGTATACCTGCCGGAACGGTACTGCCATACGGTCCCTCATCTCCTGAAATCGCAAAAAGATAAAGGAGCATCTGCATATCGATTCCGAAAAATACATTTTCAAGATTGAAAATCTTATTTCCTGTCTTGTAGTCAATTATTCGTATAAATTTTTCGCCGTTCTTTTCAAAAATATCTGCTCTGTCTATTTTTCCGTTCAGAACGATCTCTATGCCGTCATCGGTTGTAAGGGTAACCGGTTTGAATCCGTTTCGCTCATTTATAGTTATCTCAAATCCGACAGGCATAAATGACGACTGTGAAAGCTCCTCCTTAAGATGTTCAATCAGCGTTACCATATCATTTGAAATTCGTCTGAATCTTGCATCATTTCTCGAATCAGAAAGCTTTGAGCCGCCTAAATTTTCCTCTATGTATGAATATGCGTACTCGTCCACACATTTTATAACATCATACTCGGTTATTTTAAGAAAATCCTCTTTTGATCTGCACTGGCCGATAAGCCTTTCAAGACACGCATGAACTATAATTCCAATATCGGAAAATGCAGTTTCGTTTGTTTCCCTTCCCTTTAATTTCAGACCGTATCTGCAGAAATACTGAAAACGGCATTTTGAAAAGCTTTCAAAGGATGTCGCAGAAATATTTAAACGTTCTGTCATAAGCTCCCTTACAAGTCCGGTATTTCTGATAAAGTGATCCGCATCGGGATCTGTATTTTCAAGATATTTTAACTTGTTTTCAAACTCAGGATAGGTCATAAGAGCTTCTTTTATGGATACACCCTTTTCAGAACTGTCAAAGCCGCTCTGTACATAGTTGTAATAAGCAGCCTTCGGAACAGGCGAATAGAACAGGATATCGCAGCTTCCTGCTGAGGAAGTGATGCGGTCATCATACAGCGACTCTATCTGTGAGATAAGGTATGACGGATATCTCACTCCGCCGCCGGTATCAGAAAGAGGATACGTCAGGTACACCCGTTCAGACGCAAAGGACAGAAGTCTGTAAACAGTAAAACGCTCATCACAAAGCTGTCTGCCTGTATTTTTGGCAAGATCTATGCCCATATCTGCAAAGGCATCCTTCTCCGAATCATTCAGCAGTCCTGTCTGCTTTACTGCAAACGGTAAAATGCCGTCATTTGCACCGATTATAAATACAGCCTTAGGATTTTCAAGTCGTGCCTTTTCAGCGGAAACAACAGACACACAATCGAGCTTCTGCGGAGGATTCAAAAATTTGTTCTGTTTTAAAATAAGGACAAAAACCTCTTTGAACGTCGATATATCCAGTATTTCATCACCAAAAAGCTCCGTCATGACATCAAATATTTCTGTAATGCAGTTAAATATTCTTGTCATCTCAGATGCATCAGACAGAAGTCCTGCACTCTTGTACTCTGATATTGTCAGCTGAAGTTTCGGAATAATATTTTCATCCAGAAAACAGTAAATGATCCTGCACAGTTCAGCTGCACTTTTTCCTTCACATTTCTTTTTAAGTTCAAAAACAGGAACATAACATTTTGTTCTTATCTCTTCTGCCAGTGCAGCTTCCTCTTCATCATATTTTGTATGGTATGTAAACGGCTCGTTCCAGAGTAATCCTTTTATATTCCATTTGAATGTATAATTTTCAAGAAATGATATCTCCTCAAGACTGCACGGCGTCAGAAATGTCTTGAGATAACGGAATATCATCTCGGTATCGGGCTTTTTGGATGAAATGATATCAAGAAGTGATGTAACCAGAAGAACTATGGTCGTATGCATAACTGAACGTTCTGAATCCGTAAAATACGGAATGTCATATCTCGCCATAGCCGAATCAAGAATAATGTCATAGTCCTCCGGTACTCTTGATACTATGGAAATATCCCTGAATCTGTAGCCTTTTTCAGAAACAAGGTGTCTTATGGAGGCTGACACAAAATCTATTTCCTCGTAAAGATCCTTTGATGATGTAATGCTGACATATTTGTCAGCACTGCAGGTCATTGCTTTTTTTCTGAAAATGCTTCTGCTTAAGTTCTTCACCGCTTCATTTTTAAATCTGTGACTGTCTGTGAGCTTTATTTCATCGTATTTTATATCATATTTTGAAGCACAGGCGATTATTTTCCTGTATGTTCCGTTTATGGTCGCAAACAGTGAAAATTCGTTTTTATCAGGTTCGGGCATACACAGAGAAATATACATTTCATCAGACTGTGATATACAGACATCAAGCATTTCGCGTTCATCGGGACTGAAGCTGTCAAATTCGTCCACAAATACAGCTGCCCCTGCAAAATGGTCATGAATGTTGGCTTCAGCTGCCGCTTCCGTGATATCAGTCAGTGAATCCTTAAATCCGCACTCTTTCATAATTCTGTCATATGCTGTATATATAGTCAGAATATCATACGCCTTGTCACGGATCCTTTCATCAGCTGACAGTAATTTTGCAGCCAGAACGTCAGGTGTGACCGATGCACGTCTGAGCTGTGATGCAAGTGCCAGAGCATCGGTAATAAAGCTTCTGTTTTTTGACTGACTGTTAAAGAAAACCAGAGACTTCTGATTTACAGCCTCTTCTATTGCCTTGTACATGAAAATGATCTTTCTGTTGTCATCGGCATACTCACCCGAGCTGCTGCCATAAGCATCAAATATGGAACGTGCAAGTCTTGAAAATGAATATACTTCTATGCTGTTAAACACATCCATTCCAAGTTCAAGGTACATCTTCCGCTCATATTCAAATGAAAACTGCTCAGGAATAATAACAAATATCTTCTTTCCGAGTCTGCTCATTTCCTGTATTTTGTTTTTCAGAAAAACAGATTTCCCCGTTCCTGCTTCACCCATAACAAAATGTATCATCATGCTCATCCCCTGTTCGTTTACTGTATGTATGATTTTGAATATCACTTATAATTATACGATTTTTCAGCAATTGTTTCAAGGCTAAAAAAATACAATGTTCAGATAAAAAAACAGCTGCAGGTCTTTTTTTGAAAGCTTACAGCTGTAATTTATTTCATTTGTTTTTTTCTTTTGCTATCATTTCCAGTGCTGTCAGTATCAGCACCTGCTCCTCCATACATGCTGCCTCTGAAATATCTCTCAGCGTTTCTGTTGTTCCCATTTTTCTGCATGCACAGGAATTTCTGCAGTACTCAGATATCTCACAGCCGTCGCATCTTTCAGCCATGGAAGAATAATCGGGATGGGCTTTTCTTGCAGCGAAAGCATCTATTCCGGAAAAAATGTCTCCGCACTGAAAATCACGTCTGTTCTGGAACTGAACACACGGATATATTCTTCCGTCCCAGTTGATATACAGTTTCTTTTTACATATTTCACATGTGCTTCTCATTTTTTCTTTTATGTTTCTTTTCTTTACGGCAAGCTCATACATGTACAGATCTTTGACTTCTGAGAGCTTTTTCCACTGCTCTCTCAGTTCATCCCCGAAAGTATCAGGATCATCGGGAATAAGAGAAGCATCCATCGCTGCAGATACTTTTTTTACTCCGAGATTTTTAAGATACATGACGTTGGTGTACAGATCTTTCATATTTTCTTTGGTGTAAACCAGCTGGACCAGTGTTTCAGGCTGATATTTCAGAAGTGTTTTCAGGTTTTTGTCAAGAAGTTCTCTGTCAGCGCCGCGTTCTGCACATTTTGAACCGTCATGTGACATATTTATGATGACCTTTCTCTCTGCGCACCATTTGATAAACTCCTCATCAAGAAGAGTTCCGTTTGTGGTGATGACAAAAGGAGCAGCTTTGATATTTTCAATAAATTTTTTTACAAGATCTTTATACAGAAGAGGCTCGCCTCCGAAAAGATAAACCGTTCCTGCATCACCGCGCTTATTTATAAAATCTATAATTTTATCAGCTGTTTTCTCATCAAGATTTCCGTATTCTGTGTTAAGATGTCTTTCGTAGCAGTAGCTGCATCTGAGATTGCACTTATTTGTAAGACTGATCGTGTATTCCAAAAAAATACCCCCTTTTATCTGACAATAATACTTTTTTACTGTGAAAAATGTTTCATTATTTTTAATGCCTCTGTTATCTGCTAACAGAGGCATCTTTTTATTTCATTTTTATAAGCTTTGGAATATCCTTTAATTTTACCGGTTCTCCTTTATAAAGGACCATTATTTTGTAGATCTTAGCTGCCAGATAAACGACTATAACCGTCGATACAAGAAGAATTCCCATAGAAATAAGGCACTCTGAGATCTTCATGTTTCCGATAAGTGTATCAGCTGCTGATGTAAACGGTGCTGTAAAAGGTATATATCGGAGAATTGACATAAGCTTTTCATTTCCGTTTATTGAATTCGTATAAGGGAAAATCCAGCTGAATACAATAATCATGGAATATATGCCAAAATAATTGTTTACTTCCTCTGACTTTGATGCAAATGACCCGAACAGAGCTGCCATTGCATAGTACATCAGAATTCCTTCTATAAGAATTACTATTGACAGTATCACAGACAATGCCGAGAACCCTGAACCGCCTGCAAATATCTCTGATATAAGCTTTGCAGCCGAAGAAGTTTCTGCACCGAATGCAGAATAAGCAACCATTATTCCTGTTGCCAGTCCCCCCGCAAGAGAAATCAACCATACCAGCAGCTGAAGCAGTGAAAAGAGCCACATTGACAGTACCTTTCCGAAAATCAGATCATACGGCTTAGCCATAACCAGAATGGTTTCCATCATTTTCGAATCTTTTTCAAGAACAACATTTCTTGATATTGACTGACCGTACATAAGAAGAACAATATACATCACAAAAGAATATAAAAGCGGAATTACTCTTGTTTTTATTATTGATTCAACAGATGATTTGTCATCGCCGGAAACAGAAGTCTCTTCAAAAGAAACTGCCTTTACGATCTCGTTCTGGATATCTTCAGAAAAGCCCTGATGTTCATATACAACAAATTTTATATTGTCACTTATATAGTCACCCAGTTTTTTATACGATTTCTTTTTTCCGTCATAATTATCAAGTCTTATTATTCTGATAGTAATTTTATTGTTTTCATCACTTTTTATTTCTGCAACTGCATTTTTTGTTCCGGCAGCTTTGGCGATCTCAATTGTCTTTTCCAAAGTGTCTTCGGAATTAATGAATTCAGTACTTCTGAATTTGTTATTGTCTGATCTGTTCTTCATGAGCTCATAATCAGATCCGTGAAGAAAGCTGCTGTCGCAAATATATACCTTATCAATTTCAGGAACAAACTCTCCGCTCTTTACATCAACAACTGCAGCCACAAATCCTGCTCCCAGGAAAAGCAGCAGCGCCACTACAAGAGTTGTGACCTGTGATGATTTCAGCTTAAGCTGCTGCATAAAGGAAAATCTAAATACATCTTTCATTTTCATCACTTTCCTTTCGCAGATTTTGATATTTCTATCATATGTTTTAATTTTATTCTCTCACCGTTGTGATATATCAGAGTATGATAAATTTTTGCTGCAAATCTGAACAGCAGTACTGTTAATATAATAAGCTCAGCCTGCATGATAAGTACAGTCAAAAATCCGACTTTGCCGAACATATACTGAACAGGAACTATATACAGACCTGACAAAGGAAAATAATATGAAAAATTAAGTAAAATATTATTATCTGTTAATACAGCAAATATGATAAGATAAACACTGAATACAAATGACATTGACATAAATGTACTTGCACCCTGAAGATCATCTATTGAACTGCATGAAGCGCCGTTGATTCCGGCTAAAACAGAATAGAATAAAAATCCAAGCAAAATTGTTACTGCAATTATAACGATTCCAAAAAGTATCCTTCCGATATTTATGTCAGCTGCGTTTGAAGAAACATTTGCCGCGATCTCAGAAGGATCATCACTCATTGCGCTGAGATTTGTCATAATATCTGTCATTGAATTCATTGTCTCAGCCATTTTTCTGCCGGCAGTAACTGAAGATACAACCATTGAAAGGCATACTGACACAATAATACATAAAAATCTGAAAGCAAGATATACGATGGTTCCAAATATTTTTCCGACTATCAGTGCCAGAGGTTTTACAGAAACAAGCAGCGTTTCCATAACCTTTGATGACTTTTCGATTACAATGCTGGTTGCTATTGACTGACTTGATATAAGAACAAGCATCATAACGATCACCGCATATATCATTACTATGCTGACAACAGCCGGATTTAAACCATCGTCATCTTCAGTATCGGTAATTTCCTCTGAATCAATTACTGACGAGGACGCATCAACATTTATCATTTTTATGTCATCCTCAGAAAGTCCGAGCTTTTTCATTCGGGAATCAAAAAAGAAATCCTTCATGTTTTCTTCAAGACCCATAAGTGTTGTTGATGAAACCGCACTTTTTTCAGAAGAGATAACTGTAAAAACATAACTGCCTTTCTTTTCGGAAAGTTCAATTACCAGGTCATTGTCTGCATCTTCTTTAAGTCTTTCCTTAACTTCCTCGACCGGCTTGTCAACCGGGATCATATTTACTTTTGAAAGATATTCGTTTTCTTTTTTAAATTCCTGCCAGTCAAAATCACTCTCTGTTTTGTTTACAAAATAAATATGCTCTATATTGCACTCTGTCAGCTTTTTAATTCCTTCGCCTACACCGGATGCAGTAAGAAGCGACATAACAGGTCCTATAAAAATAATCATTGCACAGACTAATATCAGTGATATCATGGCAGCCTTACTTTTTAAATTCTGCATAAGCGTAAATGAAAATACGCTTTTCCATCCGGAAAGATCACTCTTTTTCATTTTCACCGCCCGCTTTCTCACCCGAGCCTGTGTTATCCTCATTAACTTCATTATCATCTGAAGTGTCAGCTTCCGGTGTTTTGTTGTCATCAACTTTATCAATAACATCATCAATTACTTCATCAGATACTTTTTCAGATATTTCCTCAGAGGCTTTCTCAGATGCTTCTTCAATTATTTCATCTATTATATCAGAATCTGATTTTTCTGTGTTTTTGGAATCATCATTAACTTCTTTCTCTTCTGATTTATTTTCATTATTTGATTCCGTGCCGACTTTTTCAACAAATATTTCATGAAGAGACGGTTCTCTGAGTTCAAATCTGATGATCATGATTTTCTTATTTATCATTTTTGCAAGAAGATCATTTGCCTGGTCTTCATTTGTGACCTTAAGAACATATTCCGTTTCCTTTTTGTTTACAAGCTTAATACCGCATTCATTGATAAGATCTGTGATATCAGCTTCACATTTTACAAAAAGATTTACTCTGCCGTAGCTCTTCTTTATGTCATTAAGATTTCCCTGAAGTACAGTATGACTTCTGTTGAGGATGGTTATATCAGTACAGAATTCTTCAACTGTCGGCATCTGATGACTTGACATGATAATATATTTTTTCTTTTCGATCTGCTCATAGATAACTGATTTGAAAAGATCGGTGTTTACAGGGTCAAGACCTGAAAGCGGTTCATCGAGGATAAGCAGCTCAGGATCTGAGATAAGTGCAGCTATAAGCTGGATTTTCTGCTGATTTCCTTTTGAAAGCTGGTCCGGTTTTTTCGGCGGAATGACTTTTCCTCTTGCATTTTTTGCGGGATAAATATATTCTGAAACTTCAAACCGGTCTGCCCAGTATTTTATTCTCTGAACGGCATCAGCCTTTGAGACATTTCTGAGCTTTGCAAAATACATAAGCTGATCAATAAGGGAATACTTCGGATAAAGTCCTCTTTCTTCTGCGAGATAACCGACGTTGCATGAAACAGGATCAAGCGCCTTGCCTTTCCACAAAACTTCACCGCTGTCATGTGAAAGCATTCCGAGTATCATTCTCAGAGATGTGGTCTTTCCTGCACCGTTTGTTCCGAGCAATGCATATACGCCCGGTTCTGAGATCTCAAAGCTGAGATCTTCAACTACTGTTTTTTCACCGTATTTTTTATGAAGGTGCTGTACTGATAACATTGTTTTCAATTCCTTTCTGTTGATTAATATATTTTATTTTATTTTTTTTCATCCAGCTTCATGGTAAGTGCGATTCTGCCTTTTTTTACATCCACACTCAAAACTCTTACTTTGACAACCTGTCCTACCTTGACTGCCTCTAAAGGATGCTTGATATATCTGTTGCAGATCTGAGAAATATGAACGAGACCATCCTCATGTACGCCGATATCAACAAACGCACCGAAATCAATTACGTTTCTGACTGTTCCCATGAGCTCCATGCCTTCCTTAAGATCCTTGATCTCCATAACATCACCGCTTCTCATAAGAGGAGGCGGAAGCTCGTCTCTGAGGTCACGTCCCGGTTTGGAAAGCTCTGAAACAATATCCTTAAGAGTAGGGATACCGATATCAAGCTTTTTGCTTATCTCAGAAATACCGATCTTTTCTGCTTTTTCCTTTATGCTTGCTGATTTTCCGTCAGCAATGTCTGCAAGAGTAAATCCGCACTCACTGATAAGCTTCATTGCACAGTCGTAGCTTTCCGGATGAACGGCTGTATTGTCAAAAGGATTTTTTCCGTTTCTTACTCTTAAAAATCCCGCACACTGCTCATATGCTTTCTTTCCGAGCTTCGGAACCTTGAGAAGTTCTTTTCTGTCAGTGAAAGCACCGTTTTCCTCACGGTATGTAACAATATTTTTGGCAATTGCTGAATTGATTCCGGCAACATATGAAAGAAGTGAATGTGATGAAGTGTTGAGGTCAACTCCGACAGAGTTTACACATGCTTCAACTACACCGCCCAGAGCTTCATTAAGTCTTGCCTTCGGCATATCATGCTGATACTGTCCGACACCTATTGCCTTTGGCTCTATCTTTACAAGCTCAGCAAGAGGATCCTGAAGTCTTCTTGCTATTGATACGGCACTTCTCAGTGATACGTCATATTCAGGGAACTCTTCAGCTGCAAGCTTTGATGCTGAGTAAACAGAAGCACCTGCTTCGCTAACTACCATGTAGCTTACCTTCTGCTCTATTTCTCTTACTATCTCAGCAACGATCGCTTCACTTTCACGTGATGCTGTTCCGTTTCCGATAGCGATGGTATTTACCTTCTGAGCGATTATTATTCTCTTGAGTTTTTCCTTTTCCCTGGCAATTGCTGCCTCTGAACCCATTGAGATGTGAACGACATCGGTATACAGAACCTTTCCCGTATGGTCAACAACTGCGACCTTGCATCCTGTTCTGAAGCCCGGGTCAAGTCCGAGTGTTACTGTATTTTTTATCGGAGGCTGTAAAAGAAGCTGCTTTAAGTTTTCAGCAAATACTTTTATTGCCTGTTCGTCAGCATTTTCTGTAAGAGCTGTTCTTATTTCACGTTCTATCGACGGGAAGATAAGACGTTTGTAGCTGTCCTCAGCTGCAGCTTCCACAAGCTTTCCGCATGCTGATTCATTCTTTGTATATTTGTTTACGCACATTGCAAGAGGTGTTTCATCAGGTGCAGTGATGGAGATCTTCAGAAAGTCCTCCTTCTCGCCTCTGTCCATTGCAAGTATCCGGTGGTTCTGTACCTTTGCAACCGGTTCTGAAAATTCATAATAATTTTCATAAACACTTTCTTTTTCCTTGTCAGCAGCCTTTGAAGCGATTATTCCGGACTTCATGAAATATGATCTGAGCTGCTTTCTGAGATCTGCATCATCAGAAATATCCTCAGCTATAATGTCCTGAGCACCTGTGATCGCATCTTCAACTGATGCAACACCTTTTTCCTCATTGATAAAGCCCTCAGCTGTCTTGTTTACATCTGAACCCTTTTCCTGCTTCATGATAAACACAGCAAACGGTTCAAGTCCCTTTTCTCTTGCAATACCGCCTCTTGTTTTCTTCTTTGGCTTGTAAGGTCTGTAAAGATCCTCTGCTTCGACAAGTGTTTTTGCATTGCTTATGGCTTCTGTAAGTTCAGGTGTCAGCTTGCCCTGCTCATCAATAAGGGCTATGATCTCTTCCTTTCTCTTGTCGAGGTTTCTTAAGTAGGTCATTCTGTCAAAAATTTCTCTTAAGATCTGGTCGTCAAGAGAACCTGTAGCTTCCTTTCTGTATCTGGCAACGAAAGGTATTGTTTTTCCGTCGTCAAAAAGTGCAATCGTGTTGTCGATCTGTTCCTGTCTGAGTTTAAATTCTTCTGCTAAAACCTTGTTAATATCCATTTAAAATTGATCCTCCCGTTATAAGCTCTCCGAAAGCTCTGCCCATTCGTCAAATTTTTCGTTTGAAAGCTCTTTTATTTCATTTATTCTCATGCATTTTTCATTCATAAGATTGTAATCAGCAATTACTTTTTCATCAGTAAGCTCTGCCTCAAGCTTTTCCTGCTCTGCAGACAGCTCCTCCATCTCCTTTTCAAGTTCACGGATCCTCTGTCTCTTCTTTGCATCCTGATTTCGCTGTTCCTTGGTTTTGAAGGCTTTTTCCTTTTTTTCCTTATATTCAGCCTGAAGTTCCTCCTGCTTTTTCTGATTTTCGATCTCCATCAAAGCCTGCTCTCTGTCACGCTTTACCTTGATATAATCGTCAAATCCGCCGTTAAAGCTCTCTGTACTGCCGTTTGTAATTTCAAGGATCCTTGATGATACTCTGTTTAAGAGATATCTGTCATGTGATACATAGATTATTGTACCCTCATATCTTACAAGTGCATCCTCAAGCACTTCCTTGGTCTGAAGGTCAAGGTGGTTCGTAGGTTCGTCGAGGATAAGCACATTTCCGTGCTCCATCATCATGATGGCGAAACAAAGCTTGCATCGCTCACCGCCGCTTACCACGCCTGCCTGTTTAAATACATTTTCACCGACAAGTCTGACCTTTCCGAGAAGATTTCTTACATCAAGGTCCGTAAGGAGAGGATATCTTGAATGTATCTCCTCGAAAACAGTGTTCATTTTATTTATATTTGCGGCCTCCTGATCAAAATATGAGATTCTGACATTGGCAGCCCACATTACTTTTCCCTTGTGAGGAAGCTTTTCCTGTATTATTTTGAGAAGCGTTGACTTTCCGATACCGTTGTCGCCGATAATCGCAAGCTTTTCGCCTCGCCTTACCTCAAAGGAAAGATCGTCAACAAGTGTTCTTCTCTCATCACCCATTCCAACAGCGATATCTATGTTCTTTACTTTCAGGACCTCCTGAGGCGGATCCTGTGCAAACGTAAATTCGAGCTTTGCAGCCTTATGATAAGTATTCGGCTTCTCTATTCTGTCCATTTTTTCAAGAGCCTTTACTCTGCTCTTGGCACTCTTGGAGGTAGATGCACGAACAAGATTTTTCGCAACATAGTCCTCCATCTTTGCGATCTCCTTCTGCTGCATGTCATATTCCTTCTGCTGTCTTGTGACATACTCTTCCTTGAGATGAGTATATGTGGAATAGTTTCCTTTAAAACGCATAAGCTCCGTATTTTCAATTTCACAGATCGATGTTACTGTTTTATCAAGAAAATATCTGTCATGTGAAACTATGAGCAATGCGCCCTTGTAGTCCTTAAGATAATCCTCAAGCCACATGACCGTTCTGAAATCAAGGTGGTTTGTAGGTTCGTCGAGAATAAGAAGATTCGGATTTTCAAGGAGAAGCTTGCATATTGCAAGTCGTGTCTTTTCACCGCCTGAAAAGCTCGATATCACCCTGTCAAACTGATCCTCGGTAAATCCCATACCGTTGAGGATAGTTTTTATCTTTACTTTTATGATATATCCGTCATTTGCTTCATAATAGGCTGATATTTTCGAATATTCCTCACTCAGAGCCTCATAATGCGAGTCGTTTTCAGCCATGAGCCTTTCAAGCTCCTTCATTCTTTCAAAAACTGCCATCAGTTCTGAAAAAACGCCCTTCATTTCTTCGATAACAGTATTCTCACCATCAAGCGCACCCATCTGTTCAAGATAACCGATACTTGTCTTCGATGCCCTCGAAATAATACCGTCCTCTTCAGTAAATCTGTCAGGATCCTCTTTCCCCGTGATAAGCCTCAGAAGCGTGGTTTTTCCGCATCCGTTTATACCAATAAGACCTATCCTGTCATTTTCATCAATGGTAAGGTCTATATCCTTCAATATCTGATTTCCGTTATAAAATTTGTTTACTTTCTTCAAGCTGATAAGCATCTTTTATCACCAAATCCTGACTAATTTTTCTATAAATACACGTATATTTATTATACCATAACAAAAATATTTTTGCAATAAACGCAATCATAATAAATTGTAAATGTTTCACGCTTCATGTCAGTCACCTGACACATACATGATCGTAGGATAAACGCATCAATTTATTGTAAGTCTCCTTTTTAGGCAGATAACGCAATGCTTTAGTTCAGAAAAATTGAATAAAAAGCGAAGGTCGGTTATGTTTGTATAAACTTATCCGACCTGTTTTTATTCAGAGGATATA
>JAZQPR010000148.1:0-9979 GCA_045628605.1 Oscillospiraceae bacterium
GGTCTTCGGCATCAGGACCGCCTACGAGTGCACCGTAGAGAACGTGTTTGTGTTTCCCTGTGTCCTCAGCCATGGTAAGTCCCGAAGCTGCTCTGTGGTGAGGAAACTTTGCAGAGTTTTCACTGTATCCTACAACATAGCATCGGTTTATTGGATTGTCACCGATGATATATTCCATCTGACCGAGAGCCCAGTCGGAGAATGTGTAGTCTTTGTTTTTGGTATTGTATTTGTCCTTACCCTTGTTGTATTTGTCGTATACAAGAGCTGTGAACTGTGCTGCAGTATTGTAACGTGCTGAACCCCATGTGTTGAGCCAGAAATAGCCTGCAGGAGTGATAGTACCTGCATCGCCGTTCATTTCAGCATTTATTGACTTAGCCTGCATCTTCCAGAAATCGATCTCTTCGTACGGATTCCTTCCTGCGGCCTTTCTGTATTCTTCGCATACATCAGGATAGATCTCCTGGATTCTTCCGAGAAGTGTTCCAACGCCGTTCCACATATCATTCCAGCAGAGGATGTATCCCGGTGGAGCATAGTAATCTACGTAAGGAATGCTTTCTTCAAGATATCTGTGATCTTTTGTTATAAGGTAGAGCCAGCATGCTGCAAAGCAGAAGTCGTCTTCCCATTTGTTTGAAGTATAGTATGACTTTGGTCCGTCAGCTCCGTCTCCGACTTTCTTTTTATTTTCAGAGGCAAAGTCAAAAAGTGCCTTTGCATAATCGAGACACTGTTCAGCGTATTCAGGATCAGTGTCCTTAAAGTTGTAATAGTTTATTGCAAGTGCGGCGGCGCTGAGAGATACATCATCAGTTGTAGGTATTTCGGTGGTAGCAAAGTATGCAGGACGAGCCATTGCATCTATTTCAGGAGCCTGCCAGTAGCTGTGGTCGATATCGCCGTCGCCGACTTCATAGCAGAAAGCTATTACATCGCCGTTTTTGTCACGGAAAGTACTTCTCATGAAATAGTCGCTGAAATAGCGGCATATAGTCTCGGCATGGGAATCCTGTCCTGTTTTTTCATAGGCTTCACGGAATTCATAGTAGCCCCATGACACTATCGATGCGGCATATGCCTCAGGAAGACCAAATTTTACATGGTCACCTGCATCGTGGAAACCGCCGGCAACGTCAACATATCCGTCTCCGTCAGGATCAAGAACATCCTTGAGCTTGCTTATCTGAGCAGCTGAGAGGTTTGTTCCGACATTTTTTGAATCCATAGGCTGAAGCGGAACCTTTGCATCATATGTGTGGCAGTTGCCTCTCCATGACAGACGGTTATGTTCTTCAACCTCCGTACCGCACATGTTGGCATCATAGAAGTAAATAGAATACTGAAGAGCACGAGCATAGTCATAATCCAGACCTGAGTCTGTAACAACTTCACTGATCGGTGCAGCCTTTGTTTCTTCTGTCTTTCCTGCAGCAATTGCAGCTGTTGAACCGACAGTTGAAGCAAGTACAACAGCACTGACAGCCGCAGCACCGATTCTGCTTAGAAACTTTTCGTTTTTCATTTTAAATTCCTTTCTCCAAAAAATACTTTTCGTTATTTCGGTCATGTCATAAACACAGCCGATATATCCCGAATACATCCCACATACCTTTCAACCATACTACATGTTATTATATCATAAATTTTAAAAAAAAGAAATTCTTTAAATTATAAAAAAACACAATCTTTTTTATAAAAAAAACAAATAAGTGTAAAAAAAATTGTAATGGTCACATAAAAAAAGCTACAAATCATTTTGTTTCAAAATGGTTAATAAGACTATTTTAATATATGCACTTGACTATTTTTTATAAATGTTGTATAATATATATATAAATTTAATACGATTTTTTTATTTTATAGGGATAAAAAATCACAAAAAAACATAAAAAGGGGGAATTATGAATATGAACAACGAGATAGTACAAAATGTTAAAACTGATATTTCAGTTTATCTTTCAGTGATCAAAAACATCCTGAAGATGATCATGGACTGTGATGATATTTTTCAGATCATGGCTTTGCTTGACAAACTGGCAGACCGTTTCGATGAGATCTGGGAAAATGAATACGCTGTAAAGGCTGTAAAAATCCTCAACGCCATCGAGCTTTCAAATGAGCCGAATGTTGATTCATACAAGGATCTTATAAGATTTGACTTTGCACGTTATTTTTAAAGTATTCAACTCAAATCACAGCTATGTTTTGAATTGAAAAATACACACTAACAAAAAAGGACCGCACATTCTGCAGTCCTTTTTTGTTTTTTCTTATTATATATTATCCGCCTGCTTTTCTAGAATTCAGGCAATAAGCAGAAGAACCACCTTCTGCAGCTTTCTTGCGAAATCATGTCATTCCATTTATGAATGATATCACTTAAAAGTTATACCAATTATAACATATCGAATCATATAAAATCTACAGTAACTTACACAAAAAAAACATAATTTATTATGGTAATTTGCAGTGAAATGTGCACCAAGTCCGCAATTACTTAAATATACTCCGTTTTATACCCTGCATTTAAGGAAAATTCTTCTGCATAGGAGCCTTTTTTTACAAAAACGGAAGGCGACATTTTTACAGGATCAAAAATACTGTCCTCTATCTCACTGATTTTTTCTCTTAATACTATCTTTTTAAGACCTCTGCATCTTTTGAATATTCCTGCTCCGAGTTTTGTAACACTGTCCGGCAGATCAACACATTCGAGTGATTCACAGCGGTCAAACGCATACTCCTCGATATATTTCATTCCCTCTGGAATATTTATATCCTTTATTTTTTTGCATCCGCAGAATGATTTGAATTCTATTTTTCTTATATTTACCGGCAGTTTTATTTCAGTCAGTTCTTCACAGTCAAGAAAAGCACCTATGCCTATCTGAAGAACGGTATCTGATATGGTTACTTTTTTTAGTTTAAGACATGCTTCAAAAGCAAAATCTTCAATAACTGCCACTGAAAAAGGAAGTACCGCTTCTCCGGAAAAAGCTTTTGATTTTGCTGACCCAAGCTCAGCATCCTCATTATAGACTGTAATATCTTCAAGATTTGTACAGAAACTGAACGCCTCAGAACTGATCTTGAAAATTGATTTCGGAAGAAATACTCTTTTCAGATTTGTGCAGTTTTTGAATATTCCTTCAGGAAGAACAGTAACTGTTGACGGGACCACTACCTGACAGGGTCCGTGCTCTGTCGAACAGAACGCTCTCTGTGCAAGCTTTTCCGTACCGTTTCTGATCTCATATATGGCACTGTCATCTACCCTTCCCTTAAGACCGAGGAGGATCTTATCATAGTAGATAAGACCGTCAGGCTGACTTTCATACCACGGTGTATTTTTAAATACCTCTGCACCGACTGTTTTGATCCCTTCAGGAAGTCTGATATCTGCAAGTCCGCTTCCTTTGAAGGCCATATCCCCTATTTCGTTAAGATTTTCAGGAAATCTGACATCAGTCAGGTTTTCACAGCGTTTAAAGGCTTCCGCTTCTATTTTTTTAAGGGATTTCGGGAATATGATCTCCTTAAGTCCGCTGCAGTTTTTGAACGTTCCCGCATATATCTTTTCAACGCCCTCCGGAAGCTCGATTCGTGACAGCTTTTTGCAGTCATCAAAAACCTTTTCCTTGATTTTCTTTACTCCCTGTCCCAGAGTCACTTTTCTTAATTCCGTACAGCCTGCAAAAGCTTCCTCAGAAATTCGCTCAACAGGAGACGGGATATCAGCTTCAAAGATCATCCTGCACTGATAGAAAGCTCTTCTTCCTATTTTGGTAAGTCCTTCAGGGAAATTGATCTCCTTTAAACAGAAGCATTTGCTGAAGGCCTCTTCTCCGATACCGGTAACCGATGAAGGCAGTCTGACGCTCTCAAGTCTGCTGCAGCCTTCAAAGGCTTCATCCCCTATCTCAGTAATTCCTTCATCTATATAAGCAAAACGTATGTTTTTTGCAAATTCCTCTTCTGAAATGTTCTCCAGAACACCGGTTCCCTGAAGATAAAGCTTTCCGTCACTTTTGAACCTGTAGCTGATATTTTCACATTTTCTGACAAAACCGGATGTTTCAAGAGGCGCTGTTCCTGCATTTGAATCGTTTACAGCAGGCGGCAGCTGCGGTGGTCTGATATCTATAAAATCGCTCATAAACTCGCTCCCTTTCCCTATATGCATTTTTGCATATTAATCTACTTTTATTATATCATTTATTTTGCATTTTGGCAAATATTTTTTGATAAAATTAAAAATTTATTACTATTTGACAGATATTTTGGGAGTTATTTCCTCTTTGTATACGATCAAATACAGTATTTATTTTTCAGATATACTAAAATCAAAAAAACAAAGAACAGAAGAATCATGATCACATGATCTTCCGCTCTTTGTTTTCAAACATTTTTAGCTTCAGTTATTTTTCATGCAGCTGATAATTATCTAATCAGATTATTTTTTCAGATTATTTTTCGGATTACCATTTTTCACAATAAAATCATTTAGTTCTATCGGTTTAAGAGACATTAATTTTTCTGATTCTAATTCTATTTTTCTTTGAGGTGTCGTCGAGCACTTTTTTTCCAATTCTTTTAATCCTTCGTAATAAGATAATGATTCATCAAACTTATTTATGTGGGACTTGTCGATTTCAACGAGGGGTATGTCAGCATCACCCGTACAAAGATTTATTCCATTATCAGCTGTACGACAATTATCAGCTGTACGATAATATACTGACAATTCTAAATAATTATCGTCAGAATCTGTTGCCAAAAGCACTTCTGTTGTCGGGTGTTTTCTACCATATTCTTTTGACATCGTTATACTGTCATCTGATTTAACGCCATTTCGAGCAGCTGTTATATCAACCGGCTTTACAGATGAAACAGCACCCAAAGTAATTGCTGCTGCCATTAAACTGAATATAAATTGTTTTTTCATAATAATACCTCCGTAATTTTTTGTTTTTTCTTTATTTCCTTTTTTAACGGATATCCGATGATTAGATTATATCATAAAAATATACCCTGTATCGGATTATTACAAATCTGTAATTCATAGTGTAAATTTTCACAGTCATTTTTTTTAACATTGTATTTTGATCATTTATATGCTATACTTGTTTCTGTAAATTCTATGAAAAACAAAACAGTAAAAGGAGCCGCTATTTAACATGGAAATATTTGATGTTGTTGATGAAAAAGGAAATCCTACGGGAGATACAGTGGAAAGAAACACGGCACATGACAAAGGCATCAGACACCGTACCGCTCACATATGGGCCGCAAGAAAAAACAACGGTCATACAGAATTTCTGCTTCAGAAAAGAAATGATGACAAGGAAAGCTTTCCGGGATGTTATGACACATCATCTGCAGGTCATATTCACGCAGGAGACGAGCCGCTCGTATCAGCTCTCAGAGAACTCGAAGAAGAACTCGGGATCAAAGCAGACCCTTCTGAACTCAAGTTTGCAGGAACCTTTACCGTTGACTATGAAAAAGAATTTTTCGGAAGGATCTTTAAGGACAAAGAGATCCCTTTTGTATTTGTATATACGGGAAATGTTGATATTTCAGAGCTGAAACTTCAGGAGGAGGAAGTTTCCGGAGTAAAATGGTTTACAGAAGAAGAAATATCCGATATGATCGAAAAACACGACAAAATATGCTGCGTTCCCAAAAACGGATTTCTGCTGGCACAAAAATGGTGCCGTTCCAATCTGAAATAAATAAATATAAATAATAAAGGTGTATGCTTTATTTTGAATGCATACACCTTTTGTTTTTTCCAATTTATTTATAAATACGAAAATATCTTAAAACTCTTTCTGAAATAATTCACCTGAAAAATCTTTCATCATATCAGAACAACGACAAAACTGCAGCCATCAGTGCAGCTATTAGCGGAAAACCAACTATAGTTCCGACCCATTTTCTGATCATGGTCTTTTTGGGAACATACGGCATCAGGTCTTCTGTTCCGGGAATTATCCATGCTTTTGTCTTTCCTACCCAGTACCAGTCGATAAATATCCTGTCAAAAAGTCCGTAAGGCATCAGAATACCCAGTGACTGACAAAACGAATCACCAAATCCCCTCGCTCCGTTTATAAAATAAACCATCAGAGGGATCAGAACAAGCATCGGTACAAACAGACAAAGTGCTGCCGCGGCTTTTCTCTTTTTCAATTTTTCTTCGGTTATAAGTCCCATCTCTGTTACTCTCTTCTGAACCTCAGGTTCATAAAAATAAACAGAACCGACAGGACCGTCTGCTATTCCGACTACGCAGACAAGCAGCATCAAAAAGCACATTGCAAAGCTTTCAGTTATTATTTTAAAAATCATTTTTTACTCCGTATCATGTATTTGGCTGAACTTCATCCCAGTCTGCAGAATCATCTGCACCAACGAGCCAGTCAAGTGTCTTGTGTCTTTCAAATACGACTCCCGGATCCATTTCTGCAACGGAAGGCAGTCTGTGAATACGGTTGTCCACACATGACCAGTCAAGGCAGAAGATAAGGTCATCTTCATCGAGAAGCTCTGCTGCCGATCTCAAAGTGCAGGCATTTTTCAGCTCTTCATAGGAATTGTATTCGTTTATAGTCGATACGATTCCGGCTACATCACAGTAATGATCCGGGAAATCCATTTCCTGAAGTCCGAGTGCCCATTCACAGATATAAAGATTTTCATACTGCCATGTATAATTTGTCGCTTCATCTTCGGAAGGATCCTCATCATTAAAGAATTCAAGCTCTTTTGGTGAAAGCCAGTCTTCTGTAACTCCGTATACACTCATTACCTTTGATACAAATTCGTGCCCCTTTTTGGTATCAAGGTTTTCACCCATAAGCACTTCGGCATAAAGTGATATAATAAGCAACGCAAGTGTTCTGTGAAGTACTTCGTCAAGAGATCTGCAGTTACTGTTTTCCTCAGTCTCAACAAAAGGATAATATGTCGGAAGCATAATACAGTTTTCATCAAGAACCTCCATGGTTTTTGCTCTTCTGTCACGCTGCTCCTGAGGTGCGTCAATAAACGGACACGGCTTTCTCGGCGGCATATATTCTTCGATATCAGACTCTCCCTCTTCTGACAGAATACACCTCAGTTCACCGTCACTGTCAAAGCCGAGGATCTCATCCTGTTCTTCTTCATTTCCCGGTGAAAACATCAGAACATCTATTTCGTCTGACGACTTAAGAACAGTTCCGATGATCTCCTGTGTAACTTCATCAGAAGCCTGCTCTGATGAGCATCTGATCATTACTATTGATTTCATCCACAAAAGATAGGTTACAAGATTTGTCTTTACATCAGTAAAATCTGTTTCGATATGATAAACCCGTCCTGCAATTGCATTTATCTGCTCCTTTGCTTTGGCAGCATCTTCCTCACCCATATCCTTTGCTAATATCATCATATCGATTCTATAGTTCTGGAAATTAAGTGAAAAACTGTTCTCCTCAGTTGAAACTCCGAAATTTTTCAGCACTGCATTTCTGATCTTGTCCGGATCTGTTTCATCTGTCAATAAATAAAGCATTTGTTCCATAAATATTTAACCCCTTTTCTTTTTTTTAAAATCTCAGCATCCCGCTGTACCTTCATTATAGCATTTATCTTATTGTCATACAAGTGCATATTTTGAAAAAATATCAAAAAATCTCCCGAAAACCTGTAGTATTTAGGTTTTCAGGAGAAATTTAAATATCTGATAAGAAATACATAATTAAAATCCTAAAAGTAGGATAACATATACTCAATTAAACTACGCCTAATTTTTCCAAATACAAATGATCTCTTTCAGTAATTTCAGTAGTCCATCTGCGATTTTTTAGCTTTGCAGAAACATTGACATTTTCCTGTAAATCAACCGGTTTGCACTAAACGCAGTTTATTTGCATTAAACGCCTTTAAATTTATCATCAAATATATTCACGTTCTTCAGTATCAGAAAAATATAACCTTAATTCCTGTTTGAACTTCTTTAATTTCTTTTGTGCAACAGGAACTGAAATATTATTTGTCATGTGGATCATATAATCAGTAAGACTTTTTACATAATCCATATTTATAATAAAGCTTTTATGAGGAGATGCAAACCTCTTCATATCTATTTTTTCTATTATTTTAATAATTCCTCCATGGATGATATACTTCTGTTCCTTCATGAAAATAGTTATTTTGCGGTTTCCGGTATATTCAAATACATATATATCCTTGGTGTCAAGAAGCAGCGGACCTGTTTCACCTTTGAATTCAACAACGGAACCGTCACGTTCTTCCTTTACCTGATAGAGATAAAAATCCTTTAGGACTTCCAGCACACGTGTTTCATTTATCGGCTTCTCTATAAAATCAAAAGGATGAACTGCAAAAATCTTCTTTATACAGTCTGTGGTACCGGAAATATATACTATTGCTGTTTTTCTGCTTTTTAATCTTATTCTTGCTGCCGTTCTGATACCGTCAATTCCGTTAAGTTCAAAGCCAAGAAAAATAAGATCAAATACTGTCTCACTCTGACACAGTTCTTCACCGCTCGAAAAGCTCATAACCAAAAATTCCAGATCATGCTTTTCCTGAAAAGCTGACAGCACTTCCAAAATACTGTCAGAAACGTTTTTTTCATTATCACATACTGCTATTTTTATCATATATCCCAACCCCCATCTTTTACATAAAACCAAAAGAAAAACTTACTTTAAAACTATAGTTAGTTAAATATGTAACATAGTCAGCTTAAAATTTTTTTCTCTCCAAACAATTCAAAACTCCTTCTGAATTTCAAATATCCTACCCGATATATGTAAAAAAACGACCGCGTAAAACTATATTACGCAGCCGTCCGGTAAAATATCTGTTATGATCTGAATGAACACGTCAGTTTCTCAATGCTGAATATTCATTCATTTTAATATTCTCTCAGTAAAAAGAGCTTTGATCATAAAAAAGAAGTTTGACTGTTCTGATTATGTATTAAAATCCGTTTTTTCTGTTTGAACTTATCAGTCCCGGATAATCTTCAAAGCAATAACTCATACAGCAGTCTTTTTTGAGTCCGATAACTCTGTCAGTTGTTGTATATTCCCACATGCCTATATGATCATTCATATAATCTTCATTATAATTTTTGCCAATTCCGCAGTTAGTTACCCACATAGAATAGTCCTGCTTGATCTGAAGTGAATTCTTTTTTATGTAATTCAGATGATCAGCATTAACAAAAAATCCGATCCAGTATTTATTATTTAAAACCAGCTGTTTATTAAATTCTGACACTATGTCCACATATGGAAGATAAACAGAAGTTGTTGAGCTTACTTTAGGAAAATAATCATTATTTGTAAGACCTACATATATCGGATAACTGAACTTTCTTCCGGACAGATAATTATTGATAAGATATTTAGCAATATTTGCAACATTTGTCTGAATTTGTGCTTTTGTTTTGACGTTATCCTTTACAAGCTCCAAATCATAATAAACGCCAACCGGAATATTATTGCTTTTACATGCATCATAAGCAGCTGCAAATTTTTTAATATATGTTGTATTTTTTGTGTTTCCTGTTTTTAGAATAGCAAAATCAACATTTTTGCTTAAATAATCATAATTGACATTTGTGTCGTTCATCGGATCAAGAAAAATTCCTCTTTTAATAACCTGATTACTCATAATACATTCCTCCCGTAAATAAAGTATTTTTCAGCAAAATTTTCCTTTTCTTAATGTTCTTTTCTGTATTTCTTAAGTATATTATAACATATTTTAAGCTGAATTATACATAATTACAAAATTGTAATTTGAAAAAATATAACAACACAGAGGATATCCCCCGCCTCTGCAGGCAATGTCATCAACTTAAAGGAAGTCAAATTTGTCGCTTAATTATATAAGTAACAATAATCTAATAAAAGCAACATAATTTTACGTCCCCTGATAAGGGGAAGAG
>JAZQPR010000149.1:0-8607 GCA_045628605.1 Oscillospiraceae bacterium
CGGCAGGGTGTAAACCCTGCCGCCGTCATCACATTTTTTAATATTCTCACTCGTTGTCAGTTTTCTCCTTTTGTAAACATGATAGTTTCTTCATTGTTAAGGGGCGACTGAAGTGCAATGGTATTTTCATCCGTAACGTTAAAATCATTGATAAAATCGTAAGATGCATCTGTGACAGTGATTCTGAAATACTCGGCTTTATCGTAGCGCCACTGTCCGTGCTGGAACAGGAACACATAGGTTCCGCTTTGTTCTCCGCCCGGAAGTCCTGCTGCCTCCTGAAGTTCCGGTGTAAAATCAAACGTAATGCTCGCTCCGTCACCGTTAAAGGTCATTGTTCCGTATTCGGATGAAAACACACCGTTATGGGGATCCGGTTCCGGCAGACTGCTGTCGGGAGGCGTATCTTTTGCTCCGCAGGCTGTGCAGAAGATCAGCGTGAACATGAGCGGGATAATCAAATATTTATGTTTTTTCATTCGCCATTTACCTTCCTTCTTTTCTTTTTTCGCAGGCTTTAGACTTGTCCGGATACAGTTTTAGCACATCAGAAAAGTCCATATTTTAACTTCTTACAATTACTTACTATAAGTATAACATAAAATATAGCAAAAATCCACAATAATTTCCGAATATCAGTTATATTGACATATGAGCAATTCTATGTTACGATATATGATATCTACACGGATGCAGACCCCGCCTTCTGCATTTAAAGTAATAAAAGCAGATTAAGAAAGGAAACGATAATATGAATTTAACAGATACAAGCAGATATATGAGTCTGATACTTCGACATAAGCCTGAAACAATAGGCATCAGTCTGGATGAACATGGCTGGGCAAGTGTTGATGAACTTATTGCAGGAATTGCAAAGACACATGAATTCAATATGGATATACTGGAGGAAATTGTCAGAACGGATAATAAACAAAGATATTCGTTTAATGATGATAAAACACTTATAAGAGCGAACCAGGGTCACTCGATTCCTGTTGATGTTGAACTTGAAAAGACTGAACCGCCTGAATATCTTTATCATGGGACGGGAGAGAAATATAGAATATCTATAGATGAGCAGGGATTGATTCCTAAAAGCAGATTATATGTTCATCTGTCTTCTGATATTGATACTGCGATCAAGGTTGGCAGCAGGCATGGCAAGCCGGTCGTTTATTGTGTCTTGTCCGGTCAGATGCAGAGGGAAGGATATGATTTTTACAAATCAGTAAACGGAGTCTGGCTTACAAAGAAAGTACCGGCAAAATATATAACAACACAGAGGATATCCCCAGCCTCTGTGTTGTTATAAAAAACGGGAATAATTTAAAAAGAATGATTGTATAGTAAAAAAATGCCATAGAGAGTACGTTCTCTATGGCATTTTTGTGCAGGTCTTTACTGTCTGAAATAAACTGACAGTCGCTTTTTATTTATTCAATATTATCAAGCTTGTCAAGTGCATTATTAAATCCTTTGCAGCATATTTTATATGATATAAAATCTATAAGCAAAGAAGCAGCGGTAATGATAAGAACCGGTTTGACCATAAGTGCTCGTAAGTTATCAGTCTTTTCCTTTAAGTCAGCGAGTGTAGTAAAAAAACTGTCCAGAAAATGATCGAATGATTCCACAGAGCCAAGATTTCCGAAAAGGAGGTACATAACTATGGCAAAAACAAATATATAAAAGGCTGCAGATTTAAGAAGGTTCCCTGCTTTGGGTCCATATCTTGCAACAAACGGCATATTTACAGCGTTTTTCAGCATCATAAAATCAAATGCCAGGATAATAAAAAATGAAAGGTCGGCATTTTTGCCTGTATATGCAGCAAGAAGGTTTAATATCATTGATATCAGAAGAAAAGACAGTTCTGCTAATAAAACAGTAATATATTTTTCCTTTACATATCCTTTTATTCCAAGAGGAGAGCAGGAGAAAAAATATTTTTGTATATTTTTTTCATCTGTGTTGAATATGTTGCTTATAAATGCATCAATACCGATAAATAAATTTAAATATCCTCCTATTCTTGAAATATTCAGTGCTTCATCGGTAGTGGATACTAATGCAGCCAGAGAAAGAAATATGCCCAATAAAGTGAAACCAATTGCAACGGCTGCAGCAAACTTCAGCTGTTTTAAATCTTTATAAATAAGTCCTGTCATTAATTTTCCCTCCTTTGTGTAAGCTTTACGGATATAAACCAGTTTAATGCCAGAGATCCGATGATGATAAATGGAAGAAGAGGAGAAATATTTTGAACAAAATTGTTAAAGCTTTCTATTTTCTGTTTGAGGATTTCTGCTTCATTAACATTTTCATCCAATAATTCATTGAAAAAAATAATAAATACAAAATTAAACAATCCTGCAATTGCGAAGGCTGATATAGCTTTTGCAGCTTTTTCTGATTTGGTAAGAAGCAAAATGTTGTATGTGATTATTGAGTAAAGAATTAATATGGAAGATAAGAAAAGAGTGCTGCATAATATTTTACCGGTATACTCGATATTGGAAATGACGCTGAGTATCAGGGATGACAAAACTATAATGACTGTCAGAAAAGTACCTGCTGCCAGTACTGAAATATAAAATGCAGAGTTATATTTCCATGCACTGACCGGCAGTGTATAAGAATAGCTTCTCCATCGTGTGCAATAATCATTTGAAACTGAATGGAATATCAATTCTGTTGTTATGACCGGAATAAAAAATGGTGACAAATATATGGATAAGTTAAACAGTGCGTAATCAATGCTGCTGACAGGTCCTTCACCTAATTTTGAAATATTTCCGCAGTTTCCGCTGACAGCTGTCATTATCATTAAAAATTCAAATATAAAAAGAATGAACGTCTGGATAAAGAGCGGCTTTTTTGATTCAAAGCACTTCATTTTACAAGCAGAGCTTTGAATAATAAATGCCTTCTTTTCTTGAAAATATCTGCAAAAATATGTTAAAATTAAAATGTGATAACACAGAGTTTTGAATTGATATTTTATGATATAAAAGAGGCGATGAGAGTGGCAAGACCGTTTGAGAAAAAAGATGCGAAAAATCTCATAAATGAGTATAAAAATATTTTAAAAGAACTTGATGATGTTCAGAAGGCAGAGCTTGCTTACAGTGAAGAAGTCAAAAGTGCTGTAAAAAACATTTTGATGAAGGATGCAATGCAGATACTGAAAAATATTCCGATAGAGGAGCTGAACCGTGACAAAAAAGGTATACGTGTTAAAACTCTGAGGGATAACGGATACGGTACGATCGCTGATATTGCGTATGTTTCGACAAATTCACTCGAAGCGGTAAAGGGCATCAGCATGGAGGCTGCGCTTCTTATCAGAAAAGAAGCAGACGAGATAGTATTAAACGCTCAGAAAGGGGTAAAGCTTAAACTTAACGCTGATACCAAAACTCCGGAAAGATCCGGACTTGTACGTGCTCTTTTCAAATACAGAACAATTAAGCCCGTTGCACATGAATGCAAAAAGCTTTTTAATGCATATAATGCTAAAATAACTGACGCAGTGCTTTCACTTGAAAAAGCAAACGGAACACTGAAGTGGCTGTTTGCATCCGGTGACAAAAAGAAAAAAGCAGAGGAAGGATATGCTTATCTGTCATCTCTTCAGTTCGGAAGTACTTACGGACAGACCTTAAACGACATCGTACTCAAGCTTGCCTGTGCTTCAAACTGTAAGGACGAGGAAGCATGGAAAAGCTTCGAATCCGGTCCTGTTGAATTTTTCAGCTGTCTTGAGGAAATAACTCCGGGTGTTCTCGGAAATGATGATGCACTTTACGGACTGCCTGAAGATCTTGCACGTGAAATTCAAAACGAAAAAATATACTCTGAGGGAATGCTCTGTGAACTCAGAAAATATCAGCAGTGGGGTGTAAAATACATTCTTCATCAGAGAAGAGTGCTCCTTGGTGACGAAATGGGTCTCGGAAAGACTGTTCAGGCAATTGCAGCCATGGTTTCACTGCACAACAACGGCGGAACGCACTTTATGGTTGTGTGTCCTGCAAGTGTTCTTTCAAACTGGTGCCGTGAAATAAAGAAAATGAGCGAACTGAAGGTAACAAAGATCCACGGACCAGGAAAGCATGAAGAGTTCAGAAGCTGGATAAGGACAGGCGGTGTCGGAGTTACAACGTTTGAAACGACAGCTGTCATGGATATGGAGGATTCGTTTAAGTATAAGATGCTTGTCGTTGATGAGGCACACTATATTAAAAACCCGAAGGCACACAGAAGTGAGAATGTGAAGACTATTTCATTTCATGCTGACAGAGTGCTTCTTATGACAGGAACGGCTCTTGAAAACAACGTTGACGAAATGGTTTCACTCATTGACATATTAAGACCTGATATTGCAAATAAAGCAGGCTCAATGAAGGCGCTTTCAGCGGCAGAACAGTTCAGAGAGGCTGTAGCGCCTGTGTACTACCGCCGTAAAAGAGAGGATGTTCTGACAGAACTTCCTGAGCTTATCGACAGCAGGGAATGGTGTACTCTGAGCGATGAAGAAGAGGAAGCGTATGAAACATCCGTCATGTCAAAGAACTATGCTCTGGTAAGACGAGTTTCATGGAACGTGCCTGATATTTCAAGATCTTCAAAAGCTGCTCGTCTGATGGAAATTGTTGAAGATGCAAAGGAAGACGGAAGAAAAATAATAGTATTTTCATTTTTCCTTGAAACCATCAGAAAAATATCAGAGCTTTTAGGCAATCAGTGTCTGACTCCGATCACAGGTTCTATAACACCTCAGCACAGACAGGAAATAATAGATGAATTTGACAAGGCTCCTGCAGGAACGGTACTCGTATCCCAGATCCAGTCCGGTGGAACAGGTCTTAACATCCAGTCTGCAAGCGTTGTCGTTCTGTGCGAGCCTCAGTTTAAGCCGTCAATAGAAAATCAGGCGATATCACGTGCATACAGAATGGGGCAGACAAGGAACGTGCTGGTATACAGACTGCTGTGTGAGGACACGATTGAGGAAAAAATAATGGCAGTACTTGAGAAAAAGCAGGAGATATTTGATTCGTTTGCGGATAAGTCAGCTGTTGCAGATGAAAGCAGAGAACTTGATGAAAAGTCGTTTTCCGGACTTGTTGAGGAGGAGAGAAAACGTATATGCCTGAAAAAAGGGGAGCAGGGTGCAGGAGCTGTCAGTAAAGAAAACGAGTATTCCGACTGATTTTTTTAAGAAGCTAAAAAAATTCCCGTACCATAAACGATATGTCGTTATGGTACGGGAATTTTTATCGAGAATGTATCTGAGAACAGAACCGGCTATAGAGTCCGGAATATCCTCTGTGCTTCGGATCATGACAAATGTTTTATGATTTGTCATGGTATCCGATAAATTAACTGATATCGTCAAAGTCGGCAAATGTATACATATTATCTTCCAGTTTTGTTGTTGAACCGTCTATGTTGAATAAATAGCTTTCACCGTTTGAATAAATATATCCGCCTGAATGGTTATTCAAAGTCTCAAGAGAAAACATGGAATTTATTTTATTCTCGTATTCATCCATATAATCAGTTCCACTGGTGAAATCTGCATATATAAAATTTTCAATGTCTTTGCAGGCTTTAACAGTCTTTCCGTCAAATTCATAGCTTGTAACATCGCCTGATCCCATATATTCATTTCTGATGACTACTTTGTTTGTGGGAACGTCATAGAAAAATGATGCATGATCTCCGCGGAAATCGTCACCGACAAGTACAGCTTCATGGTCAATTATTGTATAGAACTGTACAGAAGCATCGCTTTCATCGGTTTGGATCAATGTAATAAGTTCAAGTTCGTCATCGTTATTCATATCGTGGATAAAATACGTAACCTTCATGTTTTCTTTTTCTGCTCTGAGTCCGTCTATTACATATCTATATATTACCTGATATTCATAATATGGTTTATAATCTTCCAGAGGATGATCAGGTCTTCTGATATTTGCTGTATTCTTAGTTCCTTCATGTTTTGTTTCTGCAGTTTCTGATATCGCCGATGTCACAGGAGCTGTTACATCTTCATGCTTTGTCTCCGAGGTTTCTGATGTCGCAGATGTCACCTGAGCTGTGACAGAGCTTGTCTTAGCTGTTTCTTTTTTCTTGTTTTTATCCGTTACATAACTTATAACGGTTTCCTGGCATTTGCTGATCTGTACTGTATCAGAAGCAGAAGAAGTGGCATCCGGTGATACTACCGGAGGCAGTTCATTTTTGAGGCTGTTTCCGAAAAATGCTGCAGTGCAGACAATGCACATACAGGCAGCAACGGCAGCTATTGTGGTTATATAGTTCTTTTTATATTTTATGGTATGTACTTTTTCTTCATTTTTATTATTTAAATTTTCTTTCATTTCTATTATTTTTAAAATTCTGTCTTTCTGTTCGTCAGAAACGGGTCTGCTGTTATCAGCTATATATTCAACTGTGTCATCTGTCATACTGCTTTTATCCTCAAGAAGTTTATTTATAGTATCCTCATGTTTCATATTATGCGTACTCCCTTTCTAAAAATATACTTTTAAGTTTTTTTCTTGCTCTCTGGCTTCGTTTATTTACTGCAACTGTTGACATGTTAAGTATTTTTGCAATATCTTTTATCTGTTTGTTGTGAAAAAACTGAAGAATGATGATATCTGAATCAGGATTGCCAAGTTTTACAACTTCCTGCCACAGTCTGCGAGTTTCTGATTTTTTTTCTGCTAATGATTCAGGAGTATTATACTCAACAGGCTCATCGGTTCTTTCTTCAAGATATTCATTGTGTTCTTTTTTATATCGAAGCTTTCTGAACAGATCGATCGCCTTTCTTTTTGAAACAACTATAATAACAGATTTGAATGATTTCATTGTAAAATCATAGGCCCTGCATTCTTTAATTGTTTCTATAAATATATCAGCAATACATTCCTCTTTGTCTTCTTCTGTAGCCAGTCCGCCAACTTTTTCACTTACTATTGTATAAACATAGTTTACGTAACAATCTACCAGAAGTTTGTATCCTTCATTATAAGATTTTCTGAAGGCATTAATTATCTCTTCATCTGAAATCATTTTTTCCTCCCAATACTGATTTACTTGTTTCATTAAAACAGTCGACTGAAAATTTAAAAGTGGACATAAATTTAAAAAAAAAATTGCAGACATATCTGCCCACCGGTCAAAATGTACTGTAACAATACAGAGAATATTCCCGTTCCCTGCAAGTATAACAACACAGAGGATATCCCCCGCCTCTGCAGACGGCGGGTTCTATCTGACCAAACAGTCGGAGTACAATCTCCGACTGAGCGGGAACCGATTCTACGAATCGCCTCTGCTTGTTAAAAGCAGAACTTTGAAAAGAGAATGGAAGGAAAAGTAATAGAAGATACTATGAGGAGAAATTAAAAAAAATAAATGAATATAGTTAATTTTGGTCTGGCAGGTTTTGATACTGTTTCACTTGCAACTTCTCTTTTTGCACCGAATTGTAAACTTGTACAGATCAACCAGATGCTTCATTCAAGTAAACTTTATAACGGAGCACAGCTGGTAATAGGCGGAATAGGAGCCTTCGGCGGAGGAATGCTCAAGGGAATAAATTATGATATGGCAACCGGAATCTCAAAGTGCTTTATAGCAGGAACACTGATAAGCACAGTGAGTGGAATGGTAGCCATAGAAAACATAAAAGCCGGAGACATGGTACTGTCGGCTGTTCATTAATTCCTCTGGAAGAAAAACTACGATGATCTATTCTCTCATCTATATTGTTTGCAGCAAGATGTCGGTTTACTGTATCAGCCCTTGTTTTCGTGTATAGTCATGAGCAACTCCGTCATAGTCATGAGAGAACACTCAGAGCATTCTCAAGTTTTTACTTACATTGATACTATACTGAAAGCACACATTCTTCATTGTAATCAGGAATAAGACTGTCATGGGTAATAAATCTTAATCCTTCTGATTTTGCCTGACAAATCAGTATTCTGTCAAAAGGGTCGTTATGTTTTGGTGTATTTTCCAATCTTACAAGAGAAGACAATAAAGAAATATGTTCTAATTCAACTCTAAGCGGAATATATCCGGATTCTGTACACCATTTATACACTGTTTTTCCGGAAACAGGAATTTTACCAAGTTCATGCTTTATTTCTACTTCCCACACTGATGCAAGACTAAAAAACACTTCATTTGTTTTATCAGTTATGAGCGTTCTTGCAATATCAGGTAATTTTGCATCATCTGATATTGCCCATAATATTATGTGTGTATCCAATAATAGTTTCATTCACTTACTCCAAACATTGCTGCAATTTCATCGTTGCAATCGTCTATATCATCCGGAACTACAAACTCTCCCTTGGCTATTCCGATTCTCTTCGTTTCTTCTGATGCCACTTTGTCTTCAGAAGTTTGGGAAAAATTTTTCATGATTTCAATAACGAGCTGAAGTTTGCTATCGCTAAGCTTTCCCATTAATTCATAAGCCTGTAACTGTAATGCTGACATAAATCATCCCTCCAAAAATATTCTCAGTAACTATTATATATCATACAAAATAATAAATTCAATTACATTATCGTCTTG
>JAZQPR010000150.1:0-62942 GCA_045628605.1 Oscillospiraceae bacterium
AATTATATAAGTAACAATAATCTAATAAAAGCAACATAATTTTACGTCCCCTGATAAGGGGAAGAGGGCCGCGCGTAAGCGTGGCGAAGGGGTCTCAAAGGACGCTGTGCGTCACGGAAGGCTTAAGTTGATGCCATTGCCGACTATAGAGGCGGGGGATATCCTCTGTGTTGTTATACAGTCATCGCTCATAAGAAATAGGCTGAAATGAATTCAGCATATCAAGTATCTCTGCCTTTACTTTTTCATCCACTGATTCTACAAATCCGTATGATACAAAATAAGTTTTCTCAGAATCTTTTTCACCTATCTCAGTAATACAGCAATAATAATCATATTTGTCGCCATCTCCATTATCAACCAGATCATGTCCTTCATACCATCTGGCAGTTTTTCCTAAAACAGATTCTTCTGTATAGGTTTCCGGAAATATGATATCCAATTCATCGCAAAACCAGTCTTTGATCCTTATATTACAATAGTTTTCAAATGTAAAGGCAGTATATATAATATGCTCTTCAACAAATGCATAAAATGTATTATTCTTTTTATCTGAATAAAGACCAAAGTGTCCTATGTCCAGCGTTGTATCCGGATTTTTTTCCCAGTCATTTGATGCTGTTAATTGATACTTTCCATCCAGACTTACAAATGTAACATTTTCTTCCGGAAGCTCCGGCAGAATACTGCATCCTGAAAGAAGTACAGCACTAATAATCAAACTGATAAGTATACTGATTCTATTTTTTATTTTTTTCATAAAGTCCCCCCCAAAACCATACCGTCAATCCAAAGGAATAAACGGAAGAACTATCACGCCATCATCGCTTTCCGATACAGCATTTTCAGTAACAGATTTCTCCTCACTGCTTTTCTGAATATTTTCAGTAACAGATTTCTCCTCGCTGCTTTTCTGAATATTATCAGAAGCCGATTCCTTCGTCTGCATTTCCTGAACATCATTGAAAATAATTACTTTCCCTTCATCATCCAATAATATATCCGTCATCTCAGCCGTGCTGTCCGTCTCCGTAACATCAGTCCCATTCTCTGCAGATACACTTTCCGTAACACTCTGAGAAGAAGTCACATCCGGTACAATTTCACTGTTTTCTGAAACAGAACCTTTTTTATCACACCCTGACAAAAATAATAATGCTGAACAAAGCAGCAGCGGTCCTAAAACTTTACTCATTTCATTTCTCCTTTTCTGTTAAATTAAATTATATTTTAACACATAATATAATAAAAGTCAATAAAAAATCCCAATGAATAAACACCGGGATTTTTTGTTTTTATCATTCAAATTAACAGTCCCCGAGTCTTCTGGACTCAGTTTTAAGTCTTTCACGCCTTAAAGCATGATCGGGCAGATGATCTTCAAGACTTCTGTAAAATCTCTCCGAATGATCTTCAGCGATAAAGTGAGTAAATTCATGGCAAAACACAAATTCTATCAGACTCAGATCATATTTGATAAGATTTTTATTTATGCTGATCCTCTTTCTTGAAGGGCTGCAGCTTCCCCATATAGATTTCATGTATCTGAAAGAAAACTTAGGACACTCTCCGACATGCTCCCTGTATTTTTCAAAAGTCTTTCTTCCTGTTTCCTCAAAAATAGTTTCAAGCTGCAAATCATACCATTCATAGACTTTCTCCCTTACTACAAGCGGATCACTTGTATCAGCATACACTATAAGCTCGCTGTCTCTTTTTTCAGCAAATTTTTCTTCTGAACTGTACAGCAGCTTTAATTTTAAGGGCTCTCCTAAAAAGTACACATCTGAGCCGTCTATAAAGTTCTGTCCTTCACATGAGCAACCGGTTTCCGACAGTTTTTTCATAGCTTCGTAAATTGACGTCTCTTTTTTTCTGAGAATCTCATCTATTCTTTCAGGAGCTATTGTCCTGTTAGCCGAGACTGCAACCATTCCATCAGGCTTAATTCTGATATTAATGTTTTTAACATTTTTGTAATTCAGTTCGTATTCAAATTTTTTTCCATTCATTGATATTTCTCTTTTCATCAAAATTTTCCTTTCTTTGACAAATTTTCCTGTACCTTGATTTTATCACACAAAAAATTGGATGTAAATAGAAATATCCTGAAATGCATTTTTTCGCCCTATTCGGTAATAAAATATACATTTTTTTCCATTAAAATTTGAAAATACAGCATTTTCACTGCAATTTTGGCAGCTGAAAAATTAAAACAGATAAATCAACTGCAAAAAAATACCTGTTATCATTACAAATAACAGGTATTATATTATATTATAATATTTTATTTATACTATTTTTAAATTACGCACACTGCTCGTCTATATATGCAAGAGCACAAACTGCATCCCAGTAGAAACTGTCTTCTCCTACTTTATCAATAAATCCTGCTCTCTCAAGAGTACTCTTTACTCTTGGCTGAACTCCGCTGAATAAAACTGATATATTTTTCTGGCTGAATGTTTTTACAATAGCTTCAAGTTCTGCTATTGCAGAATCATCGATCATCGGAACGCCCCTCATAGAAAAGATCACTGATCCGGAATTTTCAAGTTCAGGAAGAACAGCAGTTAGCTTTTCCTGTGTACCAAAGAACAGCGGACCTGCAAGATAAACAAGCTTTGTTGTATCAAAAGAAGTTTTAAAATTCTGTCCTTTAAGTCTGTTTGTATCAACATCACTGATATCGATCTTAAGTTCACAGCTCTTCAGTACAAACAGAAGCATTGAAAGAACAACGCCGATAAGAATTGCTTTTGTAAGATCAAATACAACTGTTGCTGCCATGGTAATAAAGAACTGAAGAAGTGATACCTTTAATCTGTGGGATGTCATGTTTTTTATAGCTTTCCAGTCATTCATTCTCCATGCTGTTACCATAAGAACTCCGGCAAGTGCAGCCAGCGGTATTTTGGACATTACAGGTCCTAAAAGGAACATTGAAGCGATAAGTGTCAATGAATGAATGATGCTTACAAGTCTTGTATTTCCGCCTGATTTGATGGCAACACTTGTTCTTGCTATTGCTGCTGTAGCCGGTACTCCACCGAAAAACGGAATAAGAATATTTCCTATTCCCTGAGCTACAAGTTCTCTCTGAGCATCGATTTTTTCATTTTTCATTTTTCCTGCAGAAGCACCGCAAAGAAGACTTTCGATCATTCCTAAAGCAGCTATGCTGACCGCAGGTGAAATAAAGTTCTTTAAATCCTTAAAATCTATGCTTTTAAGACTGAGTCTGTTTTCAAGAAGAAGAGTTTTCGGAATATTTCCTACCTCTGCAACATCAAATTTGAAAATTAGCTGGACTATCAAAGCAATTATAATAGATGCAAGCGAAGAAGGAAACTTTGAATTAAATTTTTTCGGATATACTATCATAATAATTACTACCATAACACCGAAAAGCAGTGCATTCATGTCAGGTTGGAATCCGAGTCTTCCATATGAAATAAGCTTCTGAACGGCATTTTCTCCTTCAGATGCTGTTCCGAAGAAATTATCAACCTGTCCAAGCGCAATTATAACAGCTATTCCTGACGTAAATCCTGTAATTACAGGAGACGGAATATAGCTTACAAGCTTGCCCACCTTAAAAATTGCAGCAACTATCAGAAAAGCACCTGACAAAAGTCCTGCAAAAAACACTCCCTGCAGACCATACTTTGCAGAAAGTGCAAGCAAAATTGCGGTCATAGCTCCTGTAGGTCCTGAGATCTGATATGAAGCTCCGCCGAGAAATCCAATAAAAAATCCCGCAACGATCGCTGTTATCAGTCCGGCTGCTGCATCAGCTCCTGAACTTACACCAAACGCAAGTGCAAGCGGAAGTGCTACTGCTGCAACTGTAAGACCTGACATCAGATCCTGCGAGAATTTCTTTAAATTATAGCCTTTAAATTCTGTTTTCAAATCCGTTACATACTTTTTGATCATTGATAAAAACATCTCTCTTCCGGTCAATCTGGTAATACATTTTATCTGATTAACAGACAAAATTACGAAACATTGGAAACCTGTTGCGAATCATGAAATCAACACGACTTTTATATTATATCACCAAAATATTCACGTTTCAATTAGTAAGACTGACTAATTTTTTATTCGATATAATTATTCAATAACTGCATGTTGCTTAATAGCTGATAACGGAATCAAAAATTATCGTACATATATATACAGAGATATCCTGTCTGCAGTTCAGGCAAGGAACTTCATGATCAAAAAACACAAAGGTCTCTGACCACTTCTGATGCGATTAAAAGACCGGCAGCTGAAGGAACAAATGCCGTGCTTCCGGGAGGCACTTTGCCGTGAACTGTCTGAGAAGAGTTGGTTTTTACGGGAAGCTCATCAGAGAATACCACTTTAAGCTTTTTTACGTTTCTTTTTTTCAGTTCATATCTCATGGTTCTGGCCAGAGGACAGACTGAAGTTTTATAAATATCACACACTTTAAATCTTGAAGGATCAAGTTTATTTCCGGCCCCCATACTGCTGATAACCGGAGTATCTGCCGCCTTGGCACGCATAATTATTTCAAGTTTGGCGGTTACGGTATCTACCGCATCAACAACATAATCATATAGGGAAAAATCAAATTCATCTGCATTTTCAGGCATATAAAAACAATTTTTTACAACTACTTCAGCGGAAGGATTAATGTCCATGATCCTCTCTTTCATTACTTCTGTTTTGTATCTTCCTACAGTCGAATGAAGTGCTATGATCTGTCGGTTAATATTTGTAATACTCACTGTATCCATATCAACAAGTGTCAGATGACCCACTCCGCTTCTTGCAAGTGCCTCAGCCACATATCCGCCGACTCCGCCGATTCCAAAAATAATAACATTCGCCAACTCAAGTTTTTTCATATTATCCGGACCGAGTACCGCTTCTGTTCTCTGAAATTGATTTTCCATATTATCAAATTCCTTTTTATTATTATGTCAACTGCATCAATATTTGAATTTCTGCGTGTTATCATAAAAAACATCAGACATACATTCAGCTTATTGATACATAAAAAAAAACTCACATAATATCTATGTGAGTTAAAGAGTTGGGATGCAGGGATTCGAACCCCGGAAATAATAGAGTCAGAGTCTACCGCCTTACCGCTTGGCTACACCCCAGTATTTATTGCGCTCAATTTGGTTTATCTCTTCAAGCGACTTTATTATTATATCATAATGATTACTTCATGTCAACACTTTTTTTACAAAAATGTCAACTATAATTGATAATCATGAGTGACATTATTAGTGTTCTGATATGATATCAGATATGTATATGTGTTTTTTCTTCGTATTATATATTATTATTGATTTATTATTAATATTTATATATAATGAAAATAGTATAAAAAGCAAAATTCCCCTTAATGGAGGAGATTTATTTTGAAAGCATCTGTTTTTCTCATTTCTATAACAGCATTTACACTGCTTTTCCTTTTTTCCGGAAGTTCAGTTTTGTCAGACAGTACACCGCATACTCAGATCGATAAAGTACTTGCTTATGAGTATGATTCTTCTGTCAATAAATTTTCAGAAAAAAGCACTCTTTATTCTGATAGTTCTGACAGCTCGGATACACATCTTCCCGAATCGTTTGATCTGAGAGAACTCGGGCTCGTTTCCGGGATCAGAACGCAGGGAAACTACAATACCTGCTGGGCTATATGTGCTGTAGAATCTCTTGAAACACAAATACTAAAAAACAACTATGAAAATGATCCTCTGCTTTCGCCCTGGCATCTGACATATTTCGCTTTTAACGGAGAAAACTCTTTCATGTCTCCGACTTCTGACGTTTTTAAAGCCGGCGGAACCAATACTCTTGCATCAGCAGTACTCAGCAGATGGAACGGTCCTGTCAGTGAATCCAAAGCACCTTACGATCAGTCAAAAACTCTTCCGGACACCATGCAAAATGAATGTGATTACAAAGTCACGGATATTTTAAATCTTCATCCATGGATCTCTGAACACAAAAAATATGATACTTCATTTATAAAAGAACTGATATACGACAAAAATTCAGTATCATGCTTTATTAACAGCAGTAAAAATTACTATACATCTGATACTTTTTCATTTTTTTGTTCTTCCCCGTCAAAAGTAACTCACGCAGTTCTGTTAATTGGCTGGGATGACAACTATTCAAAAGATAATTTCAAAGGAAGCCTCAGACCTCAGAACGACGGGGCATGGCTTGTAAAAAACAGCTGGGGTGAAGACTGGGGCGACAACGGATATTTCTGGCTTTCATATGAAGATAAAAGTCTCTGTGAAGCTGCATGTTATTTCTGTAAACCTTCTTGTTTTTATGACAGTATGTTCTCATATGATGAGTTTGGATGGATATCATCCATTTCGCCTGACGGTGCTCAGGAAAAAACGTCAGGATATATGGGCAGTATATACACAGCAGACAGCCCTGTCATGCTTTCTGCCGCATCATTTTATACAACCGAAGCAAACGCTGACTATGAAATATTCATATACAAAAACATCAGCGATATCAACGATCCTGTTTCCGGCACCCCTGTTCTGAATATATCCGGTACAGAAAAATATACCGGATACCATACCATAGACTTCCCTTCAGATCTGTATATAGAAGAAAACAATTCATTTTCTGCGGTGATCAGACTTACAAATCATAATAATCCATATATGATCGCCGCTGAAGCATCTTCTTTATTAACAGTACAGAACAATACAAATTCTGAAATATTTTTTTATGATAAATCAAAAAACAAGCCGCGACAGAGTTTTGTGAGCTGCGACGGAAAAGAATGGCACGATACCTATAACGCACTATATACTTACAAATATCCTGAAAAACTTGAGCCTGCTGAAGAAATATCCGGATTAAGATCTGTATATCTCGGAGATGTATGCTTAAAAGTACTGACTTCAGCATTTCCAGCCGGAGATATAAATTTAAATGGAATAATTGAACCTTCTGACTTAAAAACTCTGATTGACATTTTTTTCAATGATAATAAAGAAGAAAATATATCTTTATATGATGTTAATCAGGATAACATCATTAATATTCTGGATATAATCAAATTAAAAAGTATCCTGAACAGCAAATAAATTCAGTACTATATTTATGTCATAAGGAAAAATGTTTTCATTTAACTCAACGAAAGGGACTATTGATATGAAAAACCAATTAATAAAGATATTATTTTCTGTTATTACACTGACTTTTCTTACAGGATCAGATTTCTGCCGGTCAGATACAGTCCACTCTGAACAGGATACTTCTTTACCTGAAACATTTTTGCTAAGCAGCGAAAATATAGTTCAGGGCAAAAAAAGCATCATCCCCGGATTAAAAGACCAGGGTCCGCACAACACCTGCTGGGCATTTTCAACTTTGGGAGCAATCGAATCAAATCTTCTGAAAAAAGGTCTTTACACGGATTTCTCAGAGGCATATCTTGCATATACACCATATTCCGGACTGGAGTCTTTTCCTCAGATAGATCCGCACAATTCTTATTTAAACAACGGCGGCTCACATTATATTGCATCAGCAGTATTAACCGGCGGACGCGGACTGACTTCGGAAAAAGAAATCAGCTATGATACATCTTCTGATATGATTGATCTGATGCTCGCACAAAAAACGAAATTATCATCAGATTTTATTGTAAAAAATATAGATTATCTCTCCCCATTTATTGCCCCGCACAGATCTGCCGATCAGAATAATCTTAAAAGCATTCTTTATGAACGGAAAGAACCTGCTGTTTGTTACGTTTCCATGGATGAAAAATATTTTAATTATAAAACATGCGCTGTAAATTACACAGATAATTATCATCAGATCGACGATGATCACTGTCATTCAGTAATGATCATCGGCTGGGATGACAGCTACAGCAAAAATAATTTTAAAACCGATCATATTCCTGAAAAAGACGGAGCCTGGTGTGCCTGGTCAAGCAGCAGCATCGGAGAAAATTCGGAAAAAGGTGAAATACTATGGATATCCTATGAAGATAACTCTCTGTGTGATCCTGTTATATATTCATCTGTTGAACCCAACTCCTATCAAAACATCTATCAATACGATACATACGGATGGTCAACATCTTTAGACTGCAGCTTTATGTCAGACGGAAAAACTCCTCCCGGCAGATTAAATCCGAACAAATACGGATCGGGATTAATGGCCAATATTTTCAAAGCAAAAAATTATGAGTACATTTCATCAGTCGGTTTCTATACCATTTCCGAAAATACAAAATATAATATAAGCATATTTACTGATATTGATATTCCTGATTCTTCAGAAGGTCATGCCCAGCCGTGGAACAAAACGCAGTTTACCGACAAAGGAGGTTTTCCGGTCATAGGATCCGGAACAATAGCAGATCCCGGTTACCATGTTATCGATCTTGATAAAAGAATCCCCGTCAACAAAGGCACTTATTTTTCCGTTGTTATCGAAATAAGTACTGATAATTCAAATTTCTGCTTTCCTGTTGAAGCTCTGATCGAATACACATACGGAAACACAACTGACATAAATAAAAATCTGAAAAATTCCAACCGCTTAATTGGTTCAAACGAAAGTTTTATCTATAATTTTGCAACAAATGAATGGACGGATCTGTCCGGCTTCTTCTCAAATAACAAATCCTATATCGAAAGAACATACTACGCACCATATACTGATAACTGTTTCTTTCTTCCTTATCCGGAGCTTACAGAAAAATCCGATCAGGAAAATGATCCTGAAAACGAATATAAATATACTTCTCTTCATGCCGTCATCGGAAATCTTTGTATCAAAGCCATGTCAGAAACCATACCGTCAGGTGATATTGATCTAAATGATAAAGTTGATATCTTTGACCTTATGAAATTCAAAAAAAATCTCCTTGATCCTGATTTCTGCGATCTGTCTTCAGAAAAAAAATTATTTTTTGATATAAACAAAGACAATTCTGTCAGCGCTTCAGACCTTTTAGAAATTAATAAAATCATTCTTTCAAATAATTATCAGTCTTACACAGCTGAATACAAGAAACAGGAGATTTGTTCCAGGTGCTCCGATACGTCTGAAAATTTTATTAATTATTCATTGCTGAGTTCATCTGACATCAAAAAATAACCATTTTGCCATATATCACGCAACTATAGTCATTGACAAAATACTTTCGTATATACTATAATGATATTTGAATATTTATTATTTTTTATTTTCAGAAAGGATTTAGTCTATATGTCAAAAAGCGAAACATCCAATAATGGAAAAAATGGATTAGTCAAAACCATGATCAATGGTTTTTGTATGGCACTTGCAGACAGTGTTCCCGGTGTATCCGGCGGAACAATTGCGTTTTTAATGGGGTTTTATGACAAGTTTGTAGGTTCACTCGATGATCTCATCTCAGGCACAAAGGAAAAAAGAAAAGAAGCTGTTCTTTACCTTATAAAACTTGGAATAGGATGGGCAATAGGCTTCGGGCTTGCTGTCGTGATATTAACTGCAACATTTGAAAAGCATATATATCAGGTTTCATCTCTTTTTATAGGATTTATTCTTGCAGCTATTCCTATCGTAATCCACGAAGAAAAAGACTGTCTTAAGAAAAGGATCCCTATGATCTTTATGGTACTTATCGGAATAGCTGTTGTTGTTCTGATCACATACTTTAATCCGACCGGCGGAAGTTCGAATAATATTGATTTTGGAAATCTGAAACTCGGAATGTATCTTTATATCTTTATGGCAGGAGCAGTCGCCATATGTGCAATGATCCTCCCCGGCATTTCCGGTTCAACACTCCTTCTTATATTCGGACTCTATATGCCGATAATAAGTTCAATAAAAGAAATCCTTGGTTTTAACTTCAAAATGCTTCCTCCTGTTATCGCATTTGCTCTGGGAATCGTAGTAGGTGTTATATCCATCATAAAAATTATACGCCGTGCCCTGGAAAAGCATCGTGCTGCTACTGTATTTCTTATCATAGGACTTATGATTGGTTCATTTTATGCAATAGTAATGGGACCGACCACTCTGGACGTACCGCAGAAACAAATGACTGTTTCAACATTCAGTCCTCTGTTTTTCATAATAGGAGCAGCCATAATCATAGCCATGCAGGCTTCAAAAGTTTACTTTGAGAAAAAGCAGTCTGAAACTGCTGCTTAAAAATATTAAAAATTGCTGCAATTATTGTTTTTTTTATGAAGGGAGTAGGGTTTTATGCGAAAATATCTAACAGCGTACATGAATTATATTGACAGATTACTTGAGCAGGAAAAAATAGAAAATATTTCAGATATTAAAAGAGAACTGCTTTTGCAGATTCAGTTTATGCAGCATGAAAGACTGATTCATCTTCTTGTTACGATGCTGTTTGCTTTTATGCTGTTCATGTGTCTTGGTATCTTTTTTATTTCTGAAAATATTCTTTTTGGAGTTCTGAGCGGAATTCTTCTTATTCCGCTCATCCCATATATCTGGCATTATTATTTTATGGAAAACAGTGTTCAGAGAATGTATTGCCAATATAATCAGCTATGCAAGAATGAAGAAAATTCATCTATGTCCGAACTTCCTGTCATATGCTCAGATTATAAACCGGCGACAGATATATAATTCAGAGGAAACACCAATGAAAATTTCATTTCACAAACTTGTTATCGTTCCGCTTGCGATTTCTGTCATTACTATATTGACAGCAGGATACTGCTCGGGAGTCATAGCAAAAAATGAAGCCAAAAAAACATCTATGAAAAACATAGATTACATCATTGCAAAATTTGACTCCAAAGAAAATTCATGTGATTATATTACTGCCAATATAAAACAGGAATGCGAAAAAAAAGCACAGACTGTATCGATCTATCTTGCATCAAATCCTTCCTTTCTGCAGGAAGATATGCAAATGGAAACACTTCTTGTCACATTAGGAGCAAGTGAAATTCTAATTTCGAACAGTTATGGAGTTATTCAGTTCAGCACAACGCCATCACACGAATATTCCAAAGTCAATGAAGCTTTTAACGGATGGGACTCTCAGGAACAGTACTCAGGCACTGCTGTATATTCATCAGACAAATCATGCGTGTTTGAATCTGCAGTTTCCAGAAGAGACGGGAAAAAAGGTCTTATTGTCTTAAGATTTTCCAGTGAAGCACTTGACGAAATAATGAAATTCGAAAACATCTACAGCTCAGTAGAAGAAGTTGAAAATGCATCTCATATTTCTGCGATCATTGACACGAAAACAGGTTTGTTCTCTGACCATTCAATTTTATCATTAAACAACACAGCTTGTGATATTCCTATGGAACGTTTCACTGAAAACGGTAAGAAAACTTTTTCATACAATCTGAACGGAGTATCCATATTAATAAGCTACAAGCTGCACAATGACAATATTATTATTGACATGGTCCCTAAAAAAACGCTGTATCAGGAAAGATCAAAAATCCTTTTCTGGATGAGTCTTCTGCTCATAATTACGTATTTATCTTTTATCTTAAAAATACGTCAGTATAATCTCAGCTTAAATAATAATGAAATAAAAGCAAAAGAAACCGAATAAAATCATTCGGTTTCTTTTGCTTTTTATGGTATTTTTTATTATCAGAAAATCTTTTAAAAAATCAGCTTTCAGGTATGCTGTCTTCCAGAGTGATCTGTACATCATAATATGATCTGTTTCTTACTATTGTCATTCGAAGCTTATCTCCTGCTTTATGAGAACTTAAGATTTTTTTCAAATCAGCTGCACTTCCTATATATTCATCATCTGCTCCGACAATAATATCGCCTACTTCCAGTCCGGACTTGTCAGCCGGTCCGTCAGGAGTTATTCCGGTAATCTGAACACCGCTTGTTCCTGATGAGGACGCATGCGTTGAAAGATCTCTGTATGTGATTCCGATATCATGTCCGCCTGAAACATATCCGAAAGCCATCAGATCATCAACTATCTTTTTGGCATCATCTATCGGTATTGCAAATCCAAGTCCTTCTATTGCCGCTGTATTGGAAGAATATGAAGCAGACATCTTCATTGAATTGATTCCTATTACCTGTCCGCACTCATTGATAAGCGGTCCGCCGGAATTGCCGTTATTTATTGCAGCATCAGTCTGTATGAGCTTAAAAGTATTTTCATTTACATTTACTTCCCTGTTAAGTCCTGAAATATATCCGACTGTTAAAGTACCAAAAAGATCATATCCAAGAGGATTTCCTATGGCAAGAGCAGGATCGCCGACTTCAATGGCTGAACTGCTGCCGAATTCAGCAGGTGTAAGATCCTTGGCATCTATTTTAAGAACTGCTATATCTGTCTGGGTATCGCATCCTACTACTTCCGCTTCATACTCTGTTTCATCATGAAGCATTACTGTGATCTGAGATGCCACACCATAATCCTCTTCAGAAATAACATGAGCATTTGTTAATATAAATCCGTCCTCAGACATTATAATACCTGTTCCGGTTCCGACAGCCTGTTTTGTTCCGGCATCCGAACCAAAGCTGAAAAAGTCAAATGCCATATTCTGATATTCAAAAGTTGATGTAACTCCGACAACAGAAGGCATAACCTTCTGATAAATTCCCTGTGTTGCAAGAACTTTATCTTTTTCTGAAATTTTTAAAACACTTTTATTTTTATATTCCGATCTGTCAAACGATGTTTTTTGAACAGCATCCTGTTTTTCTTCTTTAACCGGGAGTGTTTTATTTTCATGGCTCTCTGTTTTTTCTTTTCCTATAAAAGGTATTCCGTTTTCATCAACATATTTGTATCCTGCTATCGAGCCGACAGATACAATAACCAGAGCCAGTACAGCTGCCACTGCCTTTAATGCTTTCTTAGCACCGCCTTTTTTCGGCTTTTTATCTTTTTCTTCCGGTTCAGGGTTCTGAATAACTGCAGAAGGATCATATACTGTTTCAAATGATTGATTCTGATTGCTGTTTGAATTGTTATCTGTCATTTTAAAGACTCCTTTTCTATTCTTTGTATTACTTTAATATTTTAATCTTTTTTGTGATAAATATATGATAACATATAGAAAACAGCGTAAAAAGGTGATATAATATTAAAGTATATTACATAGAAAGGATATGACTAATATGATGACCATCCCTTTTCCTGTCAGAACAGCACTTTTAATGCTTTCTGATGCAGGATTTGAAGCAAATATTGTCGGCGGCTGCGTGAGAGACTTTCTTCTCGGCAGGATACCTTCTGACTACGATATAACTACAAACGCCCTTCCGGAACAAACTGAACAGATCTTTCATAAATATAAATGTATCGATATCGGCAAAAAGCACGGAACTATTGCAGTCATGATCGACAAAATGCAGATCGAGATAACTACATACAGAATTGACGGTGAATATTCTGATAAACGCCATCCTGAATCTGTAATGTTTTCACGTGAATTAAAAGATGATCTTTCAAGAAGAGATTTCACCATAAATGCTCTTGCATACAACGAAACTGACGGCATCACAGATTGTTTTGACGGAAAGAAAGACCTGGATGACAAAATTATCCGATGTGTCGGTGAACCGGAAAAAAGATTTGAGGAAGATGCACTCAGAATAATGCGTGCGGTCAGATTTGCATCACAGCTTGATTTTGAAATTGATAAAAACACAGAAAAATACATTTTTTCATTAAAAGACACATTAAAAATGATTTCTGCAGAAAGAATAAGAACAGAATTAAACAAACTGCTCCTCGGAAAAGCTGCATACAGAATTCTTATGAATTACAGAAAACTGATAGCCGTATTTATTCCTGAAACAGAATCTTCATTTTCAACAGACGAGAGCATCTGGGAGCACACCGTTCAAAGTATTGATAAAGCAGAAAATGATCTGACCATAAGACTCGCTCTTCTTCTCCATGATCTCGGAAAATTTACTGAAGCTTCTTTGGAAAACGATGCCACTTCTGCACATGCTGCTGTCAGCAAAAAAATGGCCACGGATATCTTAAAAAGACTAAAATATGATAACAAAGCGATCAAAGACATCACTACTCTGATCAATTATCACGAAGCAAGACCGGAAACACGTCAGGATATAAAAAAAGTAATGTCCGAAATTGGTCCCGATCTTTTCTTTAAGCTTATTTCTATGCAAAAAGCAGATTATTCCACAGAATGCTGTCAGATATCAGACTTGAAATACGACACAGATAAAATAAAAATAACAGCTGAAGATATTCTGAGCAAACAGGAATGTATCAGTTTGTCAGAACTGAAAATAAACGGTACCATACTCAACAGTCTCGGATGCAGCGGAAAAATGACCGGAACTGTTTTGAACACATTATTTGAAGCTGTTCTGAATGACCGTATCTTAAACCAAAATGATGTACTGATCTCTGAGGCAAAAAAAATAATATCATCCATATCATAAAAAATAATCACTGAAATAAAAACGACGTATCAATCACATAAAAAACTGACCGATACGTCTTTTTTTAATCACCCGTAGAAGCTCTAAGCACCAGTCTGTGCTCCAGAACTATATTTCCGCTGTTTTTCTTACCTGAAATATTTTCAATAACAAGCTTTGCGACCGTACTTCCCATTTTAAAGCAAGGCTGTTCAACTGTTGAGATAGACGGAGTGTACATTTCCGCCATTTTTATATTGTCAAATCCCATAACTGAGAATTTTTTCCCTATTTCGAGATTAAGTTCAACTGCTTTTTTTAAAACACCGGAGGCAAGAAAATCAGATATTGCAAATATTGCATCAGGCTTATTTTCCAGTTTCATAAACTGTTCAAGAGCATCTCCGCCGCTGTTATAATCATAACTGCCTCTGAACATAAGATCTTCATCATATTCTATTCCGTTGTCTTCAAGTGCTTTTCTGTATCCTGTTTCTCTTGCAACAGACGAAGGCGCTCTGACCTCTGTTGACACCATCCCGATTCGTCTGTGTCCTGAGCTGATCAGATAGCAGACTGCATCATATGCTGCTTTTTCATTATCTATTACAACAGTTAAAACATCTGAACCTTCAACGCCCTCGCAGCACATGGCTATACTATTCGTTGCTGATACTTCGTCAAGTCTCTCTTTGCTCAGTCTTGTTCCAAGCAGAACCACAGCATCAACAGTCCTGTTAAAAAGCATCTGAAGCAGTTTTTCTTCCAGTTCAAGATAGCTGTTTGTTGTACTTACAAGGACGGAATATCCGTATTCAAAAGCCTTTTTCTGCATTCCGTGTATTATTTCACTGTAATATGAGTGTTCTGTCGAAGGCACTAAAGCAAGAATCACATTGGTTTCACGTTTTCTCAGATTTCTTCCCAAAAAATTCGGACGATAGTTCAGCTCTTTTATAGCAGCTTCAACTTTTTCCGTAGTTTCCGGAGATACAACTGCACTTTTGTTAAGTACCCTGGAAATTGTAGCAACTGATACTCCTGATAGTTTCGCCACATCTTTTATTGTAGCCTCCAAAAAAATTCCTCCTTAAAATGTCGCAATAATATACACTCAAGTGCATCCGACACATGTTTTCATAAAAATATCCCATTCATTTAATTATAGCAAATAATTTTGTAGAAATCAATTAATTTCAGCAAAAAAATCAGATTATATTATATCAATATTGTACATATAGATTACTAATATTCTGCGAATATGCATATAGACAAATTCGTGCTAAAATGTTATAATAATATTATCAAATCATATGAAAATTTGGCTTTATTATTAGATTTTATTAAGAGGTGGAAATTATATGAAATTCAAAAAATATTCCTTAATAACCGCTTTCCTGTTTACAATATCACTTATGGCACCAATGTCTGCTTCTGATTTCGTAAAAGCTGATAACAGCCGGAATGAAGTATATTTTGAAGGTTTTGAAAATGATTTTGCCATTGAACCGGCGCCTGCAGACGGTCTGGATGACCGGATATGGTACACATTTGGTTCACCTGTTGCAGAACAGATTTTATCAAACTGTGATTCCGGAAAAGCAAGTCTGCAGATCACACAGAGATCCAATACTTTTGACGGTCCTGCAATAAATCTGACTAATTTGATAAAACCGGACATAGAATATTCATTTTCTGTCATGGTTTATCAGGAAACAGGAAATGCCCAGCCGATAATAATGTCCTCTAAAGTCGTAAGATCAGCACAAACAGGTGATGAATATTCCAATCTTAATCAAATCACCGTTCCGTCAGGAGAATGGACAGAACTGACAGGATCTTTCGTCTTCCCTGAAGCAGAGAAAGATTATCCGGATAAAAACTACAGTGTTTATATTGAAACCGGAAACGGCTCAACAACCTATGATTTTCTCATAGATAATTTCTGCATATATGCTCCGGAGGGAGAATCTCTTATTTCAGACATAAGCTCAGGCGATCAGGAATGGTCAAACGAATTCAGTCCTGAAAGCAGCAATGTTCCTACAGGAAACAATAAATATATATTTGATTTTGAAAAAGACAGCAGTTCAGCCAACTTCGTTCCTCGTTTTAATGAAAGCATTATGGTTTCAAATGAAGAAGCCAATGATGACGGTTCTCATTCACTGTATATATATGACAGAAACCTTTCAAATGAAGGTCCTGCTCTGTCAACTGACTTTCTTGAACCCGGAATACGCTATGATTTTTCTGCAGATATTATGTTCAGAGATGATATCTCAACAGGTGAAGCTCTTTTTGAAGTAAATCTGTTTTACAATCAGGATGATAAAACCTATTGCGAACAGATAGATCTCAAGGCCGTCAAGCAGGATGAATGGACAACTATGTCCGGAGCTGTTCAGCTTCCGGAAAATGCTTCCAACGGATACATGTTGATCCATACTGTTTCTGACAGCGATACATCTTCTGAAGATTCAGAAGACGGTTTCTTATCTTTCTATCTGGATAATGTATCTTTTTCAGACTCAGTATCATCAGATATGAATAAAATTTTTATTCTTATTTTCATTGTTACACTGGTTGCTATTTCTATAACGATCTTAATACTTGTTCTGAAGAAAACGAAAGGATCAAAACAAAATATATCAGCATCTCCGAACCTTACAGATAATGATATAATGACACCTACAAAAAATAAGAAAGCTTACGAAGACAAAATATTTGATCTTATCAATCATCCTGAAAGCTGCAAAAACATTCATATTGCTTTATGTGACATAAATCGTCTTCAGTATATCAACGACAACTACAGCAGAGAAAAAGGTGATGAAGCCATCATCAGATGTGCCAAAGCACTGGTTAAAGCTGCAGGCAAAAAAGGTACTGTTTATCGTACCAGCGGCGATGAATTTATGTGCATTTCCGAAGAATCACTTAAAGATGATATTTTACGCGAACTTCAGGCAGAAGTACAGAATTATCACGGCTATCCGTTCTCTATCGCTTCAGGATTTGCATGTTATGACAGCGGAGCAGACGGAGATTCCCCTGATATCCGAAATATTATTATCAGAGCTGATGAAGCGCTTTCTAAAAACAAACAAAATAGTAAGGATTTAGATGCTCATTAAGATATTATGTTTTTTTCATAGACAAATTATAAAACAAATGATATAATATTACTATTAAGCTAATTGAAGCTAAAAAAATACTCTTTTTATGATAAAGAGGTGAGGGAATCATGAAGCATAAACTGCTTATATTTATCATACTATCTGCTGTTTTTTGTTCATTTTTAGAAATTGACACTGTAAATGCTGCAGATACACTGATTTATTCGTGCGATTTTGAAGATGAATCAGCTGAAACAGACTGGACAACAAACGGCAAAACAGCTGACAACAGTTTTACTGTTTCAGTAGATTCTTCGATCAGTGCTCATTCCGGTACGAATTGTCTGAAATCGACCGGAAGGAGCAAAAACTGGCAGGGAACAGCTCTTCCTATCACAGAATATGTCCGGAACGGGAAATCATATCGTTTCAGTATATATACTTATCAGGATTCAGGAACACCGCAGCCAATTACACTCAAATTACTGATCACAACAAAATCAAAAAAGATTACTTCTGAAAAAATAATCAGCAAGATAATCGAATCCGGTCAATGGGTCAAGCTGGAGGGACAGTTTATTGTTCCAACCAATTCCACACTTATCAGTGCATGTGTAGACAGTACTGAAGTAGGTTTCGATTATTATCTGGATGACTTTTCAATTTTTGAGATCCCGGAATCATCAAAATGTGATTTTAATTTTGAAGAATCAGATTTTGAGGGCTGGGGATACAGCGGTTCCTGTACCATTGAATTGTCTGAACAGTACAGCTCTGAAGGGAAAAAATCCCTTTATGTAAAAGAACGCTCACAAAACAGTGACGGTCCTTCTATCAATCTTGATTTTCTTGACAAAGATAATTCATATGCATTTACTGCATATGTAATGTACAAAAGCCCGGTCAAAACGGACGTTCAAAAATTTGAACTTGAACTAACCTATACAGTTGATAACAATACAAAACAGAAAATCATTTCAAAAAAGAAAATACAAAATGATATCTGGTCAAAGCTTTCAGGATCTTTTGTCATTCCTGAAAATGCTCACTCCATTTCATTAACGATCCATACATCGGATAAGAAAAACGACTCTGACACTCCTATTTCATTCTTTATTGATAATGTCCAGATCGCGAACAACAACGATATGGTCACAAAAAGATGGATACTTATAGCGTCTGTTGTTTTATCTTCATTTATATTTGTCGGAATAATGTTCTTTGTATTCAAATTCATTATCCGTGTACGCAGAAAAAATAAAGAAGCCATTATTCAGGCAATTACAGATTCCATGACAAAAGCTTATAATCGTAATGCCTATGAAGACACACTCAGGTATTATGACGGACATCCGCATGAATGTGAAAAATTATTTGTTACTGTATGCGATGTCAACTTCTTAAAATATATCAATGATAATTTTGGTCATGAACAAGGTGACAAAGCCATTATAAAATGCGCTGAAATTCTTTTATCAGTTGTTGGAAAAAACGGAAAAGTATTCAGAACCGGCGGAGATGAGTTTATCTGCTTCACAAATGAATCCATCTCAGTAAAAACACAGCAGGCCATGATCACAGCTGCAATGAATGAAGAAAGCAATTCCAACGGAATTCCATTCTCTGTAGCTTCCGGATTTTCACAGTTTCAGAAAGAACTTGACGTATTCCCTTATGATATAAAAGCGATTATTGAAAGAGCCGATGCAGAAATGTATCAGAACAAACAAGCCATAAAGGCACAGAAACCAAAATTTGCAAGAAAGTAATATATTATTTCAGAGGTGAATTATTATCAAACGCAATCATTTTTCGTTTTTTATGTCATTATTGTCAGCTGCATCATTAATATTTACGCAGTCTGCACAATTAGCTGTATCAGCTGAAAATGACCCGGCAGATACAGAAGTAACGACAGAACCGCCGGCATTATTTTGTGAAGAATCCATCATCAAAGATGAGGTTTTATTTCAGGATTCTTTTGAAACCGGAATAGGAAACTGGTCATCAATCTTAACCGCAGATATTAAAACAAGTGATAAATATCATCATTCAGGAAACAATTCTCTCGTTTGCTCTGAAAGAATGATACCTTTTAACGGTCCTATGCTGAATCTTTCTCAATATATAAACAAAGAAAAAGCTTATTTCTTCTCAGTTTTTGTTTATCACGAAAGCAGTCAGCCGGAAACGCTGAAGCTCACTTTGAGTTACACGGACAGTGTCGGTGAAAAAATATATGTGGATGTTGAAACAAAAGAAGTACCGCCCGGAGAATGGGTCGAGCTTGGCAGAGCGATTCAGTTCCCGGAAAATGATGATGTTTCATTCCCGTTTGTTTATGTTGAATCTTTAAATGATTATGTTGGCGATATCTTTATTGATGATATGACAATTAAAGGTGACCAGCCGGCTGATTCCGATACATCTCTCGTATCCGGGTTAAAAACTAAATTTGACTTTGAAGAAGATAACAACAGCTGGTCTACTCGTGGTCAGTCACGAATAATCCGAACTGATGATCCGAAGCATTCCGGCTCATATTCCATATGCTGTTCTGAACGTGAAGGCGGCTGGGACGGCGTCGTCAAAGACCTTGACAACATCCGGAGAAATGAAGACTACATCATATCCGGACATGTTTATTATGAAGATATTGACGGCTCAGATCCTTTTGACAACGAGCATCTTTTTTCTCTGAGCGCAGAATATAAAGAAAACGGAAAGACTTTTTACACTCATATAGCGACTGAAAAGGTTAAAAAAGGCGAATGGAAAAAGATATCAGGAAAATTCACATTTACTGACAGCATGTATGCCATTAAGCTTTATATAGAAACAAACAAACCGGAAGAAATTGAAAAAGAACGGCTTGCAGATGAAGATCCTGAACAGGCAGAAAAAATAGTCGTTCCGGATAATACTCCGTCCGATGTAATGGAATATTATCTTGACGACGTTGTAATTGTAAATGAATCAAAAGCAATTGCAGTCAATATAATTGTTGTTGTAATGTCTGCACTGTTTGTTCTGTGTATTTTAATAGCAGTTATTGTTATGAAAAAGAAATCCGGTTCAACAGGTTCAAAAGACAGAGGCAGTCTGCTGGTAAATGCAATGGATGAAATGACGCAGACTCTGAACGCAGAAACTTTTGATGAAAAGGTAAAACTTGTAGCGAAAGATCCTGAGCTTTGTAAAAGTGTCTATATTTCTATCTGTGACCTTAACGGATTAGATAATATCAATAAAATATACGGAAAGAAAAAAGGTGACGAGGCAATCATAAGATGTGCCAATATCCTGCTTCATTCTGTCGGACAAAAAGGTGTTGTATACCGTGTCACAGCTGACAAATTTGTATGTATTTCCAAAACATCAATTGAAAATACTGTAAAAGAACAGATAAGCAAAGAATCCGCTGTAAACCAGGGATATTTCTTCTCTGTTTCTTCAGGATTTGCTCATTATGACAAATCAGTCGATCAGGATCCTCCGAATATCGGTGCGATCATCACCAGAGCTGACAATGAATTATTCTTAAATAAACAGCTTCTGAAAAAACAATCCTTTGAAAATCAATAATAGACCAAACAACTGATTTTGAAAGGATCTGACAATGAAAAAAATATTAATTTTATTATTATCATTAATGATAATGGTTTTATCTCTATCTCCCACAGTTCGTATCTTTGCTGACGAACTGCCGGAAGAAAAAACCGTTAAACCAATTATTGAGCATCATTTTGATAATAATAACTATCTTTCATGGCAAAAAAACGGAAGCTGCAGTATGAGAACTGCCAATGATCCGGCAGATACAACCGGTGAAGGAAACAATTACTGTCTTAAGATCGATACCAGACATACGTTCTGGAGCGGTCCTCAGCTTATTATTGACAGTTCATCAGACATAATTCCGGGACAGTCATACATTTTTAAGATCCGGATATATCAGGAATCCGGAAAATCAAATAAATTTGAATTAATACTCAGATCTACACTGTCAAACAACAACGACAGCTATATTACAATCAATAAAAAAACACAAAACGTTCCCAGCGGTTACTGGACTGAACTTAGCGGAACAGTCACGATTCCGACCAACTGGATACAATCTTATCTTTATATTGAAACTTCAGATTCACTTATTGATTACTATATCGATGATCTTACAGTTACTAAAAATACAGTATATCATGATCTTATTCCGTCAAATATAAATGATAATGATACCAATGAAAATGAAATTACTGTTTTTACCTCCAGCTTTGAGAACAACATTTCTGAAGTCTGGTACAGTAAAGATTCATGCAAACTTCTTCTTCAGAATCAGGATCCTGAACTGAGACATACAGGTCATTCCAGCATGAAAGTAACCAACCGTTCATCAAGCAGCGACGGTCCGGTTATTGATCTTTCTGACATCGTGGAACCAAATAAAAGATATACCATTTCGTGTTGGTTATATCTGCCAAATACATATTCAGAAAAAATGGCAATGACTTTGGAATGGAAGAATGCCAATGGAGAGATAACGCAAAAATCTTTCGCAACACTTAATATTCTTCCTAACAGCTGGACAAAAATATCCGGCAGTGTTCTTATTCCGTCAGATGCAGTATCGCCTACAGTATGCATAAACTCATTAAATACCAGTTTAAAATCAAACAACCGTTTCACTTTCTATGTTGATTTCTTTTCAATCACGACCAGCAGCGTAAATGGTTCTGCAACCACTGCTGATACAGAACAAAAATCAAATAAAATCACATATGATTTTGAAAACGATGACGATTCTGTTTCCGGTAAGGACAAAGCAGTCTTATTCAGAACCAAAGATAAAAAACATTCAGGCAAATATTCAATTTTCATTTCAGAAAGAAATACTGACCAAAGTGGTATTCTTTTTAATATCGATAATATTGCTCATGAAGACGTGTACAACTTTTCTGCATGGGTATCCTATGATATTATCGACAGTACAATAAAAAATGACCATACTTTTTATCTGTCAGTACATTATTATTTAAACGATGAGATAATCAACCATACTGTAGACAGCAATCGCATACAGAACAGCGAATCATGGATCAATCTTTCCGGACAGTTTGCTGTTCCAAAAGATGCATATGACGTTACACTGCTTATTAATACAAAAAAGACAGACAATCCTAGTGTTCAGCGTGTTTCTTCTGACAAAAATGATACGGTTTCTTTTTATGTTGATGATGTTTCAATAACAAACACAGACTATATTTCATTAAAGCAAATTATTTTCAGGGGTTCAATTATCATAATTTCTGTATTACTGATAATTGTATTATTTATGATTTTTAAAGGTTTTTTTCACTCTCATAAATATTAACACTATTGGGGGGGGCGGCATATGAAATTAAAATGTCTTTCAGTTATTACAGCTTTGCTTTTTTCTGCTTTTTCTTCATACCCGGTAATCAGTGCAGAAAATTCCGGCAGCACCTCTGCTGTTATATCGTCATTTGATTTTGATAACAATAGAAATGATGAATGGATGGGGTTTGGAGCATGTTTTGTATCAATAGAAAACAGTTTATGCGATTCAGGCAGCGGCTGTCTGAAAATAACAAACAGAGAATCAGCCTGGAATGGTCCCCTATACGTCGCAAACGATATTATCAATATTGACAAAACCATTAGTTTTTATTCAAAAGTATATCATAAAGAATCTGTTCCGGTTGATTTCAGAGCCACTTTAAAAATAACAAATCAGTCAGGTGAAAATGAATATCGGGAAATTACTGTTGACACAGTTTCCCCGGAAAAATGGACGGCTCTTTCCGGTTCTTTTACGATTGATTATGATGCTGCAGCTGTTTTGGTATACATTGAAACAGACAGCGATCTGTGTGATTTTTATATTGATACTATTCGATTTATTGAAGGCGAAATTTCCGATGATTTTTCTCCTTCCGACTTAAATGATTCAGTATCTGATGATTCAGATATTACGGATCTGGAAACCCTTTTTTACGATGATTTTGAAAACAATTCTGCAGGAAGCTGGGCTCCGTCTGCAGAAAGTACACTTTATCTGAAAAAAGATCCTGTTTCCGACAACAATAACTGTCTTTCCATCTGCAGCAGGCAGAGTACCTATGACAGTCCTATGATCAACATTACAGATTTGATCATTCCTAAAGAAAAGTATTATTTTAGCGGAAAGATATTTAATCAAAGTGATGTTGCTGAAAAATACTCCTGGACAGCACGAATTCAGAATTCAAACGGTGTAACAAATTATCTGCAGTTTACGACAGTCTCCGTTGAACCTAAATGCTGGGAGCAAATTTCAGGATGCTTAAAAGTTCCTGAAGATGTTATTGACATAGAAATCTACTTTGATACTATATACACCAACACTGAATACTGTATAGATGATATTGAAATAAAGGGAGCTGAAATAAAGGAACAAAAAAACGTAACGATCGGAAAAAACGGCTTGCTGTTTGATTTTGAGAAAGATATGGATAAGTGGAAATCCAGGGGTAATATCAGAATTTTCAGAACAGACACAGAAAGCCATTCTGGAAAATATTCTCTTTTTGTATCAAACAGAAATGAGGTATGGAATGGTGCAATATACTCAGCTGATTTTCTCCTTCGTGAAAAAAGCTATACATTTGATGCCTTTGTAAAATACTGCGGAAAAGAATATGAAGAAGAACAGACATTTGTCATGAAACTTCAGTATCAGTTTCAGGGAAAAACAGAATACTCCTCTGTTGCTGAAGCGATTGTAAAAAAAGACAAATGGACAAGATTAACCGGCAATTTTACTCTTCCTGAGTCCGCTCAGAATGTCAGTCTTTATTTACACACAATTGATACTGATGATCCGACGCCTACAGATCTCATGCCATTCTATATTGATGATGTTTCTATCAATGAAACATCCAATGCCCGCAGCAATGAAACTTCCCGAAAAACATATGATGCTCTTCTTGTATTTATTCCTACATTATTAATAGCTTATTTTGTTATCAAAATTGTCCGCAAAAAGAAAAAAACTGCTTAGTTACATCCGGTTTTCTTTTAACATTATTATGATATGGTGGGGATCTGATTATGAAACTAATAAAAAGATTATCATTAATAATATCTTCTGCACTAATTCTTTCTTCTTCCTGTCATTGTATTTCAGCTGAAACTGAAAGTTCAACAAAATCAACAAACCTTTTTACAAACAGCTTCGATTATAATTATGATAACACTATTAACTGGAATAAATACGGAAATGATTCCATTGAATGCTTTCTGACAAATACGCAGACGTTTCAGAACAAAGGCTACAGCGTAAATGTCACAAATATTCAAAATGCCAACGAAGGTGTGATCTCCGAAATAGGTCATCATGTCAAATATGAGATCAAATACTACAACATAAAGTTTTATGTTTTCTTCGAATCCGACCAGGCCGACAAAAAAACTTCTTTTTCAATAACGGTTCTTGACAACAGAAACGGCACTGAAGAAGTATTAAAGAAATCTTTTGATGTTCCCGCAAACAGCTGGACACCTGTTTCCTGCTCTTTCAATTTTGATAATATAAACGAAAATGAAGAAATACAGGACAACGATTTTTCAGTTGCTTTATCCATGGACAAGCCGGATGATACTTTATCATCATTTTACTTTGATTCTGTTTCGCTCAATGATATTACAAAATCCATGGAATCAATAAACGAACGTAAAAAAGAAAACGAACAGAAAAAAACATCGACTGCGGACTCATCATCCACAACCGGAAATACCGGTCAGAGCAACGGCTCACAAAACGGAACCGGTTCTGAGCAGTCTGTAATATTACTGATAATAATAGTCATTACATGTCTTTTTCTTATCTTCCTGGTCATCTCCGTTCCTATGCTGATCAAAAGATATACAGACCAGCCGGACGGAACGAAAACCAAAAAGAAATAACTATAAAAAAATGTTCTTTCCTCAAAAGGAAAGAACATTTTTTTATTTATATGAATAAGCGTTTTTTATCAGAAGCCCATTCCGCCGCCCTGTGGCATCATCGGAGGTGCAGGATTTTCTTCTTTAACATCAGCAACAAGGCTTTCTGTTGTAAGAACCATAGCAGCTACTGAAGCAGCGTTCTGAAGAGCAGAACGTGTAACCTTTGTAGGATCAACAATACCTGCAGGTATCATGTCTACATACTGTTCATTGTAAGCATCGAAGCCGTAGCCAACCTTACGTGAACGTCTGATCTTGTCAATAATTACGCTTCCTTCAAGACCTGCATTAAGTGCGATCTGACGAACAGGTTCTTCAAGAGCCTTGAGAACGATCTTTGCACCTGTCTTTTCATCACCGTCGAGTGATGGGAGAAGCTTTTCAACTGCAGGCATTGCATTGATAAGAGCTGTACCGCCTCCGGCAACAATACCTTCTTCAACTGCAGCCTTTGTAGCAGCAAGAGCGTCTTCGATTCTGAGTTTCTTTTCCTTCATTTCGATTTCTGTTGCAGCACCAACCTTGATTACTGCAATACCGCCTGAAAGCTTTGCAACTCTTTCCTGGAGTTTTTCTTTATCAAAATCAGATGTTGTTGTTTCGATCTGTGTCTTGATCTGAGCAAGTCTGTCCTTGATTTCCTGACTGTCGCCTGCACCGTCAACGATAATTGTGTTTTCCTTTTCTACAACTACCTGTTTTGCACGGCCGAGCTGCTGAATTGTAGTTTCTTTAATGTCAAGACCAAGTTCATCAGTAATAACTTCACCGCCTGTAAGAATAGCGATATCCTTAAGCATTTCCTTACGTCTGTCGCCAAAGCCCGGAGCCTTTACGCCTACGCATACAAATGTTCCTCTGAGTTTGTTGAGAACGAGTGTTGTAAGTGCTTCGCCTTCGATATCTTCAGCAATGATAACAAGCTTTTTGCCTGCCTGAACGATCTGTTCAAGAAGCGGAAGAATATCCTGGATGGATGAGATCTTCTTGTCTGTGATAAGAATATATGCATCATCAATAACTGCTTTCATCTTATCTGTATCTGTTACCATGTATGGTGAGATATAACCTCTGTCAAACTGCATGCCTTCAACAACTTCGCTGTATGTTTCAGCTGTTTTGCTTTCTTCTATTGTAATAACACCGTCAGCAGAAACCTTTTCCATGGCTTCTGCAATAAGCTTGCCGACAGCTTCATCTGCTGAAGAAACAGTTGCTACTCTTGCGATATCATCAGTACCTGAAACTTCCTTTGAATTGTCAACGATAGCCTTTACAGCTGCATCAACTGCCTTTGAAATACCTTTTCTTACGATCATCGGATTTGCACCGGCAGCTATATTTTTCATTCCTTCACGAATAAGAGCCTGAGCAAGAAGTGTTGCTGTTGTTGTACCGTCGCCGGCAGCATCATTTGTCTTTGTAGCAACTTCTTTAACAAGCTGAGCACCCATATTTTCGAATGCATCTTCAAGTTCGATTTCCTTGGCAATTGTAACACCGTCATTTGTGATAAGCGGTGCACCGAATTTCTTGTCAAGAACAACGTTTCTTCCCTTTGGTCCGAGTGTGATCTTTACTGTATTTGCAAGCTTGTCTATACCGGCCTGAAGAGCCTTTCTGGCATCTTCTCCGTAACAAATATCTTTTGCCATAATAATTTACTCCTTTTTCTTATTTTTATGTTATTATTCAACTATTGCAAGAATATCTTCCTGCTTGATAATAGTATATTCAACTCCGTCAACCTTAACCTCAGTTCCGCCGTATCTGCTTGTAAGAACCTTATCGCCCGGTTTAACATACATTTCTACTTTATTTCCGTCAACTACTCCGCCGGGACCAACTGCTATAACTTCTGAAACCTGTGGTTTTTCCTTTGCAGCGCCTGTAAGAATAATACCGCTCTTTGTTGTTTCTTCTGCTTCTGTAAGCTTGATGACAACTCTGTCTGCCAATGGTTTGATTTTCATAATATATTTCCTCCTTGATATATTTTAATATTATAATTGTTATTAATTATCGTTCTTAGCACTCGTTATCTTTGAGTGCTAATTTATATTTTATCAAGATAATATAAAAAATCAAGTGTTTTCGCGCTTTTTTCGGAAACTTTGGAGATTTGCACATATTTCATTTGCTATATATTCTAATGATTGTAAGAATTTTATATTAAAAACGTATAATATTTTGACTGAACACGCATCAGAATTATTATTTTATTAATTTTTTAGTAACATTTTATTCATATTAAGACCTTGTACATAATTCGTTAATATTGTATAATAAAATAAGAAATATATTCATCAAAAAAATTTAAGATTTATTAAATAAAAGGATGATGTAAAATGGCATTTGAAAAAGTACTGATAATAGATGATAACAAAAACAGCTGCAGCATTTTAAAGAGTGCTCTTGAAAATGAAGGCTGCGGTGTTATCCTCTCACATGACAGCGATGAAGCAATGTTGAAGTTCAACGCTCTCAAGCCTGATATTATTCTTCTTGACGTTATGATCAAAACTGACGGATGGCAGATATGCAGAGATATAAGAAAAAAATCAAATATTCCGCTTATTATTATAACAAGCAAAAACGAAACCTTCGACAAAGTACTGGGACTTGAACTGGGTGCTGATGACTATATAGTAAAGCCTTTTGATGTAAAGGAAGTTATGGCAAGGATCAAAGCTGTATACAGAAGAGTAAATCAGACATCCGGTGACATCGAAACACGTGAGGTCACATATGACAAGCTTTCTGTAAATATGACAAGATATGAGCTGAAGGTCAACGGTACCATAAAAGATACCCCGCCAAAAGAACTTGAGCTTCTTTTCTACCTTGCGTCAAATCCGAACAGAGTATATACAAGAGACCAGCTTCTCGATGAAGTATGGGGATTTGAATACTACGGTGATTCCAGAACCATAGACGTTCATATAAAAAGGCTCAGGGAAAAGCTTGACGGAATTTCAAATATGTGGGCACTGAAAACTGTATGGGGTGTCGGATACAAATTTGAACTTTTTGATGACAGTTCTGACAACGACGAATAAACAATATATTCAAAAAACTGAGGATATCAAATGAAAAACAAGGATAATTTATCAGCTTTTGAAAAAGCGGTCTCAGATACACTGAAACCTCAATACAACGTTATCGAGTCTGAAAACCGAAAATTTTCAGAGCCTGTTCCTGTAAACAGCACAAAGGAAAAGCGTATCTCTCCGATCCTGATCTTTCTGATATGTATGCTTCTTCTGATAAGTGCATTTTCTGTTTATTGTATAATCTCAAAGCTGTACGGAACTGAAAACGGATACTATTCTCCTGAAACAAATACTACCATACAGCTCGGACTGAACGGAAAGCCTGAAGGTGCTGATGAGATCATCAAAGATGCAGACGGCAGATACACGATGGCAGGAATAGCAAAAATTGCAGGTCCTTCAGTTGTTGAAATAACCACTTACAACGATCTCTCCGGTTCAAAAGCAGTCGGAAGCGGATCAGGTATTATTCTTTCAGAAGACGGATATATCGTAACTAACGCACATGTTATCACATCAGCCAAATACCTGTCAGTCAAACTTGACGACCGAACAGAATATCAGGCTGAAGAGATCGGTCATGATTCCAAGACTGATCTTGCAGTAATAAAAATAGAACCGAAAGCACCGCTTTCACCGGCTGTTTTCGGCAACTCCGATGAAGTCGTAAGAGGTGAACCGGTAGCAGCCATAGGCAATCCGGGCGGTCTCTCCGGCAGCATATCCGGCGGATATGTATCAGGAGTCAACAGAAAGGTCAAATCCGAACAGACCGGACGTGAGATGGACTGCATACAGACAGATGCTGCCATCAGCCCCGGAAATTCAGGCGGAGCACTTGTAAACATGTACGGACAGGTAATAGGCATCACATCCTCAAAGTACATCAGTTCGAGCTATGAGGGAATCGGCTTTGCAATTTCCATCAATGCAGCCAAGCCGATCATAGAAGAACTTCTTGCCAAAGGCTATATAGACGGCAGATTTAAAGTCGGGATCACATTTTTAGGTATAAATGAAGAAGCTGCTGCAAGCAAGAACATTCCTGCAGGGCTCCTCATAGAATCTGTTGATGAAAACTGTGACATCAGCAAAACAGGTATAAAGGCCGGTGACGTTATCACTGAAACTGAAGGAAAAAAAGTAACGGATTATGATGAATTTATGAAAGCCATCGGAAACAAAAAAGCCGGAGACACAGTCTCAGCCAGGGTTGCACGAAATGAAGGCGATGATAAGATCTCATATTTTGACATCAAATTCAAATTAATGCCTGATACATCAGGAGATTACTGATAATACAAAGCCCCCTCAGGTGAGGGGGCTTTTTGTATTCAGTTTTTATCTTTATTGATTATCTGGTATATCTCGCTTTTTTTGTATCCCGTCTCTGAAGCGACCAGCTTGCATGCTGTGACCGCCTTCTCGCCGTCCTCTATCATTGCCATTGCCATATTAACGGCATCCTCAAGCGTGCACTGCGGCTTGTCAGAGGGCTGCAGGCCTTCAATAACAAGTACGTATTCTCCCTTCGGAGATTTATTTTCATAATATTTTATTGCACCGGAAATAGTGGTTCTGATAACTTCTTCATATACCTTTGTAAGCTCCCTGCAAAGAGATATTTTTCTGTCGCCGAAATACTCAAGCATGTCCTCAAGAGTAGTCATCAGCTTGTGCGGAGCTTCATAAAATATCATAGTATTAGGACAGTTTTTTGCCTGCGTCAGATGTTCTATTCTCTGTTTTCTTGTAACTGACAGAAAGCCTTCAAATGAAAATCTGGCAGTGGACAGTCCTGATATCGCAAGAGCAGATACTGTTGCACTCGGTCCCGGTACAACATTTATCGGGATGTTGCTGTCATAGCACATTTTTACAAGATCCTCGCCCGGATCTGATATGCACGGCATTCCGGCATCTGTAACGACTGCGCATGTCTCCCCTGCAATTATTCTGTCTATAATGCTCTGAGCGCATGACCTTGAACTATGGTCATGATAGCTTACCAGAGGCTTTTTTATTTCATATTTGTTTAAAAGTTTCAACGTTACACGGGTATCCTCAGCTGCAATAAAATCAACTTCTCCCAGCACATCAAGTGCCCTGAGCGTAATATCGGAAATATTTCCTATCGGGGTACCAACAACATACAGCATTCCTGCCATATTACCGCTCCTTTCAAATAAGCTTATATATTTTCTTCACTTCATCCGAATATCCGTTCTCTCCCTGCATATACAAAGGCTTTACGACCTTCATAAACGGTTTTGAGCCCTTCATGCCTTCGATAAGGAAAAGCCACGGTGCCTGATCCGGAGTATTGTTTACAAATCTTAACGTTTTCGGCTCTATATCATATTTTTTCATTGCTGAAATTACATCCGCAAGACGCTCAGGTCTGTTGCACATGCACAGCCTTCCGCCAAATTTGAGAAGCTTTGACGCCGCCCTGCATACATCATCAATATTGCATAGTATCTCATGTCTGGCAATTCGCTGTGATGTAAGTGCACTTTCTATCCCTGCACTTGCTGCTTTGTAAGGCGGATTGCATACAACAAGAGAACATTTTCCGAGAGGTGCATCATCCCAGAGCACTTTAAGATCCGCACACACAGGTATTATCTCGTTTGAAAGAACCGATCTCTCCATACCGAGCTTCAGCTGTTCTATTGCATTTTCCTGAATGTCAACGGCATAGATCTTTTTCGGCGGTTCCTCTCTTGACATAATAAGTGAAATGATCCCGCAGCCTGTACCGAGCTCACAGACAAGGTCATTTCTTTTATATTTTGTAAAATCGGCAAGCAAAAAAGCATCCGTTCCAAAACGATGATCCTCACTTGCACACACATATATATTGTCTGACAATTTTTCAAATGAATAATCTGCCAACAGGATCCTTCCCTTTCAAATAAATTCAGTCAGATTTAATTATATCATATTTTCGCTGATAAAAACAACAGTATTTTCAAAATGCAGGATCAAAAAAATAAGGGGCTTTTTCATCGTAAAATATTTTTTATTTTTGCTATTGTTTTTTCCATATTTTTATGGTATAATATATCCCGTAATATTTATTTGCGTCAATAGCTCAGTAGGATAGAGCGTCCCCCTCCTAAGGGGAAGGCCGGGGGTTCGATTCCCTTTTGGCGCGTTAAGCCGGAAGTTTTTCTTCCGGCATTTTTTCTTTACCTGATATAACAACACAGAGGATTATACCTCCGAAAGCTCAAAGATTTAAGTGTCTGCGGAACCCTTACTTTCTCCATTGGTTCCGAAGGAGCCGCACAAAATTCGGCTTTTGTCAAGTTTTTTTGTAAAATTCATAGATTGTTTACATTATTTAGGACAAAAAAATACACCCTTTCGGTTGTAAATTGTGTTGGCTTAGCTTAATGGCATAAATATACTTATACACCGATACGAAGCAACTGTGTGTTACTATTTTGTAACCCTTGGCTTTCATAAAGTAATTTTTTCATCACTTTTTATCGTTATTTTTCATATTTATTCAAAGCTCTGCTTTTAACAAGCAGAGGCGATTCGCAGAATCGCTGACCAAACAGTCGGAGATTGTACTCCGACTGAACGGAAAGATAGAACCCGCCGCCTGCAGAGCAATGTCATCAACTTAAGAGATTTAACGTTGATTTTGAACAAACTTTATTGAAGGATGAGATATAATTCATGCATATGATCTTTATTTTTTGTAATATTTACCGCCAAAACCAAACTAAAATATCTGTGCACGGTATATATTGTCAATTGACACATAACTGTTATGTGTGATATAATAAATTTATTGTTCGGCGCGGAAAAGTTCGAAGATTTTCTTTGCCGGTCCGTTTTCAAGATTTGACGGAACAACTCCGTCTGCTGCATTTTTTACTTCTTCCTTTGCATTTGCTACAGCATACTTTTCGTCACTGGCACCAAACATCGGAAGATCATTAAGATTATCGCCGAAGCAAACGATTTTTTCAAAATTATAGTTTTCTCTCAGATACTTCACTGCATTGTATTTTGAAGCAGTCGATGAGGAAATCTCCAGATACCAGTAATTCACATCATATACATCCCTGTAAAAATCAATATGCAGTCCGTCAATATCCTTAAGCTTTTCATATACAGGACTAAGCAGATCAAAAGTATCTGTTACCGAATAATAAATGATATTTTTTGAAATGATATCTTTAAAGCTGTCTGTATGCGTAAAAACCTTTCCGAACTTTTTAGTTCGCTCCTCGACAAATTTTGCTGCATTCGGACTGTTTACATTTTCATAGTATGTATCAAGAATACTTCCGGTTATCGAAAAAAGGAAGCCTGACAGTTCAAATTTTTCAAGAATATCCAGCATTTTTAAAAGACTGTCTTTGCGGATGGATTCTATTTTCACATATTCGTTTTTTGAAATGTCATAGATACATACACCGTTCATGAGTATCACAGGAACATTAATATTGACATTTTTGGTTATTATCAGCGCCGTTGCTGCTGTTCTCGCAGTTGCCGCACTGAAATATCCTCCTGCTGAAATAACTTCATTCAGCAGTCCTGCTGAAAGATCTGAGATCTCAGCCTTTTCATTTAAAAGTGTTCCGTCAAGATCAGAAATATACAATGTTTTCATATCAGTTCTCCAGATAAATACCGTCTGTATTTTTCATCAAAATATCAGACATTTTGTTTTTAAAAATTTTTTTTGTTTTTTAAACTTTTCTTTGTTTTTCTTATACAATCATGGTATAATAGTATTATTAATATAAAATGTTAAGAAAGGATTACTCAGATGACCAATATCAATCTACCTGATAATATTTCGCCGCGTTCAGCCGAATTATATGATAAAAGCCAAAAAATATTGATTACAGATCCTGAGCAGGCTGCCGTTCTTCTTGAAGAAGCTCTTGAAGATTCAAAGGATTCAAGAAGCATTATTCTTCTGCTGGCAGATGCATACAGACGTTCAAAATGTGCAGGAAAAGCAATTAAGCTCCTTGAAAATGCCATTCAGGTTTCTCCTGAGGATGAGGATTTTCATCATCAGCTTGCAAATGCATATTCAGACAGAAAATGGAACAAAAAAGCAGATGCCAAATTTGCAGAATGCTTTGAAAACGGGATCATTGATCCGTCACTTATCGAAGATTATTCCGAGCACTGTCTTGACAACGAACAGCATCAGCTTCTTGCTGACAAGCTTTTCGAAATTCTTGAAAAACTGTCCGACGAAAAATCTGCTGCGATGTGCCTGGCTATGATCTATGCAGACATGATAGATTCAAAGGCCTGTGAAAAAACAATTGAAGTGAAAAAGAGCTTTATGCAGGACTATGTACAGGCACACAGCATAAAAAATAAAACAGAATTTTTCGCTGATATTATTAAAAGTCTCTCTGATACACCAAATGATGTTTCAGCACTGGATTCGTTCAAAGCAATTATTGCTGAAATGCAGAAACTGGAACCGGGAGTAAAAAATAATACCGGATTTCTTTCAGCATGTGCTGATTTTGAGCTTTCACTCATTCTTTACAGCAACAATGTAACTCCGCTCACAGTACTGGCTTTAAGAACTGCAAAGCTTCGCTATTCTGTTGACAGCTACAACAAAGACGAGCTTTTATACCTCGTGTTTGATGCAAAAATGACCGTTATAAACTCGATCAGAAACAATTCAGCTGATGATGTAAACGCATTCAAAAAGACATATACATATCTCTGGAATCTGATTTCAGACTTTGCAGAAAAAGCATATTCTGCACCGGATCTCAAATTATTTACGGCTGAATTTGTAAGAACAGAATTCTCGAATGCTTCACCTTCACAGCTTGCATTCATGAAGTCCCATATGAAGCCTGCAGACTTTGATACTCTTAGTAAAATAGCTGCCGGCGGTGCTTCACAGCCGAAAAAGAAAACAACTCCCGCAAAAATGCTCAATATGGCAAACAAGAGAGTCCCTGTAAGATCTGAAAAGATCCAGCCAAATTCTCCGTGTCCGTGCGGAAGCGGCAAAAAATACAAAAAATGCTGCGGACTCAAATAAAATTCAAAATTAAACCTTCAAAACCTTTTACGGTTTTGAAGGTTTTTTGTTTTCTCTGTCATGTAAAAAACTTATTATCTTTCATTGATTACAGTATAATCTCTTCTCTTTGCCACAGCTTTGTAAGCAGGTCTTATGATTCTTCCGCCTGTCATCAGTTCTTCCATACGGTGAGCAGCCCAGCCGGCCATTCTTCCTACTGCAAACAAAGGAGTATAAAGATCCTGAGGAATACCCAGCATCTTGTAAACAAGGCCTGAATACATGTCTACGTTTGCACACATTACCTTGCAGTCACCTTTAACTTCCTTAAATATTTCAGGAGTAAGTCTCTCAACATGGTCAAGAAGTCTGAACTCTGCTTCAATATCCTTTCCTCTTGCAAGCTCGTAAGCCTTTGATTTGAGAATTACTTCTCTCGGATCGGAAAGTGTATATACAGCATGTCCCATTCCATAGATAAGTCCGCTTCCGTCATTTGCTTCCTTTCTGATTATTTTTTTCATATAATCAGCTATCATGCCTTCGTTATCCCAGTCCTTTACATTTGCCTTGATATTTTCAAGCATCTGCATTACCTTAATGTTTGCTCCGCCGTGCTTTGCGCCCTTAAGTGAACCGATAGCACCTGAATATGCAGCATATGCATCTGTTCCTGAAGAAGTGAGAACTCGGCATGTAAATGTTGAATTGTTTCCGCCGCCGTGCTCTGCATGAAGCATAAGAAGAATATCAAGAAGATGTGCTTCTTCGGCTGTATACTGTCTGTCGATCCTCAGCATGGAAAGAATGGTTTCTGCAGTGCTTTCCTCAGGACGAAGAGGATGAATGATCATACTCTTGTTGTAATAGTGTCTCTGCTGTACCTGATAGGCATGAGTCATTATTACAGGAAGCTTTGCAATAAGGCTTATAGCTTTTTCCATCTCTGCTTCAAGTGACTTTTCCTCAGCAAACTCATCATATGAATAAAGAGCAAGTACTGAACGTGCCATCTTATTCATGATATTTTTTGAAGGTGCCTTCAGGATCATATCAACTGCAAAATCATCCGGCAGTTCTCTGCATGAAGAAAGGTAATCCCTGAATTCCTTAAGTCCTTCTGCTGTCGGAAGATTTCCGAACAAAAGAAGGTATGCCACCTCTTCATAGCCAAATCTCTTTTCCCTGTCTGCATTTTCAACAAGGTCGTTGATATTGTAGCCGCGGTAAATAAGCTCTCCCGGAATAGGCTCTACTTCACTCTCGTTGATAATATAACCGTGAACATTGCATATCTTGGTTATTCCTGCCATAACACCTGTTCCGTCAGATTTTCTCAAGCCTCTTTTAACATGATATTTTTCATACAAAGCCGGGTCTACTGCAGCATAATCCTTAAGCTCCGAACAAAGCTTGTTTATCGGAGAAAATTTGCTGTTACTGCTCATACAGATCTTCCTTTCAAATATATTAATAATACTTCGCTGTAAAACTAAACAATAATTATTTTTAAGGAAACACTGATTAAGTCTGGCGTACAGAATGCGCAGGCAGAATTTTCGTCAGACTGCATAAAAACGACGCAGGCATACTATCGTATGTCAAGGAGTTTTTGTGCAGGATGGCGGAAATTATGCAAGCAGACTGTACGTCAAGTCGTCAGACGTGATTTAATCAGTGGTTCCTTAAATACTGTCAACAAATTTTTCAAATCTGTTGATAATATCATCCCACCTGTAGTTGTCTTCGATATATTTACCTGCATTTTCACGCATAATATCCATTTTTTCTTTTTCTTTAAGCATGAAATTCAGGCAGCCTTCAAATTCAAAATAATTTTTATAGAAAAGACCGCCGTTGCTTTTTACGCAGTGACCCTTCAGTACCTTACACTTTCCGTTCACCAGAACAGGAACGTTTAGGGACATAGCCTCAAGAACGGAGATCGACAGGCTTTCATACCTTGAAGGAAGCACAAGCATCTGTGCACCTGAAATGCCTTCAAATTTTTCCTCTTCGCTTACAAATCCGAGACTGATGATATTTTCATCATCAGGGATACGGCATACAGGCTTTCCCATAAGTACCAGCTTCAGGTCGTTTTTATTTCTTTTCTTGTATTCAATAAAATAATCAAAAAGCTGAGGACAGTTCTTTCCTTCATCTATTCTTCCGACATATATGATATAGTTGTCAGTGCCGTGACGTCTGCAGAAATCCTTCGGATCCATTTTCAAAGGGATGTCAACTCCGGTGCCCATGACATCATATCTGATATTTTCACTGTCAAACAGACGGTGAACGAGATCTTTTTCTTCATCCGTCAGAAATATAAATCCTGAGGGCAGTTTGAAAAATTCCCTGAAAAACTTAAAGTGGATATACGGCTCTTCATGAGCAGTCGGGATAAGTATTGATTTTTCCTTTACCTCGGGCAGTCCCTCAACAGTCAGATAATAAAGATATGTTACGAAAATAAAAACGTCATATTCATCCTTATGAGTCTTTATAAAATCAAGGAATTCGGATGAAACAGGACCCTGTCTGACAAACCACTCTTTTTCCTTTGAAATATCTCCTCTTCCCCTTTTGAGCTTCTGAAGATATCTGTTGGTATATTCTGTAAACTTTCGGTCTCTTTTTCTGTCCGTTTTAAATCTTCTGACAAGAACTCCGTTGATTTCTTCGGTATCCTTTTCATAGTGATTTTCCCATGTAACATAGTCAAGTGCCTTTGTAGTCAGGACCTCAACCTCAAATCTGTCTGCAAGCCTCTCAGCCATCAGTCTGGTATAGTATTCAGAGCCTCCGTTTACTTCAAGACCGTAACGCTGATTTACAAAAGCTATTTTTTTCATTATTAAGCCTCTGTTTCTTCCAGCTTTTCAAAAAAGCTGATATATTTTTTCACGATAATATCCCATGAGAAATTATCGGTTACATATTTTCTGCCGTTTTCCCCCATCATCCTGCTCTTTTCCTTATTTTTAAGGAAATAATCAGCGCAGCCTTCAAATTCAAAATAATTTTCAAAGTAAAGACCGCCGTTTGACTCAGATGCGAAATTTCTCGTTACCGGACATTTTCCATGAACAAGGACCGGTCTTCTGCACAGCCAGCTCTCCATAATAACAAGAGAAAAGCTTTCGTTTTTAGAAGGCTGACACAAAAATTCAGCTGCCGCAGCTGCATCATACTTGTCGCTTCTGTCAACAAAACCGAGATCGTCAATGTGATCTGCCGCACTTTCAGGAATTTCGATGCTTCCTCCGCCGATCAGAACAAGACGAAGATCCGTCTCATGTCTTTTTCTGTATTCTGCAAAATATGTGAGCAGAGTATCAACATTTTTCCCCTTGTCCTTTCTTCCTGCGTACAAAATAAAAGGACTGTCAATTTTATATTTTTTTCTGAAACGCTCTGCATCAGAGGTTATATCTGTATCCATACCTATTCCCATAAGTATCTCTTCCGTACCGGAAAAATCACAAAGCTCCTCTGCAAGCTTCATCTCCGGCATGGCGTTGAATATCATGCCTCTCGCCTTTGAATACTGCTCTCTGAAAATTTTCATATGAGCATAAGCCTCATCATGAAAGCAGGGGATAAGAACAGCCTTTTTCTCGCAGGCCTTTGCCCCGAAATACGTTGTTCCGAACATATATGGAATAAACACAAAGCAGGTGTAGTCATCACTGTTTTTTCGGATATATTCGTACAGATCATCACTGCCTACCATGTTGTCTATAAATATCTTTTCTTCATCCGGCGAAACCGCTTCATTTCTCATAAGCTTTGCATTTACAAGATCAAAAGCGCGGCTGTCTCTCTTTTTGAGTTTAAACCTTTTTACGGGGATTCCGCCGACAGTATCATTCCCGGGCTTGTAGAAATCCTTATTCCAGTCACTTGAAAAATCCTTTGCACATGTTGTCAGTATCTCAACATCCACGCCTGCATTTTTCAGATGTCCCGAAACCTCACGCAGCTCCATTTCAGCTCCGCCGGGAATATTTTCACCATACCAGGGAATAACAAAACCTATTTTCTTCATTTTTTCACCTTCAAAGCTTTTTGTCAGAAAGAACCGATAAAGCCGTTTAACTGTGATTCAAAAAGTTCTTTTATGGATTCATAGGAAAAATCCTTTAGTCTTTCCTGCTGTGAACGTATGATCTTTTCTTTAAGCTCATCATTTTTCAGTATCCTGTCGATCAGCAGTGCCACCTCTGCAGGATCTTTTGTATCGGTCACTGCTCCGCTTCCGTTCATTGTATAGGGGATTGCACAGCTTTTGTATGCCACAACCGGAACATCAAAGAACATTGCTTCAACCAAAGGAACGCAGAACCCTTCGTGCTCACTCATGCACAGAAAAATATCTGCACATCTGTAGTATGCAAGAATCTCTGCAAACGGAGTATGTCCGGTAAATATCACATCATCAAGCTCAAGCTCATTTACATAACGCTTAAGTCTGTCAAAATAGCTTTCCATTCCTGCATATGAGCCGACAAGGATAAGTCTTGATCTGCTGTTGATATTTTTTTTGTAAAAATTAAAGATCTTTATTATGTCTTCCTGCTTTTTATTCGGTGCTATTCGTCCGACAAAAACAATATTTACATATCCGTCACTGTATTTTTTTATTACTGCACTGTCCGGAGTTTTTTTATAATCGTCAAACGGAATAAGTATCGGTCTTACATCGATCCTGCATCTGTATCCGGCATTTATAAGATCCTGTTTGTTAAACTCCGAATCAGCAAGACAGTATTCTGTTTTGTCCTTCAGATAATTAAGTCCCTCAAGACCGAACGATGTAAGCTCGGCAGCTTTATGACTGTAATCCTCAAAAAAATGAGGCGGCGTGATGTTGTGATATATCATCATGCGGTGACAGTCGTATTTGTCCAGACTGAAGCTTATCGAAGTACCTGTGGATTTATGATAAATAATTACATCATCTTTGTCAGGTGATTTCATTTCTGACAGAATTCCGGCCGTTCCGTTCGGTATTCTCTGATCAACTCTCTCAGCATAGATCTCAGAAACATAACCCATTTCGCTGATTACTTTTTTCAGAGCCAGTGTATCGTTTCCGACTGCATCGCCGAAAGAAAGTGTCGGAAGTATCTGGATCACTCTTCTGTTTTTTCTGCTCATTTTTTCTCGTCCTTCAGCTTGTTTTTAAGTTCTTCGTTTTCTTTTTCAAGAGCAGCCACTTTTTCTTCTGTTTTTTCAAGCTTTTCTTCCAGTGCAGAATATTTTTTTTCAAGTTCACTGAACATAATGGAATATCTTAAATTAAGCTGATTCTGATCTCTTACGATCGGTTCAATATAAAATTTCATAAATTTTCTGAATATTTTTTTTACGAAAACAACCGCTGCGTTTCCGGGAAGCTTTCTGTACGCCTCTACTTCAAAGTTAAGCTTTGCATATCTGAGGCTTTCTTCCATATCAAGATCATCATCTGTAAGATCGCTGTTAAGCGAAACATCATCAAAGCTTAACATGGAACTGTCATAGCCCTTTTCTGCAATCTCTCTTCTGATGTCCTTCATGATCTCCTCTATATTGATTTTTTCAGTTGTATCAGCCATGATAAACTATCCCATCTTTCCATTTATAAAAAATTAATAATTCTTTCCGTTGATATTCCAGCTGTGATTTACTCTCGAGCAGCCTACATCACCGATCGGTGAATACATGACAAACCTTGCGGCATCCTTGTAATAATCGACAGGGAGCGCAGTATTTGTTTCTATTGAAAGATCAAGAATGTATTCGCCGGGCAGAAGGTCCAGACTTTCTATCTCAAACTCAAAGCTTCCGTCCTCTGTCAGAGACATCTCATCAAGTTCGTCTATCAGTGTATTTGTTCCGTAACAGTGCGTTCCGTTAATATTGTAGAAAGCCATGCCGTAAACAACTTTTTCAACAGGATTCTTCATAATAAAATCAACATGTATCTTCATGTATGAACCTGTCTGGAATGATTTGGCCTCCTCACCGTCACGGTTCAAAAGTCTTACATCCGCGATCTCAGCGTCCATATTTCCCCATCGGTTGCCGCCGTCGCCGCGTGAAGCAGAGCCTGAACTGATCCTTGATCCCATATACTCTCTGTACATCGGATGGACATCACGCGGAGGACCCTCGGCACGTATTTTTCCGTCATGGATCCATACAGAACGGTCACATATCTGTTCTATCTGATTCATGGCATGTGAAACAATTACGATCGTTGCACCCTGTGCCTTTATTTCCTGAAGTCTTGCAAAGCACTTGGCCTGAAAATTTGAATCACCGACTGCAAGTATCTCATCAATAAGAAGGATATCCGCATTTACGTTTATTGCTACAGAAAATGCAAGTCTCATATACATTCCTGATGAATACGTTCTGACCGGATTGTCTATAAATTTCTCCAGCTCTGAAAAGCTGATGATATCATTGAGTCTTTCGTCTATTTCCTTTTTTGTAAGTCCGAAAATTGAAGCATTTGTGTAGATGTTTTCCCTGCCGCTCATATCAGGGTGAAAACCGGCTCCAAGCTCGATAAGACTTGAAACTCTTCCCTTAAGCTCTATTTTTCCTGAATCAGGATAAAGGATCCTTGTCATGAGCTTGAGCATTGTACTTTTTCCGCATCCGTTATGACCGATAAGACCGATTGCTTCGCCCTTTTTTATTTTAAATGAGACACCGTCAAGTACCACACGGTTCTCAAATTTGTTTCTTTTTCTGAAAAGCAGCCTTTCCTTGAAGCTCTGCCCTTTGTCAAGATACACTTTAAATTTTTTGCTCACATCAGTTACGATTATAGCATCTTCCTGTTCCATCACAATTCCTCCGCAAAACGTCTCATAAGCTTATTGAATACAAAGCTTCCAAGTAAAAGAAATACTATTCCGAGAACAACAGCCTCTATAAGTGTACCCAGCTTCGGAACATTGCCCAGATATAAAATATCCCTGTATGCTGCGATTATCGAGCGCATAGGATTCAGTCTGTATAGTTTCATAAACCTGTCAGGAACGAGTGTTTCCTGATATACAACAGGAGTAACATACATCCATGCCATAGTGACAATTGACATAATATGTTCAAGATCCCTGAAATATACTGTCACTGCAGACACAAGCAGTGTTATGCCGAGAGCGAAAAAATACTCAACTATCATGACCAGAGGCAGACACAGCAGTCCCCCAATGCTGATATGAACTCCTGAAATAAGTGCTACTGCAAATACTATTATGAAACAGAGCAGCATATTTACAAAACAGCCTGTAACATATGATATAGGAATTACCTCACGCGGAAAGTAGATCTTTTTTACCAGATCCTTCTGTGCAATTATCGAACCTGCTCCGTTGGAAACTGAATTCTGAAAAAAAAGCCATGGTATCAGAGCCACGAACAAAAAAAGCTTATAGTTCGGTATATCAGTTTTAAGTATATAATCAAACACTATCGTGTATATAATAAGCTGAAACAGCGGATTTACAAATGTCCACGCAAAACCGAGAACAGAGCCCTTGTATCTTCCTCTCAGGTCTTTTTTTACCAGACTGAAGATCATCTGCCTGTAATCGTACAATTCCTTAAGTCTTTTCTTCAAACTTATCAGCCCTCATTTCTGTATTTTTGCTGTTAGACCATACAAAATTAATTATACCCCATATCAAGAGGATTGTCAACTTAAATACATTCAGCGCTGTTATTTTTATATTGACATCACCGGCATACTTATTATATAATAAATGAGTATGTAAATTTCTGACCTTCAGGAGGAGTTTTATGAAGAACTCAAAAAAGCAATACTTATTATTTTCTGCAGCCGGATTTGTGCTTGGACTGCTTCTTTTCTGCATAATATACGGTGTTCAGATAATTGACCCTACTTATGATACATGGCTTGCCAACGCAAGAGGCGATCTGTCACAGCATTATATCGGCTGGACATTTTACAGGAAAACTCCATGGAAATTTCCGATAGGACTTACAGACGGGCTTGTAGGATATGGTTCTCTTTCCGTTCTGTATACTGACAGTCTCCCGCTCTTCGCTGTCTTTTTCAAGCTTCTTTCCCCCATACTTCCCGAAACATTTCAGTATTTTGGACTGTGGGGATTATTCAGCTGGGGACTGAAGGGAGCGCTTTCTTCGATTCTGCTGATGCGCTTTTCAAAGAACCCCGTTTTCTGCCTCGCCGGTTCCGCATGCTTTATCACAGCTCCGGTTGTTCTCACAAGAATGTACGGTCATGAAGCTCTTGGCGGAGGACAGTTTCTGATTATTTTTGCACTCATCATCTGGGCTTATCAGAATAAGTTCAAAAAGAAAAGCACGCCTGTAATACTGTGGTGTCTCTGTTCATTTGTTGCTGTCGGAACCCATATGTATTTTATTGCGATGATTTATATGATCATGGCAGGTTCATTTATACAATACTTTCTTGAAAACAAAAAGATCATCTATCCTGTTATTGCATTTTTCTCATCTGTTGCCGTTGCACTCCTTGAAATGTTCTGTCTGGGAGCATTTTACGGCGAAACTTCATATATGGACGGAGGACTTGGGTTATACAGTTCAAATCTCAACACATTCTTCAATCCTTCGATAAACAGCAAATTTTTAAAAGAGATGAATATCAACGACGGAGAACTTGAAGGATTCGGATATCTCGGGCTTGGAATGATACTCGGACTGTTTTTTGCTGTATTTTTTGTCATATACGCGATCGACAGCAGGGACACTCTGAAAAAAAGCTGGAAAAAATACTATCCTCTGATAATCGGAGGTCTGTTTACGTTCTGTGCAGCCTGCTTTCTCGCTGTATGTCCTGTAGTTGCTCTGAACGGACGTGTTCTTTTTACGATCCCTTATCCTCAAATAGTATTCTCTGCTCTCTCTATTTTCCGTGCATCAGGTCGATTTATCTGGGTTCCGGTATATATTATTTATGCAGGTATTTTTTATGCGGTTTCAAAGGTCGATGTGAAAAGAATTTTTATATGTCTGACGGTTTTTCTTACAGGAATGCAGTTATTTGATCTTCGTGACGCTTTTCTGGATAAAAGACATACGTTTGCAAAGCATGAAGAGTTTGTTCGTGTTTTTTCTGAGGAAGACGAAAAATTCTTTACGGACAATGCTTCCAAGGTCGTTTTTATGCCGCTGACTGAATGGCATAATAATAACTATGAGACATACAGCATAATCGGATATCTGGCGTACAGTCATGATATGTCGCTCGGTTCTTTCTATACTGCAAGGTCGGATTATCCGGCGCTTAAGGAATATTCGGAAAGAAAATATGATGAGCTGAAAAATGGTAATGGGGATGAAAATGTTTTGTATATCTTTTTTGATGAACCGGGGATGGAGGATATTATTCCGGAGAATGAAAATCTGGTATGTAAGGAATATGAGGGATTTATGGCAGCAAGGTTTGTTAAGTGATTTTTGATATGGTTAAGCCCCTGTGTCTGACATTTGAAAATGTCAGGACACAGGGGCTTTGATTTTAGTTACCGGGGGCGCTTAGGTGATTGCAGGGCTTTGCGGTCGCCCTGCACCTTCGCACACCTGTACCTTCGCACACCTGTACCTTCGCTCATTTATATGGAAGAGAGGAGGTAGGGGATGACGTTTTTGTTTTTGGCCCAGATGCCGGGGTACTGGCTGAGAGGAAGTGGGGAGGAGCCGCTGCCGATTTCTATAGTGGCGGCTCTGATGTGGCGCTGAGATGCTACCCAGTTGCTGCAGCCGGGACCGAAATCGTCTCCGTTTAAAAGATAGTAGCCTGTGATGTTTCGGATTCCGTTAGCCATATTGTAACAGCTTGTTCTGAAATCGCCGGTCTGACCATAAGCCCAGTATACAAGTGAGCCCTCTGAATGATAGCTTATTACAGCCTGAACATTCGGAAGGGAATCTATAAGACTTGTAAGAGCCTGAATTTCATACTCTGATGTCGGATAAGGTCCTCTGTATTTTTCTGAGCACGGCTCCGGATTTTCAAGATTTGATTCCCAGTCTGAATCAAAGTTTCTGTTCAAGTCTACTCCGTTTGCATTTGCCTTCCATTTTTTCAGATAGGTATCGAGATCAAGATCCGTTCTTCCGGACTGACGGTCTTTGGTATACATTCTCATGATCCTCAGCTTTGTTCCGAAATTGTTTAAACCTATAAGGCCCTCCTGTGAAAGTGTAATTCCGTCAGGATTCGTCATCGGTATGAAATGTACCTGATATTCTTCAAGCATTTTCTTATAAGATTTTCCGTTATAGCTGCCTGTCCAGTAGTTCTGCAGAAGATCCTCAGCCTGATTCATCACAAGCATGGAAGTCATGTACTCCCTGGCGTGACATCCGCCCTGGATCACAAGCTGCTTTTCTGCATCCTTGCTTCCGACAACAACATCATACAGCTGTCTTCCGTCAATAGTTTTTCCTATGGATCTGACATTTACCAGAGTAGGATACTGCTGGGCAAGAGCTGTTATATTGTCGAGCATGGTATTGTATGAATATTTTTCAGAAGATGTGTCAACACATTTTTTCAGGTCTCCCCAGTTTGTTCTGAGGATCCCGTCACTGTCAAAATAGCAGTGATTTCCTTCCACGATTGTATAACCATATACATCCAGTCCTGTATCAGGTGAAGAATAGTGCGTGTAGCCGAAGCTGTCTTCAAACCATCCTCCGACATTTACAGAACCCTTTTCAATTCCGATGGAACGGCATATCAGTGTCATCTCATTTGTCTCAATAAATTTTCTGAGGATAGCACCTCTTGTATATCCGCTGTCAAGTTCATCTGTCCATTCTGTCCTCAGGTTGTCAACAGGGAAACGTGTTGAGGTCATATCAAGCAGCATGTCGACATATTCTTTGTTTGACAAAGTTCTTGACTTATATTCTTCAGTATCCAGAAAATGCTTTATAATATCTGCGGCATTTTTCTCTCCTCCTGAAATAACACCGAACCAGTATTCTATTTCTGAGCTGTCCGGATCTCTGTCATAAATATTTTTATAAAGATGATAGATAAATTCTACCGCAGTATCACGCTGACGGGTCGAATCATTTATGATTATCCCGCCCTTCGGAATACCGTATTCTGAAATTCTGCTGTCAAATTCAACTGAATTGATAAAACCGTTCAGGATCGTTCTTCTGTCTGTGCCGTTTCTCATTGACGAAGTCCAGTCACTCATTCCCTGTTCATCAGGATCTCTGCCAAGAAGGGCTCTGTAGATCATGGTAATATATTCTTCGTCAGAGGTATTTTTTTTGTAGTATTCATCACTGAAGAAAAGCTCGCATAAAAGATCGGACAGTGTGCTCCTTCCGTCTGCAAACGCCTCGGTCTTTTCTGAAAGTTCAGCCTCTGAAGGTTTTCTTGACAGGATATCCCTGTAATAACCGGTTACTATCTCTGAACTTTTTTTGAGCATATTTTCCCTGATCGCCTGCTTGTCTATCTTTCCTGCATCTGTATACTCATCTGTTCCGCAGACCATAAATACCTTTGACTGTGCACAGACCTCATCGAGCCTGAAAGAATACCGTGAGATCGTCGAGTTGTTCGGATCGTTTATATAAACATATCCGTCATCAGTTATTCCCGAAAGTACGATATAATGTCCTTCAGATGTAAAATATCCTTCAAGTGCCAGAGCAATTACAGGATATCCCTCCTGCAGTGCCTGAGTTATCAGCGGCACTGACGGCTTTATCCATGAACTTTCTATTCCTGCAAGTCTCAGGAAATCTGACAGTGTGCTCTCAGCAAGTCCGTACCCATAGTACTGGCCGTTATTATATGCCCATTCAAACAGGGTATGAGGATCATACTCTTCCTTGCCTGTAAGATATCTTATTACCATGGAAGAGCTGGCAGCTCCGCATCCGGAGGAATTTACAGATTTTTCTTCTCCGAAAAATGTTGCGACCGGCTGCTTGTACAAAAACTGATAATCCTGCGGAATATCCATTTTTCCTTCATAATTTTCAGGATACCGTACTTTTCCTTCATTAAATGCTGTTTCCCAGTCCGCTCTGTTATAGGGAAACACATAGCCGTGATCAATATAGTAACGTCTTGTACCTATATCATACCATCCCTGTCCGAGATGACCGTCAGCATCAAAATAGTATGTATATCCGTCAATATTCTGCATCGATGATACGGCTTTTGAACCATCGTCCAGATAATACAGAGCATTTCCGTCAGCATCTTTCTGCCAGCCTGTCAGTTTTACAGGAATTACACCAAACGAATCACAAAATGATGCAAATGAATCAAGCTTTGTAAACTCTTCAGCCAGTGCTGTTCTGCTTTCTCCGGCTGCAAATCTCTTTGCATATTCACGCATCAGTGAGATGTCCTGTTCTTCCGAGGGCAAAATATCAAACATGCTTTTGATAAATTCTGCTCCTGAAATTTCCTCTGACATATATCCGGAGTTCTTCAGAAATGACAAAAAGGCTTCATCTCCGAAAAATCTCTCTCTTATCAGCCCGTTAAGTTCATCAGATGAAGGCTCTCTGTCAAAATATGACATGTAAAGAGCCCGGATAAATCTGCCTGCATCTGTATCAAAATTAATGTTTTCGTCAGGTTCTGTTTCACTTTCAGAAACCTCATCAGTATTTTCTTCAGATATTACCTGCCCGATTCCGTTATCCTGTGCATATACATTAGACAATGCCCCTGATGGTGACAGCAAAAACATAAGTGCTGTCAGAAATGCTGAATATCTTCTCATTATAACTGATCCTCTCCTTTTTCCATTTAATATCATAATATATACAAAATTGCCGGGCTGATAAAAAGCCCGGCAATTTTAAAACTTTTCAAAATTTAACAAATGCCGGTACGTTCTTACTGTTTCTCATTATTGCGCCAGTAATCAAGAATATTAATTATTGTTTCATCTACAGATATCTCAGGTTTCCAGCCGGTATCAGCTGTTATTTTCGAAATATCTGCTGCAATAACAGGCACATCACTCGGACGAAGTTTTGAAGGATCTGTTCTGACATCGATCTTAACTTCCGAATGGCTCAGAATTTTATTAAGCATTGAGTCTATACTGACAGCCTTTCCGCTTCCGACATTATATGTTTCCCCGCTTTTCCCTTTTCTCATAAGCATCTCATAGGCTCTGACAATATCTCTTACATCGGTAAAATCACGCTGTGCAGATAAATTCCCAACATACATGACAGGTTCACTTAACCCTTTTTCTATCCGTGATACCTGACGGCAAAAATCAGAAATAACAAACTGCGGAGCCTGTTTCGGGCCAATATGATTAAATGCCCTTACCATAATGATATCCATACCGTAAGCTCGCGAATACACCTCACCGAGCATTCCCTGGCAGGCCTTTGTAACAGCATATATATTTCCTGCTCTGAGGATCGTATCCTCCTTTACAGGAATATCTTCAGGCTTCAGATATCCATATTCCTCACCGGAACCCACAAGGAGAATGCGAACGTCGTGAGACGCTCTGTGAGCCGCTTCAAGGACGTTTATTGTCCCCCTGACGTTTATGTCTGCCGTCAGTCCCGGACGTTCCCATGATACCTTTACGGAGCTCTGAGCAGCCAGGTGAAATATCATATCCGGTTCTTCACGTATTAGGAGATCAAAAACTGATTTTTCATCAAGTATATCAAGATCAAATACAGAAATTCTTTCATCAAAATATGCTTTTTCATGTTCAAGCTTTGTCACGCACACATCATATCCGCACTTCAGAAGATGCTCTGAAAGATATCCTCCTACAAAGCCTGCAGCACCTATTATCATCGCTTTCATAGCAGCCGGTCACTTCCCCTCTGTCAGTTCTCTGTAAATACTTTCAATATTATCAAGTATTTTAATTATATCATACTTTTCACGTACACAGGAATAAGCATGTTTCCCGTACTGTTCCCTGAGCTCATCATCATGAACAAGCTTGTTTACAGCATCGCTCAGCATGGCTTCATTTTTTGGAGCAACAGTTATTCCGCTTACCCCGTCCTGACTTACATACGGAACTCCTGTCGGAAGAGATGTATTAATAACAGGCTTCCCATAAACCATAGCCTCCATCTGTACAATTCCGAAGGCTTCACTGTTTTCCACGGACGGAAGAACAAAAACATCACAGTCACGCATAGCAGCCCTGAGATCCTCAACAGACAGAACTCCAAGAAAATGTACTTTATCCTCTATTCCTTTTTCAGCGACCTCCTGTTCAAGTTCATCCCGAAGAACGCCCTCTCCTGCTATAAACAGTTCACAGTCGGAAGTATTTTTCATTGCTCTTATCAGAACATCAATACCCTTATAATATACAAGCCTTCCGGTAAAAAGTATTTTTTTGTTTTCCGGATTATTAAGCTTTTCAGTCAGAAACGGATATGCCGCAGCATTTTCATATGAAGAAATATCAAGCCCGTAAGGAACGATCCTGCATTTTTCTTTGTATGGTTTAAGATAAGCAGATCCTGAAATGTGTCCTTCAGTAGCTACAAATATGCAGTCTGCTCTCTTCAGAAAGGCATTCATAAAAGGTTTGTAAAACATCATCAGTTTCTTCTGCTTTACAACATCACTGTGCCAGCTTATTACTACTTTTCCCTTGTATCCTGACAACAGACAGGCAAGATCGCCTAAAGGAAATGGCAGATGAACGTGAACCACATCCGATTTTTTTGCCATTTTTCTGAAATGTGACAAAAATGATACGGATACGGGACAGGAACAGAGCGTTCCGAAACTGCCGGAACGTCTGACCTTTACACCGTTTATCACTTCATCTGCCGTTTTTCCCTTTGGCTGACAAACAAGAACATTTATTTCATGACGATCGTTCAGACCCTCTGAAATGTCCTGAATAACACGTTCTATACCGCCTATATGAGGATAATATAATTTATTAACCTGAAGGATCCTCATTTTAAAACCGCCTTATAAATTTCATGAAGCTTTTCGGCAGATTTTTCCCATGAAAATTCTGCTGCTCTCACAGGACCTCTTTTTCTGAGGTCACATGCCAGATCTTTGTCTGACCAGATTTTTAACATTCCGTCCGCAATAGATTCCGGAGAATAAGCATCTACAATTACTGCACAGTCTCCGACAACCTCGGGAAGAGAAGCCTCACCTGATGATACAACCGGAACACCGCATGCCATTGCTTCAAGAGGAGGCATTCCAAAGCCCTCATATATCGAAGGAAATACAAAAGCAGACGCACCGTTTATCAAAGGACAAAGATCCTCGTCCGGAATATATTTTGTAAAAATAACCGACTCTTCAAGTCCGAGTTCTTTTACTTTACCATAAATACTGCTGTTAAGCCAGCCTTTTCCGCCAGCCATTACAAGCAGCGGAACATCGTTGTTTTTTTTCTTCAGAATACTGTATGCCTCTATAAGACGTTCCAGATTTTTTCTGGGCTCGATCGTTCCGAGATACAGATAATAGTCACCTTGTATTCCGAGCGTATCTTTAACCTTCTCTATACGTTCAGGATCATTTACAGGATAAAACTTCTCAGTATTTACTCCGCAGTATACTACTTCGATCTTTTCCTTGTATTTAGGATAATATTTAATGATCTCAGATCTGGAAAACTCTGAATCAGTGATTATCACATCGGCACGTCTCATAGATTTTTTCATCCCGGAATTCAGAAGCTGCTTTGTTCTGAATCTTACAGTTTCAGGATATGCCTTTATGACCATATCATGGATCGTAACAACTTTCTTTCCATGAACAAAAGGAGGTATTATATAATTGAAAAAATGTGTGATCTCTGCTTTTTTTCCAAAAAAACAACTGTACGGAACCGGAATAATGTTCATTGCCGTCCTGTATAAAAATCCGGAAAAATGAGCTTCGTTCAGGCTGCAGTTACTCTGCATGTATTTTTTCAGTCTGTTTCTTTTTACCTCATGATCTTTTCTCGAAAAGTAATCGAAAACAAACTTATCTTCAGAATGCTTCCTTATCATTTCTCCCGCAAGACCTGCTTCACAGTAGCCTATGCCTGACATGTTGTCGCTGATAAGCGGGAGAGCATCAAATGATATATTCAACTTTTTTTCCCTTACTGAATCTTGCTTATCTTAATTTCTTTTTCAACGAGAGCCATGTCATTTTTAGTCATTCTGTCAACAAGCTCTGCAAATGAGATCTCTCTCTTCCAGCCGAGTTTTTCTTCTGCCTTTGAAGGATCTCCGAGAAGGATGTCAACTTCTGCAGGTCTGAAGAATTTCTTTGATACCTTTACAACTGTCTTTCCGTCAGCCTTGTTGATACCAACTTCATCAACGCCTGTGCCCTTCCATTCAATATCTATTCCTGTGCTCTTAAATGCAGTGTCAACAAATTCTCTTACTGTTCTTGTTTCATTTGTTGCGATTACATAGTCATCAGGAGTATCCTGCTGAAGCATGAGCCACATAGCTCTTACATAGTCCTTTGAATGACCCCAGTCTCTCTTTGAATCAAGATTTCCGAGTTCAACATATTCCTGAAGACCAAGTTTTATTCTTGCTGCAGCATCTGTTATTTTTCTTGTAACAAATTCTTTTCCTCTTCTTTCACTTTCGTGATTGAAAAGAATTCCCGAGCATGCAAACAGACCATAGCTTTCACGGTAGTTCTTGGTTATCCAGTGACCGTAAAGTTTTGCAACACCATATGGGCTTCTCGGATAGAAAGGTGTTGTTTCACGCTGAGGGATCTCCTGAACAAGACCGAACATCTCAGATGTTGAAGCCTGGTAGTAACGGCATGAAGGCTTAACGTTTCTGATTGCTTCAAGCATATTTGTAACACCGATGGCATCTATCTCTGCAGTTGCAAGAGGCTGTTCCCAGCTTGTTGCAACAAATGACTGAGCTGCGAGATTGTATACTTCATCAGCCTGCGAAATTTTCATTGCGTTAATAAGTGATATTTCATCTGTCATATCAGCATAGATGAAATTGATCTTATCCTTGATATGATCAACGTTTCCGTAATCAACTACGCTCTTTCTTCTCATAATTCCATATACATTGTATCCTTTTTCAAGAAGAAGCTCTGCGAGATATGAGCCGTCCTGTCCTGTAATTCCTGTGATCAAAGCATTTTTCATAATATAAAAATTCTCCTGTAATTATATTTTTTAAATAAGATCTCTTCTGTTGCAGATCTTAAGATTTTCAATAACTTTTTTTACTTCCTGGGTATGATTTTTCGAACAGATAAGTGTTGCATCATCCGTATCAACTACGATTATGTCTTCAAGACCTACGGCAGCTATAAGCTTATCCTTTCCGTTGATGATACATTTGTTTGTATTTATTGTGATAACATCGCCTGTTACATAATTTCCGAATTCATCAGTTCTGTTTATTTTTTCAAGAGCAAGCCAGCTTCCTACGTCATCCCATCCGAAGCTGCCTGATAAAGTATAGATATTTTCAGCCTTTTCCATAATACCGAAGTCTATGGATTCTGATTCAAAGCTTTCAAAACAGCTTACCAGCGTTTCACGGAAACTGTCACTTCCGGCTGCATCTTTCATTTTTAAGAAGCCTTCATACATATCCGGAAGGAATTTTTTAAAGTTGTCCATGATGGTTGAAACCTTCCATACGAACATACCGCTGTTCCAGAGATATTTTCCGGAACTGAGATATTCCTTGGCAGTTTCAAGACACGGCTTTTCAACAAATCTTTTTACCTTGTAGACGCCCGGTGTATCGTCATCATCATTTCTGAAGAAGTTGATATAGCCGTATCCCGTTTCAGGATATGTAGGAGTGATTCCTACAGTTACAAGATTTTCACCCTTCTGTGCAAGCTTTACAGCCTGTTTCATGGTATCTGTATACAGATCTTCATTTTTTATAAGATGATCTGACGGAAGAACCATCATTACAGCATCATCATATTTTTTTGCTATCACTGCAGCAGCAAGAGCAATACACGGCGCTGTATTTTTTGCTACAGGTTCAGCCAGAATGTTTTCTGAAGGAATATCAGGAAGCTGTTCGTTTATGATCTTTACGTAGTTTTCGTTTGTAACTATAAAAATATCATCCATTTTTACAAGCGGAAGCAGTCTTTTTACAGTTTTCTGTATCATTGTTTCCCCGTCCGAAGTCAGCGAAAGAAACTGTTTAGGAAAGCTGTTTCTGCTTTTCGGCCAGAATCTCTCCCCTCTTCCGCCTGCCATAATAACTGCTGTGGTTTTCATTTTTATTCATTTCCTTTCAAAGAGATGCGAAAAAACAGACGACATTTCTGTTTTTTGAACTGTGCTCTCCATTTTATTAAAAATCAGTAGATTATTTGTTATTTTCATTTTCTGAATTATTTGCACCGAAAAGATTTTCGGACTCATTTGTTTTACCCGGAAAAATCATTGTTTTTATGGTCATCATTATTATTTTCAGATCATTGATCAGACTGAATTTTTCAATATACATAAGATCCATTTTCAGTTTGTCATACGGTGTGGTATCATATCTTCCCATTATCTGGGCATATCCTGTAAGTCCGGCTTTGACCGTCAGTCTGAAACTGAATTCCTGCATTTCCTTCTCATATTTTTCAGCTATTTCAGGTCTTTCCGGACGAGGTCCGACAAAAGACATGTCTCCCTTTAAAATATTAAAGATCTGCGGCAGCTCATCAAGTCTGCACTTTCTTAAAAATGCACCTACCGGAGTGATCCTGCTGTCTGACTCGGTCGCCAGTCTGGCCACTCCGTCTTTTTCAGCATCCTGGACCATACTTCTGAATTTGAGAACATTAAATCTTTTTCCGTTTCTTGTCAGTCTCTCCTGCTTATAAATAATCGGACCGCCGTCATATATTTTGATGGCAGCAGCAGCGATACCCATAAAAGGAAGAAGGAACGGCAGAAGAACAACTGCAAACAGAATGTCAAACGTTCTCTTCAGTGCCCGTGATTCAATTGAGATCCCATCATTTCTGCAAAGAAGGAGAGGAGAATCAAACAGATCTATCTCCTGTGCTCCTCTGATAATAATATCCGAAATTTTCGGAGCAAGATAAACCCTTATCGAGTTATCAAAGCAATATTTTAAAATATCGTTTCTGAGAGTATCATGTACATCATACAGAACAACACCGTTATATGTTTCTATTCGTTCTTTGATAACATCAAAATCACTTTCTTCCGGCAGTGCTTCAGCTATAATATACTTGTCTGAACGCTGACACATCTTTACCACAAGATGCCTTGCGTTTCTGCTTCCGTAAATAATGATCAGCTTTCGGGGCGGATAAAGATGCCTGTAGATCGCACCGTAAAAGACAGTCCACAGAAGAACGATTATAATATCTATGATCGTAAGAAATACTATAGGCATAAAATGCATAAAATCTCTTCCGATAACGCTTATCTGGCAGTATTCAATAATGTTCACGGCAAATATTGAAATGATCTGTGAACAGAAAGCGTCTGTCTTCCTGAGATATCCGACATCATAGCTGCCGTAAACCCGCCCGAATAAAATAGTAAGAACGACATAGATGCCTATAACCATCCAGTTTCCTTTTCTGAAAAAAGGAAGGACTATCTCAGAAGAATAGCAAAGATACCACACAAAAGCAAAAGCTGTACCCAGCAAACTTGTATTCAGTACTGCAGACATCCACCTGAAAGTCTTTTTGTACCTTTCTCTTTTTTTCATAAAAAATCGGATCCTTTTTCAATTTTTGTTCGAAAATCAAAAAAATTCAACAAAAAAACAAAGCGAAAAACTTTTAAGATAAATGATAATTTGATTTTCTCTGACACGAATGCGCCGCGGTCAGCCATAACAAATATGAATGACCCCGGCAGCCCAAAATAATAATATTATTTACCCTGATTATCGTTGAAACAAAAGCAGTTCATTTCAACATACACATTTTAATTATATCAAAACACAAAAATTTGTCAATATAATCTTTAATAATTTTTTTGTAAAAAAAACTTGCTTTTTATTTTTTATTATGGTATAATTAATCATATCGCTGATTTATAGTTCAGTATTTGCGGATATGGCGAAATTGGCAGACGCGCTAGCTTCAGGTGCTAGTCGGGGCAACTCGGTGCAGGTTCAAGTCCTGTTATCCGCATCAAAGACCATGTATCATACGGATACATGGTCTTTTTTTTCGTAAATACAGAATTGACACGCATAATTTTTTGTGATAGAATATATAGTATATTTCGTACTATTTTTAAAGTTTTTACGAAATAAGTTTCCTATTTGTCAAAAAGTGAAAAATTGGTTTATTTTATCTGATTTTAAAAAGGATTTTTAGGGAGGAAATTTTATGGAAAGTTTAAAAAAATATGTCGCTGAATTTATCGGCACAATGGTACTTGTAACAGTCGGATGCGGAACTGCCATGCTCGTTGGATGCAGCGCTGCCGGAGGAGGATACCTTCTGACCGCATTAGCCTTTGGTCTTGCTATAGTTGCTATGGCATACAGTATAGGCAACATATCAGGATGTCATGTAAATCCTGCCGTGTCACTTGCTGTACTGATCTCAGGAAAAATGAATCTTGCAGATTTTATCGGATATGTCTGTGCACAGATACTCGGAGGAACTGCAGGTGCCGGACTGTTAAAAGCAATCTTTTCACTCGGCGGACTTGAAGACAAAACCGGATGCTTCGGCTCAAACGGTCTTGCAAATCTCAATTACAGCTACGGAGCCGGATTTCTGGTTGAAGCACTTCTGACCTTTATTTTTGTAATGTCAGTTATTGGTGTTACTTCAAAAAAAGCTGACCACAAATCATTCGGCGGACTTGTAATCGGTCTTTCACTGACACTTGTTCACATTTTCGGAATCGGTCTTACAGGCACATCAGTAAACCCTGCAAGAAGCTTTGGCTCTGCCATTATATCCGCTGTAAACGGAATAAGCGATCCTCTCGGATGTCTCTGGGTCTTCCTTGCAGCTCCTATGGCCGGTGCTTTTTTAGCAGCAGTTATATACAAAGCTCTTGAGAAAAAGCCTGAACCGCAGCACATGCCTAACAAAATAGAACAGAAACTTCCGTCACCTGTAAAAGCAACAGCTGATATTTCAAAAAGCAGTGCAGTCAATAAAAAGAAAAGCAATTCCAAAGTTTCATCGGGCAAAAAATCATGATCATATCAAAACAAAATAAAATGATTTTAAAAAAGGAAAGATTCGCTAATGAACAAACTTACGAGATCACTTCTTGTTCTCTCGACTTTTACGCTTATGCTTTCATCCTGTGACATGGAACATAATGATGATTCCACATCAATATCCTCTGACGAAAACAGCTCTGCTTCAAAAAAAGAAATTCGAAATATTTCTTCGACGGAGCTTGTACAGGAGATGAGAACCGGGTGGAATCTCGGAAACAGTCTTGATGTTCTTTCAGATGATCCGGATCTTACAGTCGAACAGTATGAAACATACTGGGGAAATATAAAAACGACGCCGGAAATGATCAAAGCCGTTTCCGATGCCGGTTTTAATGTTTTAAGAATACCTGTTTCGTGGGAAGGACATCTTTCCTCTGACGGAGAATATACAATTGACGAACACTGGCTTGACCGTGTAAATGAGATCGTTGATTATGGACTTAACAATGATATGTTTGTCATAATCAATACGCATCACGAAAACTGGATTTTTCCTGACAGCAGTCATTTTGAACAGAACAAAGATGAACTTAGTAAAATATGGACGCAGGTCGGAAACAGATTTAAAAATTATAACGAAAAGCTGCTGTTTGAAGGAATGAATGAACCAAGGCAGCAGAATACACCTACCGAATGGATCGGCGGCGATGCAGAAGGGCACAGATATGTCAATGAACTTAACAAGGTCTTTATAGACACAATTCGCAGCCTTGGCGGAAACAACTCAAAAAGACATCTTCTGATCCCGACATATGCAGCAAGCTATACTGAAAAAGCAATCGACGCACTTGAGCTTCCGGATGATGACAAAATTATCATATCTGTCCATGCATATGTTCCGTATGACTTCACAATGAATAAAAACGGAACAGACAAATGGAATAAAGATGACAGCTCCTGCACTACAGATATCGACAATCTGATGAACAAGCTCAAAGAAGCTTTTATTGATAAAGGATATCCGGTCATTATAGGTGAAACCGGTGCAGTTAATAAAAACAACAATAATGACCGAGCAAACTGGAGTGAATATTATCTCAGGGCAGCAAAAAGCAAAGGCATTCCATGTATCTGGTGGGACAACGGTTCCTTTCTTGGCAACGGAGAATCCTTCGGATTGTTCAGCAGAGACAGTGAATGCTGGATCTTCAAAGATATATTAAATGCGATCCTTAAAGGAACAGAATAAAAAGAATCACGAAAATGAAATCATTTTCGGGATTTTTTTTATTCTGTAAAATATAAGATCCAGTAATTTGAACTGCCGGTAGAATAATGTCCTATTCCGACTTTAACCAGACTTCCGTTGGTAACTTCCTTCATATAACCGGAGGATAATGTTGAAATATAGGCCTGGGCTGTTCTGTCAGAAGAATACAGCTGGATATTGTGTGAAGTCAGCATTCCGTATTCAGAAAGAAGCGTTCTGTATGATGAACCGTCCGGACGAGTGCTGGCGATCTTTACACTGAGTTCCTTGGCTCTGATATCAGCAACATATGACAGCTCCTTACTGAAAACAAGCGCCTTGACTCCTGCCTTTTCCCTTTGTGTGCTTATCCAGTTGTAGATCTGGACCTTTGATGAATCATTATTCGGATCAGGTATATCAGCCGGGAACATATTCTGAACATCTGTCAGCTTTACACTTTTCTCACTTTCCGATGTATTTATTCTTTCAGTTCCAAGCTTGCCGAAATCATCATATGCTTCAGCCTGTGAAATAGAAAATGAATATGTGCCATTTAAAATACTATCCTTCATATAAAAAACAAGATCGATTACTTTACCGTCTGTTGTGATCGGAACAGATGAATTGCAGCTAAGCGTATTTCCGGAAACGGAATAACTTATATTACCTGACGTTATTTTACTTGTTACATCTGCAAAAGTAAATGAATTATGATCAAAATTCACATTCAGCTTAAAAAAGTTGATACTGTTTGAATTATTGGACATGCTGACAGGAATAGTTATTTTTTTCGCTGTTTTGTCAACGCTTATATTACCTAATGAAAATGACAAAACGTTTTTTGATACTGAGTCAAGAATCTCGCCTTCGACATTACTGAGTGCATATTTTTTCATTCTGCACAGATCCAGAACATTTTTCTTTGAATCATTATTGATATCATAATTATAATTACTCAGTTCCTTAGTTGTACTCCCTTTAAGAATTATATTTTTAAGATTTGAAAAATGTTCAGACGGTGCATATATTGCGGCTTCTATAGTTAAAATATTTGACATCGCAGTTGCTAATACGATCCCTGCAAATAAATTTTTTATACTTTTTTTCATACGGCTTTTCCTCCTTATATAATTAAATTATACAATTTTTCAAAATAAAAGTCAACCTTTTTTTATATATTATAAATTAAATAATAAAAAAAGCCATACTTAAAGCATGGCTTTTTTTATTAAAAATATCAGAATTATTATTCTTTTATTGCGGTCCGAGAATTATTTTTTCATGCAGTACATACTGCTTAAGTGTCAGAAGATCTGCAATTGTTACAGTTCCGTCGCCATCAGTATCTGAAGCTTTAATTTGCTCATCATTAAGCTCGACGTCTCCGAGCAGATAAGTGCTGAGAACAGTAAGATCTGTAAGTTCAACAACTCCATTTCTGTCTATGTCACCAAAGCGATAAGCTTCTCTTATCATCTCTTTAAGTTCTTTAACTGATGCTGCAACGTAAAACTTGTCTGCACAGTAATTGACAACTGCAGAATTTTTCTTATTTGAGCATACTACACCGAAATCTGTTACCGGTTTGTTTGAAGTAGTATATCCAAAGGCATTTGTTCCGATAAGTGTTATGCTGTCAGGAAGAATAACATACGGAGCACTGCAGCCTGCAAAAGCATAATTTCCAACCGTTTTAATATATTTATTTCTTGTAGATTCACTTGAATAATCATTATTCGGATCTAAAGCAAACTGAATATTTTCAAGAGCCGAACAGTTATAAAAAGCTTTTTCAGAAATTGTATTGACACTTTCCGGAATATAAATCTTTTTCAATGCTGTACAATTAGAAAATGCATTGTTACCTATAGTCTGAACTACATTTCCAAGTTCTGCATCCTTTAGACCGGTACATCCTTCAAAAGCATTGTTTTTGATTTCATTTACTGTTGACGGAATCACAATTTTTTCAAGAGAAGTACATGATTTAAATGAAGCAATACCTATCTTATACAGTGAAGGAAGATGTACTTCTTTTAAAGATGAACAGCCCATAAAAATATTATCAGGAAGAATCTTTATCTCTTCAGGAATAGTAACATCGTCCAAAGTAATACAGTTCTGGAAAGTTCCCATTCCAAGGACTGTAAGACCTGAAGGAATTGACAGGGTCTTCAGTGCAGAACAGTTTGCAAAGGCATACGAATCAATTGTAGTCAATTCTGAATCAGATGATATATCGACCTTTTCAAGCTTAACGCATGAGTTAAAAGCATAGGAACCCAGCAGAGAAAGTTTATCCGGCAAAGATACTTTTGTAAGTTCAGAACATCCTGAAAAAGCATATGTGCCTATCTGTTTGAGATTTTTTGAAAGCGATAAATATGACAATGAGGTACATTTTTCAAATGCCTTGTCATATACCATTGTTACAGTATCAGGAAGAGATATTCGCTCTATAGAAGAACATTCTCCAAAAGCATTCTGTCTTATTACGCTTGTCTGTGAACTGAAAGTAAATGTCTTTAATTTCTGACATCTATAAAATGCACTTGCACCGATTATAGTTACAGTATCAGGCATTGATAAATTCTCAATTGATGTACATCCGTTCAAAACATTGTCGCTTATTTCTGTAAATTTTGCATTATTAGGGAATTCAAAAGTTTTAAATGACTGACAGCCCATAAAAGCGCCGTTGTTTATCATGTAAACGGTATTTGGAATTGTTATATCAGGAAGTGAAACGCAGCCATAAAAAGCGTTTGAATCGATAAGCTCGAGACAGTCAGGCAGTGAAACAGAATTAAGTGATTTACATCCCTGAAAAGCAGAAACACCTATATCTTTTACTTTGCTGTCTTTCAAAGAAGCTTCTTTAAGAACGCTGCAGTTTAAAAATGCATTTTTAGGAATCCTGTCTACTGATGACGGAACAGTAATATCAGCCAGACTTGAACAGTTGGAAAATGCGCCCTCTCCTATAACACTAACTTTATTAAGATCAGCATAAGTAAGGTTTGAACAGTTTGCGAATGCGTTCGGACCTATTTCCTGAAGTGAATCAGGTGCTTCAAGACCAACAATAAGATCGATAGACTGACTGTTAAGCTTTTTAACCATATCATCAGCATTTTCGGTTCCCATTCCTCGGAGTGCAGTACAGCCGTAAAAAGCCTTCTCTCCTATTTTACTTAATACAGATGATTTGTCACAATGAACATATAAAAGATTGGTGCATCCGCTGAAGGTACTCTTTCCTATTGTATCACATTCTGAAGAAATACTGCAGGAAAGAAGCTTGTTACAGTTTTCAAACGAACCGTCTGTAAAAATATTTATTTTACATTCTGATTTAACATACTGAAGTGAAGGACAGTTTCTGTAGATAGAAGTACCTAATGTCTCAAGGCTTGAAGGATAAAAAGCCTCCTCCAGAAGCGTACATGAAGCAAATGCCTGGTCACCCAGTGATTTTAAATTTTTGGCAAGAGAAAAATCCACTTTTTTAAGCATAGTGCAGTTATAAAAGGCTGATTTTCCAATTGTTTCAAGCTTTGAAGGAAGCTTTACACCGGAAAGTGCTGTACAGTATGAAAATGCATTTTCACCAATTAATGTTATACTGTCCGGCAACGAAATATCCGACAGCATTGAACAGTATGTAAATCCATAATTATCGATTTTTTCAATAGAGTCACATAATTTTACTTCACTCAAAGCTGAACAGTATGAAAACATATTTATAGCTACTTGTTTGCATCCGTTTTCAAAAACAACCTTCTGAAGTTTTGTACATTTGGAAAAAACGCACTGACCCCATTCTGATACGTGAGCAGGAACAGTAAACTCATTAAAAGCACAGCCGCTAAATGCTGAATTTCCAATTGAAACAACAGTATCAGGTATCTCAATGCTCATAAGGTTCTGACAACCGCTAAATGCGCTTGATGCGATTGCTGTTACATCTTTTCCATCGATCTGAGACGGGATCTTAACTTCCCGGACAGTTTTATCCGTACATAATGTTATGGAAACGGTATCGTCCTTTGTAACGGAATATCTAAGATTTTCAAACATATAATCAGCAGCCGATACATTAGTAACTGAAAATACATTTTCACTTACACAGGGTGCTGAAAATGAACCCGCTGCCAGCAGCAGTGCCAGTACTCCGCTTATTACTTTCTTTTTCAACATAAATTTCTCCTTTCATAATAACAATATTAATTATATCGCTGTAAAGTCAAAATGACTGTTATAGCTCTTAAGAAAAAGTGAATACTCTGAAAAAATTCATTGAAGACACTCTTTCTATTCAAACAATTCCAAAAAATATCTATTTATACAATAAAACGGGAAAATGAACATTTTTTAACATACTGCTTTAAATGTAAGAAGCCTGCAACAAGTTGCAGGCTTCCTAACTATAAGTTATTCAGAATAAATTTAATAATGATTCAAAAATTAAAGTGTTACATTTGCATATAAAAGGTTTGAATCTTCAGGTGTTTCTTCTGGATACTGACCTGTGTAGTTGTTAGCATTAGCAGCAAACTTAGCCTTCTGAGCACCTTCATTTGCATCAACCTTAACAGCCCAAGCAGCACCTGTAGCTGAAGCAGTATTAAGGCCTGTGATTTCTTCTGCTAAATCACCTGTTGATGTATTATCAACTGTACCAGCAGTCCATGATGTACCTTTGTTATCAAGGTTTGTGATAGCTTCCTGAGCAGCTGTAAATGTCTGCTTAGCGTTAGCATTGTTTGTCTTAATTCTTGATTTTGTAACCCAACCCATCATTGTTGGAACGAGAATTGCACAAAGAACACCGATGATTGCGATAACAACGATAAGTTCGATAAGTGTGAAGCCTTTAAATTTTTTCATAATAAATTCCTCCTAAAAAATATAAATAAATAAATTTGTGAACCTGAGAAGTATTTTTTTCAGAACCGGATAATTTCTTCCGACGTCTGAAGCATTACCTCTGTTCTCTATGGTTATATTATAACACCCCTGTACCCCTTTGTCAACGAATTGAGTTCATTGCACTGGAAGATTGTATGTCTAAACAGATTCACCAAATCTTAAACGTTTAAGCATATTTCGTTTATGGCGTTTTGTATAGTTTTGCATTATTTTTTGATGTTTTCATCATATCAGATTCTATTTTTGCACCGTTGTGTAATCGTTTTCTTTTTCTTCTTGGAAATACTATTTTTACACATATCATTAATTAATTTTGAATAATAATAGATCATACAAGAATAATAAGTCTGATATGACCGTTGCTGTTACAGGATCAGTATCCATACAGATCATCAGAATACTCTGTTCACATCTGTTTTAATGTGAACAAAAGTATAATAACCGGAATAATTCATCCGGCTGCTTCCAAGATCTGCTTTCAGCCTGATGATCAATTCTAAAAATCACTGACCGGGCCGAAGCGTTTGTACTTCATCCAAGTGTAAATAAACTATTGGAAGTTCAGTCGTTGAATATCCTCTATATTCAAAGCTCTGTGTTGTTCAAAGCTCTGCTTTTAATAAGCAGAGGCGATTCACAGAATCGCTAACCAAACAGTCGGAGATTGTACTCCGACTGAACGGGAAGATTGAACACGCCGCCTACAGAGGCAGGGATATCCACTGTGTTGTTATATGAATACTAAAAATCATTTAAATACAACTAAAAAAAGGGGCTGTTAAGAAAGTCCCCATCGAAATGGTAATGGGCAGCTCAATGAGATGCCCATTACCATTTATAAAAAATTAGCTGCACCACTTGCGTGCAGCTAATTTTTTGTGATATAATCAAGTTGCTTAATCATGAAAATCACTGAGACTAATTATACACCAATCCAGCTGAAATTACCAGTG
>JAZQPR010000151.1:0-33321 GCA_045628605.1 Oscillospiraceae bacterium
CATGCCTGCGATAGCTGAAGTAGGTGAGAGCATTTCTCTCATTCCCGGACCGCCTGCAGGACCTTCGTAACGGATAACAACAACGTCACCTGCTACGATCTTGCCGCCCTTGATTGCAGCGATCGCATCTTCTTCTGAGTTATAAACCTTTGCAGGACCGCTGTGTACGAGCATTTCAGGAGCAACTGCACTTCTCTTTACAACGCATCCGTCAGGAGCAAGGTTTCCTCTGAGTACAGCGATACCGCCTGTAGGGCTGTATGGATTGTCGATGGTTCTGATGATATCAGGGTTCTTGTTTACAACACCGCTGATGTTTTCACCGAGTGTCTTTCCTGTACATGTCATAACGTCGGTGTTGAGGAGACCCTTCTTGTTGAGTTCGTTGAGAACTGCATATACACCGCCAGCTTCATTGAGGTCTTCCATGTATGTAGGACCTGCAGGAGCAAGGTGACAGAGGTTAGGAGTCTTGGCACTGATCTCGTTTGCCATGTCAAGATTGATAGTGATGCCGCATTCGTTTGCGATTGCAGGAAGATGAAGCATACTGTTTGTTGAGCATCCGAGTGCCATATCAGCTGTAAGAGCATTCTGGAATGCTTTTTCAGTCATGATGTCACGAGGACGGATATTTTTCTTTACGAGTTCCATAACTGCCATGCCGGCTCTCTTTGCAAGCTGGATTCTCTCTGAATAAGGAGCAGGAATTGTACCGTTGCCTCTGAGACCCATACCGAGAACTTCTGTAAGACAGTTCATGGAGTTTGCAGTGTACATGCCTGAGCATGAACCGCATGTAGGACATGTCTTGTTTTCGAATTCTTCAAGCTGTTCCATGCCGATCTTGCCTGCTGTGTATGCGCCGACAGCTTCGAACATGCTTGAAAGACTTGTCTTGTGACCCTGTACATGACCTGCGAGCATAGGACCGCCGCTTACAAATACTGTAGGAACGTTTACTCTGGCAGCTGCCATGAGAAGTCCGGGAACGTTTTTGTCACAGTTAGGGATCATTACAAGAGCATCAAAATGATGTGCAAGAGCCATACATTCTGTAGAGTCAGCGATAAGATCACGTGTAACGAGTGAATATTTCATTCCCTTGTGACCCATTGCGATACCGTCACAGACAGCGATTGCAGGGAAAACAACAGGTGTACCGCCTGCCATTGCAACACCGAGCTTTACAGCTTCAACAAGCTTGTCGATGTTCATATGACCCGGTACGATCTCATTATATGATGAAACGATACCTACAAGAGGACGTTCCATTTCTTCTTTTGTGATTCCGAGAGCGTTGAAGAGTGAACGTGCAGGTGCCATATCAACGCCGTTGCAGAAGAAATTACTTTCCATTTTTTCTCCACCTTTATAATTAATTTTTCAAGATCACGGTCTTCTTGCGTTACAATATGCTGCGAAGGTGCAGGGCGACCGCAAAGCCCTGCTTACACATAAGCCTTTCTCAAACCTATGTCATAAATATACAACAAAACTGCTCTCCCGATTATGCATCTTAAAAATGCTTTATCGGGAAAGCAGCAATCTTTTCAGAATAAATGCGAACCCGTATGAATAAGAGATGATCTCTGTACCTTCAATAGCGGATAGTAAAGCATCAAAATATCAGAAAAATCAGTTGTTGATGAACTTGTCTTCTTCGTTGTTCCAGCTGTAAAGTTTACGAATTTCTTCGCCGACCTTTTCAGATGGATGTTCAGAAGCGAGCTTTCTCATAGCTCTGAAGTGAGCCTGACCGCCTGCAGCAGACATGTCGAGGAGGAATTCCTTAGCGAATGAACCATCCTGGATGTTCTTGAGGATCTGCTTCATTGTCTTCTTGGTTTCTTCAGTGATGAGCTTAGGTCCTGTAATGTAGTCACCGTATTCAGCTGTGTTTGAGATAGAATATCTCATTCCTGCAAAACCACTCTGGTAGATGAGGTCTACGATGAGCTTCATTTCATGGATACATTCAAAGTAAGCATTTCTTGGATCGTAACCAGCTTCGCAAAGTGTTTCGAAACCAGCCTGCATAAGAGCACAAACACCGCCGCAGAGAACAGCCTGTTCACCGAAGAGGTCTGTTTCAGTTTCTGTTCTGAATGTTGTTTCAAGAACGCCTGCTCTTGCACCGCCGATAGCAAGACCATAAGCGAGAGCCATATCCTGAGCTTTGCCTGTAGCATCCTGAGCAACAGCAACGAGACAAGGAACACCCTTACCAGCCTGATATTCACTTCTTACAGTGTGTCCAGGTCCCTTAGGAGCGATCATTGTAACGTCAACGTCTGCAGGAGGAACGATCTGACCAAAGTGGATAGCAAAACCATGAGCGAACATAAGCATATCGCCGGCTTTGAGGTTTGGTTCGATGTCTTTCTTGTACATAGCAGCCTGCTTTTCATCGTTGATAAGGATCATGATGATGTCAGCCTGTTTTGCAGCTTCAGCAGCTGTGAATACTTCGAAGCCCTGCTTTTCAGCTTTAGCCCATGACTTACTGCCTTCGTAAAGACCGATGATAACTCTTGCGTTTGAACCAAGTGATTCTTTTGCGTTGAGAGCGTGTGCATGTCCCTGGCTGCCGTAGCCGATAACAGCTATTGTCTTACCATAGAGAAGTGAAAGATCACAGTCTTCCTGATAGAATACTTTTGCTTTAGAATTTTCCATTTTTAAAACTCCTTTAAATATTAAATAGTTTTATGGACAGTTTATCTGAAATTATTCGTTTCTCAGACAGTGGCTGCCTCTTTCAAGAGCGACAATACCGGTTCTGCATATCTCCATTATGCCGAAAGGTTTTACCAGCTCAATAAAAGCGTTGATTTTGCTTGTTTCACCTGTTATTTCAATGCAGAGTGCATCAGGTGAGTAGTCGACTATCTTTGAACGGAATACGTCAACAGCAGCGAGAATATCCTGTCTTGTACTTGAATCATTTTTGATCTTCAGGAGAAGGAGTTCGCGTGTAACTGTCTCGTCACGTTCCATAAGCTGAACCTGCTTTACATCATGAAGCTTTGAAAGCTGCTTCACGATCTGGTCTCTTGAATACTCATCACCCATCATTGAGATTGTGATTCTTGAGAATTCAGCAGATTCGGTTTCGCCAACAGTAAGAGTATCGATGTTGAAGCCTCTTCTGAAAAACATACTTGTTACTCTTGTGAGGACACCGGTCTTATTTGTTACCAGTATACTGAATACGTATTTTTCCATCAGGCTTCACCTCCGATCTGAGTAATGATATCATCTATGGAACCACCCGGAGGAAGCATAGGAAGAACAAATTCGTCGCTGCCTATTGTACAGTCGATGATAGCAGGTCTCTTTGCTGCAACAGCTTTTTCAACTGCATCGGAAAGTTCAGCTGTGTTTTCAGCTTTGAATCCGACAGCACCAAAAGCTTCTGCAAGCTTTATGAAATCTGTCTGTCTGTTGAGGGTGGTATTTGAATAATGCTTGTTGAAGAACAGTGTCTGCCACTGTCTTACCATTCCGAGAACACCGTTGTTCATTAAAACGATGATAACAGGAACGTTAAATGATACTGCTGTTGCAAGTTCGTTAAGGTTCATTCCGAAACTTCCGTCACCTGTGAACAGAACAACAGGATCCTTTGAAGCTGTGTAAGCACCGATCGCTGCACCGAGACCGAATCCCATAGTGCCAAGACCGCCGCTTGAAACGAATTTTCTTGACTGTTCGAACTTCCAGCGCTGAGCAGTCCACATCTGATGCTGACCAACGTCTGTTACTACTATAGTATTGGCAGGCATTTTGCTGTTTACTGTATCGATAACATCATAAGGTGTCATCCAGTCTGTTTTCTTTATTGAAGCTTCTTCGAGAACCTTGAGTTCATCGATACGCTTCATCCAGTCTGCATGTTTTGAAGGCTGAAGCATACTCATAAGTTTTTTGAGAGTTTCTTTTACATCACCTGTCATGCCGAGCTGGCTGTCAATGTTTTTATTGATCTCAGCAGCATCTATATCTATATGTATAATTTTGCAGTTTCTTACATAGACATTTTTGTTTCCTGTAGCTCTGTCAGAAAATCTTGCGCCAACTGTGATAAGAAGGTCAGCTTCTGCCTGAGCCATGGAAGATGCATAATGACCATGCATTCCCTGCATACCGAGAAATCTTGGGTTCGAATTAGGAACAGCTGAAAGACCCATCATGCTGCATCCGATAGGAGCATCGATGATATCAGCAAATTTCTGAATTTCTTCGCCTGCATCTCCTGCAATGACACCGCCGCCGAAATAAATGTACGGTTTTTTACATTCGGAGATCATCTTTACAGCCTGTTTGAGTTCTTCATCAGTAACCTTAGGATCGTCAAACTCAGGCTTGACAGGTTCATTTTCAAAATCTGTCATTGCTATCTGAACATCCTTAGGAATATCAACAAGAACCGGTCCCGGTCTGCCTGATCTTGCTATTCTGAAAGCTTCTCTCAGTGTATCAGCAAGTTCATTAATATCCTTTACTATATAGTTATGCTTTGTTATCGGGAGAGTGATTCCGCAGATATCAACTTCCTGGAAACTGTCTCTTCCCAACAGACTGCATGGAACATTTCCTGTGATAGCGACCATCGGGACTGAATCGAGGTATGCCGTTGCAATACCTGTGACCAGATTTGTAGCGCCCGGGCCGGATGTTGCAAGGACGACGCCTGTCTTTCCGGTTGCTCTTGCGTAGCCGTCTGCTGCATGAGCTGCACCTTGTTCGTGAGCAGTGATAACATGGTTGATGCGGTCTCTGTACTGGTAGATGGCATCATAAATATTGATTACCTGTCCGCCCGGATAACCGAAAATGCAATCACAGCCCTGTTCGATTAATACTTCGATAATGATTTGTGAGCCGGATAATTTCATAATCTTCTCTTTTCCTTTCCTTCAAGAAATACTAGGCAATAAAGTCCTATGTTTTAAATTATACCATAATGCAAAATTGATTTCAACAGATAATATGGATAATATCTGAATTTTTTGAAATAAATATATAGTCATCCTGCAAAATTCAGACTTTATTGCTTTAAAACGTCAAATTTTATTCCGTGAACTGCTTAAATAAAATGACAAAATCTGTGACAGCCGTATACAGATTTGTACGATATTATTAAAATATATATCTAAATTGCACAAATTTTACGCTGTGATATATGAAATGTGATGTTTTATTTGAATTTGTAGAAAATATAGAAAAAAAACCTTGACAAAAAATCATAATACAGCTATAATAGACAATAGCTTATCAAGATGGTTCTTTTTACTTGGTAATTATGTTTAATTTTTTAAATCATCGTTTTGATTTAAATAAGTCTCAGCAACTATAGGATAAAAAGGATTTCATCCCTTATTACTTCTCTTTACATCAAGGGATATGAAGGGGCTCCACATTCATATTTGGCTTGTCTTGTTATTTTTTCCCTCACAGCAGTAGATAAAATGATGCAAGGGTTTAGACTTAAGCTTATTTCAGTTTGGAGAGCAGACCATTTTAAAAGTCGGTTAGCAGTTTATCAGCTGATCAGAATATATGGCCCAGTAGCTTAATTCAAGAGCGTTGTTTTATCAAAGGTGGCGGTGAAAATCCGTCCGTGGTCTAAAAAAAATTTTTTCTCAGAAGTGAGGTAGTTAGAAATGTTTGAAGACAAGACATTAGTATGTAAGGATTGCGGAGCAGAATTCGTATTTACAGCAGGTGAACAGGAATTCTATGCAGAAAAAGGTTTCGAAAACGAACCACAGAGATGTAAAGCTTGCCGCAGCGCAAGAAAAAATTCAGGTGGAAACGGTGAAAGAGAAATGTTCACAGCAACATGTGCATCATGCGGCGGTGAAGCAAAGGTTCCTTTCAAGCCTAGAGAAGATCGTCCTGTATACTGCAGCGAATGTTTCGCAAAAATGAAAGAAAACTAAGAATTAAAGCGTAGCTTCGGTTACGCTTTTTAAATAGTGTGGTTTAACAAAAAAATAACAATCACTTATCATCTTGTCAAGTCTTTAATTTTATATTATAATAATATAGTAACTCTATGCCGGCATATGACACATAGCTGAATAATGCAGCACGTCAGTATTTTCCGGCATTAAAAATTAATTACGGAGGAAATAGAAAATGGATTTTAAAATTACAAAAGATATGATCATCGGTGATATTCTCGACAAATGTCCTGATACAGCACCTTTATTTATGGATATGGGTATGCACTGCCTCGGCTGTCCTGCATCAAGAGGAGAATCAGTTGCTGAAGCATGCGGAGTTCACGGTGTGGATGCTGATGCATTTGAAAAGAAAATGAACGACTTTCTTGCTTCACTTTGATTGAAACAAATAGTATTTTTTAAAGGATGTATGTCGGTTTTGACATACATCCTTTTTTCGTACTATACTCCGTAATAAATCATGTATTTGTTTTGTTCAAGGGCTTTTCTGCATTGTTCATAAAGAGAAGAATACCATGGTTCACATTTGAATTCTTCAAGTATTTTCACAGATTCTCTGACAGAATCAGGTGATACAAGAGTTATACCGCACCAGTCTATTCCTGTTCCCTCGTTTGTCGGCTCAACGTAGCTGACAGGAAGTTTTATATCGTATGAGCGGTTTATGAATGGCAGCAGTTCTTCATCGTCTATTCCGATACAGTGATATTTTCTGAGAGAATTTTCATACTCAGAGAACTGATCACTGCATTCATTTTTTATGTATTCTTCCAGGCTGTCAATTATTCCTATATTTATGGCGCTCATAGTATCATTTTCCTTTTTTCTGACGATACAACAGTAAGAGTATCGTCTGTTACGGTAAATTTTATTTCCATATCAGAAAAAGAAAATCCATATATTCGAGATTCTTCATTCTGATACTGCGGTCTCGGATCCTGTTCAAGAATTTCAGTAAGGATATCTATTTTATCAGATGGAATTACTTTTTTCGCTTCATCCGAGTATTCAACATTCAGAACAGCATCTGTTGAAGAAAGGGAAAAACCGTTTTCAGCTTCTGGATGACAGTCTGTATACGGAAGATATGGTTTTATATCAAATATCGGTGTATCGTTTTTTATGTCTGCCCCCGAGACATACATGACAGGTCCGTAAAACGGATCAAATTCAAATTTTTCAAGCTTTACAGATGAAAGTCCCATGTGATTTGGCCGAAATGGTGATCTGGTGGCAAAGACTCCCATGCGTGTATTCCCGCCGAGTCTTGGCGGTCTGACTGTCGGCGACCATTTCTCAGAATTTACTTCAGAAAAATTCCATATCAGCCAGAAGTGTGAATACTGTTCGATGCCTCTGAAAGCCTCTCTGTTTCTGTATTCTTCTTCAAATACTATTTTTGATACCATTCCGGTAAGTCCGCTTTGTCTCGGAATTCCGAATTTTTCGGTAAAATCATTTTTTATGTATGCTATTGGTTTGATTTCCATGATTTTTATCCTTTACGGGTTTTGTTTAAAGCTCTTTTTTCTTCATAATGTCAGTACAGATAATATAAGAGATCGCTATTATGGCTATAGAAGCAGCACCGAGAATAACACCGATCATAATCTCGTGTGCATCTGCATATGAGAGAATCTCATTAAATTTTCCGTTAAGATTTTCATTTTTCATTACAGCGGTGGCAATTACGATAACAGGAACAAGGACAATGTATAATCCGATTCTTCCTTTTTCAAGTCCGAGCTTGAGCATAACAGGGAGTGAAACGGAATTTATGATCATACTTACAGGAATAATAACAAGTGATGCAATAAAAATATCTTTTGTGACAGGAGTTCCTTTTGCAAGAGCTATGATCACTGCGGCAAGTGTTGCGAAGATATCTGAGCATAATGTAGCAAGAAATCCGAAAAGGAATTTTTCAGAAGCATACTGTTTTCTGGTTGTCGGAAGAGTAAACAGGAACGGAAAACAGTTGTCGTATTCGTCGTATGATATCGTACTGGAAGTAAACATTGCTCCTATTATTGTAAAGTAATAAATGATAAATGAAGGACCTGAGTCAGAAAGTGCGGCACCGATTTTTTCCTTGTCGGTACTTGTCAGTGAAGAAGAGGCTTTTTTGAATACTTCACATGTTCCGCTGTCCGGAGTGACCAGACCTAAGATCGATTTTATAGTTGTACTTTTTCCTGCACCGTTTCTTCCGACAAGACCTGTTATACGGCCGGGTTCAACATCAAGTGTGGCATCAAGTGAAAATGTTTTGTAGTTCTTTTTCAGTTCTGTTATGTGGATCATTTGTTATTCCTCCATGATAATATCAAAAAGTTCTTTTATTTCTTCATTTGTCAGTCCGTACTGGTGAGCTTTTTCAACAGTTGAAGCAAGTTCGTTTTCAATTTCTCTGCACTGCATCTCACGCACTAGCGGTTTATTCTGAGACGATATAAATGTTCCTTTTCCATGAATGGTGGTTACAAATCCTTCCTCTTCCAGGTGATCGTATGCTTTTTTTACTGTAAGAGCACTTATTTTCAGGTCACCGGCGAGTTTTCTTACTGACGGCAGAGGTGTATCAGCTTCAAGGGTACCATCAGCGATCTCTTTTTTTATATAATTTGTGATCTGTTCATAGATCGGGATCATAGATGAGTTGTTTATAATAATATGCATATTTTTCTTCCCCCTATGTAAACAGTATAGCACAGTGTATAACTGTTGTCAAGTGTTATACACTGTTTATTTGAAAAAATTTTTTACTGTTTATTTGAAAAAATTTTTTCAAATTGTTAATAACGTCAAAAATACGTGATTCAGACAAATTGCATTTCATTTATATTTTTGTTATAATAATATATGTATTTTAAAAATATTCGTTGGGAGAGATGAATTATTTTAAACGATAAAAGATTATTAAAATGTGCCGAAATGGTGACCGGGAAAGGAACTGCAGTTGATGTCGGAACGGATCATGCGTATCTTCCTGTTTTTCTTATAGATAATAAGATCTGCAAAAATGTCATAGCTGCTGACATAGCTGACGGACCACTCGAGGCAGCAAGGGCAACCGTTCTGAAAAACAATATGAACGACATGATATCTGTTGTGAAATCAGATGGTTTAAAAAATGTGGATCATGAAAATGTTACTGACGTTATCATGGCAGGAATGGGTGCTGAGACCATAAGCGGGATCATAGATGCGGCGCCATGGCTGAAAAACAGCGTAAATATCATAATCCAGCCGATGACAAAAATACCTTTTCTCAGAAAATGGCTTTATTCCAGAGGCTTTGAAATAGTTAAGGAGGAAGCGGTTTCTGATGCGGAGTTCATATATACGGTAATGAAAGTCAGATATTCGGGATATACTGTGAAAATAAATGAAACTGCTGCAAATACAGGAGTATTTGACTATAAAGATCCGTTGTCGTGTGAATTTGTAAAAAAGCAGGCCGGTAAGATAGAGAAAATTATTGAGGGAATGAAAAAATCGGAAAAAAGTATTAATGAAACGGGGGAACTTGAGATGGCACTTGAAAATATGAACAGTTTAGCATCAGGGAATGAAAAATATACAGTCGGTGATGTTTACAGAGAGATAAACAGGGTTGCCGGATTTGGTATTCAGGACAGCTGGGACAATTCAGGGCTTCTTGTCGGTGACAGAAGAAGTGAGGTTAAAAAAGTGCTTTGTACGCTTGATATTACAAATGATGTAATTGAAGAAGCACATGAAAAGGGTTGTGATCTTATAGTGTCACATCATCCGGTTATTTTTCATCCGCTGAAAAAAATATCGTTTGATGAGCCGGCAGGTAGACTTTTAAAATACGGGATAGCTGCGATATGTGTTCATACGCCGCTTGATATGGCTAAAGACGGGATAAATGATATCCTTGTGAATATGATGAAAGAGGAGTTTTCTCTTTCTGAAAAATCCGTGCCTCTTGAACCACTGAGACGTGATGTTACTATTGGAACAGGGAGAATTTGCAGTACTGATACTGTGGTTTCGGCGAAGGCTATGGCGGAGAAATTAAAAAAGATTTTTGGATGTACGGTGGTACGATATTTTGGCGGAACAAAGGAGATAAAAAGGATAGCTGTATGTTCAGGGAGCGGAGGTTCGCTTTTAGGGGAAGTAATTGATGCGGGCTGTGATGCTTATGTTACGGGGGATGTTAAGCATGATGTATGGATAGATGCGGCAAATAATGATATTTCACTGTTTGACTGCGGACATTTTCATACTGAGAAGCCGGCGGTTTATTATTTGAAAAATGTGATCTCTGTGAATCTGCCGGGGATTGAAGTGATTGTTTCTGAGAGAAATGTGGATGTTGTTAGTTATGTGTGATTAATAGTATTTATCTTCAAGGGAGAGGTTAGTGAAATTTGTGAGGATTGCAGGGCTTTGCGGTCGCCCTGCACCTTCGCAGGGAAATCGGCTTAGATGTTGGTTGGTGGAAACGGAAAGGTTCGCAGGGCTTTGCGGTCGCCCTGCACCTTCGCATTTATGTTTATGATTTAAAAAATATTAGTATGAAAATTATTGTGATCAGTTAAAATATATTTTGAAAAAAATGATGAGAAATAAGGAGAAAGAAACAGATGGCGTTGGATGGTGCTTATTTACGGCTTGTGAAAAATGAGCTGATGTTTCTGGTCGGGGCGAGGGTTGACAAGATACATCAGCCGACCAGGGAAGAGTTGGTTATGAGTTTAAGATACAGGGGGGGAGTCAGTAAAATATTGATTTCAGCGCATGCTGACAGTGCGAGGGTACATATTACGGAAAATGATATCGGAAATCCTATGACGCCGCCAATGTTTTGCATGCTGATGAGAAAGCATCTTTCGGGGGCAAAGCTTCTGGATATCAGGCAGGACGGACTTGAGAGAATTCTGTTTATGGATTTTGAGGCTGTAAATGAGCTCGGAGATCTTGTAAAGCTTACGGCTGCTGTTGAAATTATGGGAAAATATTCAAATATGATCCTGATAAATGAGAACGGAAAGATCATTGATTCCTTAAAGCGCGTTGATGCTCAGATGTCAAGGGCGAGACTGGTTCTGCCGGGGATGACATATGAGCTGCCGCCGCGTGAAGGACGAATCATATTTACAGATGCAGGTGAAAATGAGCTCAGAGCAAAGTTTTCTGAGTTTAAGACTGGAAAGCTTGTAAAATTTATTATTGGTAATTTTGAAGGTGTGTCTCCGCTGCTTGCAAGGGAGTGGGTATTTTTTGCGTGTAAGGACACAGAAATCGATTTTTCCGGGATGACATCAGATATTGAGGATAAACTTGTATATATTATAAAAAAGACAGCCAAAATGCTTGAAACCGGCGAGGCAAGCTACAGCATACTGAAGACCAAAGACGGAATACCGAAGGATTTTGCATTTATATACATTTCACAGTACGGCAGTCAGATGATATCATACAAAACTGAAAGTGCATGTCAGACACTGGATAAATACTATGTTTCAAGAGATGATGAATTAAGGATCAGACAGCGTGCAAATGATCTTTTCAGACTGCTGTCAGGACTTAATGACAGAATAGCAAAGAGAACTGTAAATCAGCGTGATGAACTTCTTCTGTGTGAAAAAAAGGATGAATATAAATTAAAGGGTGATCTTCTTTCGGCAAACGTTTATATGATCTCAAAAGGAGACAAGTCGGTCAGAGTTCAGAATTTTTATGATGAAGCACTTCCGGAGATGGTTATTTCGCTTGATGAACGATTTACTCCTTCACAGAATGTACAGAAGTATTATCACGAATACAAAAAACTTGTTACAGCCGAGAAGAAACTGACTGAACAGATAGAAAAGGGCGAAAAGGAGCTCGACTATATAGAGAGCGTTTTTGATTCCCTTACCAGAGCCAGAACTGATGCTGATATTATTGAACTCAGGATCGAACTTGTTGAGCAGGGATATATAAAAAATGCAAAAATGAAAGGCAAAGCCCCGAAGGAACAGCCGCCGCTTAAGTTTAAAACAAGTGACGGAATGGAGGTACTTGTTGGCCGAAACAACAAGCAGAATGACAGGCTTACGCTTAAAACAGCAGAAAAGACGGATATATGGCTTCACACTCAGGGAATACACGGTTCTCATGTGATTTTGTGTACAAAAGGTGAGGAGCCGACGGACGAGTCACTTAATGAAGCTGCTGTTCTTGCGGCATTCCACAGCAAAGGAAAAACGTCATCACAGGTACCTGTTGACTACACTATGGTAAAGTATGTAAAAAAACCGGCAGGTGCAAAACCGGGGATGGTTATTTTTACAAACAACAGAACATTGTACGTTAAGCCTGATGAAGAGCTTGTAAATAAATTGAAAGCGGGGAAATAATATGGAACTTTTAAATAATATCATTGATAAAAATTTTGACAGTCAGCTTGAATTTTTAAAAGAAATAGTGGCGATCGACAGTATCGGTGCTGACAGTCTTCCGTCAAAACCATACGGAGAAAAATGTGCACAGGTACTGGATGTATTTCTGAAAAAAGCAGAAAGCATGGGATTTATAACTAAAAATCATGAAAATTATGTCGGAACGATAGAATTTAACAGTAAAGAAACAAATCTCGGAGTACTTTGTCATCTTGATGTAGTACCTGTCACAGCTGAGGACTGGCAGCACGATCCTTTTGGCGGTGAAATAGAAAACGGAAGAATATACGGCAGAGGAACTATAGATGACAAAGGACCTGCGACAGCTGTACTGTTTGCTTTGAAGGCACTTCAGGAGTCAGGTCTTGATGTATCGTCAAACGTTCGTTTTATAGTCGGCTGTGATGAGGAACGCGGTTCGTCTGATATGGAATACTATATGAAAAAAGAAAAAATGCCGCCTTTTGTATTTACTCCTGACGGAGATTATCCTGTAATCAATATTGAAAAAGGAATGCTCAGATTAAAATTCGAAAAAAATGTAGAATTTACACATATCAGAAGTATAAAAGGCGGAACTGTAGTAAATGCAGTGCCCGCATCATCTGAAGCTGTTGTTTCCGGCATCGGTGCGGATGTACTGGAAAAATATGCGGGAAGTAAAATAACGGTAAGTGAATCAGAAGACGGAATGCATGTTTTTTACAGAGGAACCGCAGCCCATGCATCAACACCTGAGTCAGGAGATAATGCGATAACCGGATTGTTTGAATATTTAAACAAGCTTCCTCTTGATGAAAATGAAAAAGAATATATTGATTTTCTGACCAAAACATTTGTATACTCCGAAACGGACGGTGAGCATCTTGGAATAAAAATGAATGATGAAAAATCAGGTGCTCTTACAGAGGTATTAAGTATTATTGATTATAAAGATAATGATTTTACGATGAAAATGGATATCAGATATCCGCTTTGCGGTTCAAAGGAAGATATTAAAGAAAGAATAAAAACTTTACTTTTGCCTTCAGAAACTTCAGTAACTGCTGAATTTGAAAATGATCCTCACTGTGTTGATGAAAACAGTGATTTTATAAAAAAACTATTAAATGTATATAACAGGGAGACGGGACTGGAACCATATGCCAAGGCTATAGGCGGAGGTACATATGTGCACGATATAGAAGGCGGTGTTGCCTTTGGTGCGGAATTTCCGGGTGATGAAAACAATATGCACGGAAATGATGAGTCAATGTCTCTTGAGAGTCTGAAGCTGAACACAAGGATCATAGCAAATGCAGTTTATGAAATAATAAAATAATAAAAAACCGGTCGATGACCGGTTTTTTTATTGGAGTAAAATATATTCTGAAGAAAAAGAGTAAACAGTATTTTTGAATAAAAAAGACAGAAACAGCGGTTTGCCATTTCTGTCTATTTTTATTATATTAATTATTCATCTGTTGAATCGTCAGAGCTGTCTGTGTCATCTGTATCGTCTGTGTCATCTGAGTCATCAGTGTTTTCAGAAAAGTCATTGGCGTTGAAGTAGATATCAGAATCGATCTGATCATCAGCGACTTCATTGTCAACTACGATATAATCGGCATTAACGTAGCCTTCCTTGCCTGCAAAATTAACCTTATACCATGTTGTGCCGTTTTCATCTATTATTTCGTCTAAAACATCAACTCTGTCTTCATTTGAAAGATGATTGATATCATTGGCATCAGGGCTCGGATTTGATCTGAGAGTAAGATAGCTGTCTGAATCTATGCCAAAAACAGTACCTTTTAAGGTGGTTGCTAATAATGCATCATTCTGAAGTATTACCTGTGAAGGAACAGAATCAGAAGAATTGGAATCAAATACAAATGTTGCCTTAACTGTATCTGTAATCATTTTTTCAAGAATGAAAGTCTGGTTGTCTTCAGGATTTAACATTGGTGAAGCATCTGTTACGCCAAGAATAAGTGCTATTTTTTCATATGACATGTCTGCTTTTAATTCAGGTGAAATAACACCGTCTTCTGTAACGATAATTTTTGCAATAAGTGAATTATCATTTGGTGCAGAGTCAGAAGAAAAGATGTGCAGAGGAAAATCGGTATAATCATACTGGATGGTATCACCCATGATGATCTTGTAATCTCCGGTAAGAGTTGATTTTACTTCTGAGAAAGGCTTTCCTATAAAGTCTTCTGCATAATAGAGTGAATTGGAAAGATCTGATTCATCAGGTTCTGATATTTCAGAAAGAATACTTGTTTCATCTGTTTCTTTTGAACTTGAATACTTTTCTTTGTTTCCTGTAACGTTTAAGAATATTAAAAGCAAAGCAAAAAGAAATACAAAAACGCTGATGATAATAAGACATACATAGAAGACATTTGATGGTTTCTGAACAGCAAGCATTTCCTGAGTTTCAGCATCAAATTCACTGAAGTCATCCATATACTGTTCGCCGCATTTTTTACAAATGTCAGATTTTTTCGGGAGCTTTGCTCCGCAGTTTTTACATCTTCTGGCCATAATTAGTCACCTTTATAATATAAAAAATTTATAAACTGAAAATACAAACTACATTAACTATTATATATTATTTTGTATTGGGTTGTCAACAATAATGATAAAAAAGATGTGGGAAAATAAAGCAGGGCTTTGCGGTCGCCCTGCACCTTCGCGGTAATGTTGCGGGAGTTCTTGGAGAAATAAAAAAATGCAGGGGACCTGCATTTTTTTAAATATATTTAATTGGAAGCGGTTTTGATGATGGTTTTGAGTTTGTTCTTTTTTTGCTGATATAAAAGTTCGTCGGCGTGTTCGAGTATGGATGAGAGTTCGATTGATGAAGAGCAGGTGAAGGGGTATACTCCGACGCTGGTGTTTATGTAGTATGGTTTGTCACAGGAATCGTTGAATGACATGTTTGTTTTTTTGATACGGTTTGTGATGCTTCCGATGTTTTCTGTGTTGTTCAGAAGTGCAAGGATAGCGAATTCGTCTCCGCCGATTCGGCCGATGATGTCGCTGGCTCTGAAGGAGCGGACAAGGATATTGGCTATGGATTTCAGTGCATAGTCTCCGTCATCGTGACCGAACTGATCGTTTATCAGTTTTAGATTATCAAGATCTGCAAAAACAACGACAGCATTTTTGCCGGTGTTGGCAGGATTTTTGATTATTGACTGTGCATAATCAAAGTAGCCTCTTCTGTTGTATACACCTGTAAGCTCGTCATGCTTTGAGATTTTTTCAAAATTTTTCGAATTTTCTTTTTCAGAATCAAGAAGTGTCTGCCATTTATTTAAAAGAATGTTGTATTTGAGAGCGGTTCCGATCTGTACTGTTATTTTATTGAAATACGAGTACATAGAAGGAGTAACGTCGTATATCATTATTCCATACAGTTCTTCTTTGGAAAAGATCGGACTGACAACAAATGATATTTCAGGATTTTTTATATAGTCGTTGCTGAAAAGCTCATCAGTTCTGATTTTTACAGGCTCTTTATAGTATTTAATATTATCATGATCCTGTGAGTATTTGAGATTGATATTTTCCGGTATTTTGATTCCGGAATTCATATTTCCGATAACCGGTTCTTCAAAAAGAAGCATGAAGCTTTTGAAAAAACCAAGTTCAGAAAGACTTTTCATAACAGGATAAAATGCCTGATCGTTGCTTTCGTCTGTTATGATAACGTCGTTGATTATTGAATTTATCACAGCACTTTTTTTGTGAAGATTCTGAATCTTTTTCTCATCGGACATTTTCTGATAAACAGAAAGTTCTCTGTAGATCTGTGTAAACATAAATCCTACATTTTCATTAAATCCTCTTGTTACTATAGTTTTGCAGTACAGAGCATCAACTATGTCGTGCATTGCATCAAAAGGAATATGTTCAAAAATACCTGTCGTAGCTATTTTTTGCAGGGAAGTCAGGACATTTTTTCTGTATTCATCAAAGTTGGTTTCATGAGGTGAATCAAGTGCATCAAAAAACTCCAGAAAGAATTTTTTGATGTCATAATAATCAGATGAATTATAGTATGAAGCGTAGTATGGCGAGTTGTCAGGACCAAAGAGAAAAGCCATGTATTCATCATTTGAGCAGCTCGCAAGTTCATCTCGTGTCATCTTTTCATCTGAAAACATATAGCTCAGTCTTTCAAATGAATAATTTTTACATCCGCATGAATTTCTCATTATAAGACCTGTCGGAATAACCTTGTGAACAGGTTCTTCTGCAGATATAACTTCTGACGCCGCTTTTACAGAGCTGTATCCGAGCTCAAAACTGCTTGCGTTTACTGTGGTCAGCGTAGGATAAAGGTTGACTGCAGCTTTTGAATTGTCAAAACCGATAACAGATATGTCTTTGCCTATTGTATATCTGCTCTTTGCTATGACATTATATCCGCCTTTTGCCATTTCATCATTTGCAAAACAGATGGCATCAAGGTCAGGGTTTGAGTTTATAAGCTCCTCAACTTCCATTTCGCAGAATTCAGTGAAATTGCCGTATACGACCAGATTGTGGTCAACAGGAAGATTATTTTCGATAAGTGCCTGAAAATATGTTTCCAGACGCTCTCTGGCATCAAGATTCAGTCTTGATCCGCTGACAAAACCGATTTTACGGCAGTTATGCTTGTGAATGAGATGATTTACAGCCTGTGCCATACCGGTTTTGTTGTCAAACATGATCGAACTGCATCCTTCGTGTTCAGAATAAACAGTTAGAACAGGAATGCCTTTATATTGGTCAAGAAATTTTTGAATTTCTGAATTATCCAGAGTATTGCCGATATTTCCGGTCATTATGATAAGCAGATCAAAATCTTTTTTTCCTGCAAGGTTATAAATTGAATTGTACTGATAGAAAAAAGGTGTATGATAGGCATCGTTAAAATCGGCATTTAAATGCATACCGGGAAAAATAACAAGATTTGCTTCAGTTTCTTTTGCCGCGGACAATGCTCCTTTACAAAATGTCTTAACTGAAGCATCATTTAGAGTACTTACAAATAGTCCGATGTTTAGTTTTTCTTTTCCCATAAATAAAATCTCCCAATGTTAAAAAAATAGACGAAATATCTGTCGTCTTACAATAACATTATACCATAATAAGCAATAGTTTTTCAATAGTAAATTAGCATATTTTATGCATTTATCACAATTGTATTTTTACCAAAAAGAAAACTTTCAAATGCAAAAATACAATTAAAATGATTCTGCATTTGAAAGTTTAATCAAATATATGCTGTGTGTAATAATGCTGCTGCGGATTATTTAAAATACATAAACAGCTGGCATTTTATCATTCCGTTGTAAAGCTTTCTGCGCTTGTCAGCAGGTCTGCCAAAAAACTTCTCAAAGTTTTCATGAGGTGAAATGATGTAGTAACTGTTGTTTTTTCCCTGAACAAATTTTTGTCCCATGATCTTATAAAGTTCTTCAGCCTCTTTTAATTCCAGCATACGTTCACCGTATGGAGGATTACAGATTACTATTGCATTTTCGATCCCGTCAAAATTTCTGATATCATTAAGTTCTGATTTTGCACGGCTGGTTATGCCTGCTTTTTTTATATTGTCATTTGAAAGAGAGATGCATTCCGGATCATTGTCAAAACCAAGAGAATGGAAATCCGTATCCTTTTTTACAAGCGAAATAGCACGCTGTCTTTCATCAGACCATATCTGTTTATCAAAACATCCCCAGTTTTCAGCAGCAAATTTTCTGTTGATCCCCGGTGCCAGATTAAGTGCTTTGAATGCAGATTCGATAAGGAATGTACCGCTTCCGCAGAAAGGATCGCATACAAAACTGTTTTCACGGACACGTGCGAGATCAATAATGCCTGCAGCAAGAGTTTCTTTGATCGGAGCGAGGTTTGAGTTCTTTCTGTAGCCTCTTTTGTGAAGTCCGATCCCTGATGTGTCGAGATAAACCGTAACAGTATCTTTCAATATCCCGAACTGGATCTGAATGACCGGTCCTGATTCTTCAAACCAGTTTATTTTATATGCGGATTTAAGGCGTTCGACAGCAGCTTTTTTTACTATCGACTGACAGTCCGGAACACTTCTGAGCTGGGAGTTCAGTGAATATCCCTTAACCGGAAAGGCGTCTTTTTCTCCGATAAATTCTTCAAAAGGAATCTTTTTTACTCCTTCAAAGAGATCATCAAATGTATAGGCTTTGAACTGAGCAAGCTCTATAAGAACTCTTTCTGCTGTAGAAAGACAGATATTTGCTCTTGCAGCAAGTTCAGGACCGCCTTCAAAAGTAACACGGCCGTTGTCTGAAACAACATTCTGACCTTCAATTTTTTTTATTTCGAAATTCAGTACGCTTTCAAGTCCGAAGTGACATGGGCAGCTGTATTTGTAAGTGTTCAAAAAATACACATCCTTAATTAATTAGTTGTTGTTTTCTTTTCTGTATTAGCAGAGGCTTTTTTATCGGAAAAATCCGGATTTTTGGCTTTTTCCTGTTTTCCGCCGTGCACATCGCAGTATTCACAGTTTGATTCCCTGTAATATCCATATTCCGTACCCGGACAGTTTTCATTTGCAAGCAGTCCTGTCTGTGAGCAGTATCTTCTGTACAGAACCGTGCTGTCCTTCGGAAATTCTGCGTTTGATTTATAGCTGTCAGCAAATTCTCCGAATATGTTGTACCAGATCCTTGCTGAGTTTGCGTTTTCAATGGCTTCAGGATTTTCACCGTTCTGATATCCTATCCAGATACCTGCTGCAAAGTCAGGTGTCAGTCCGACAAATTCAATATCTCTCCAGTTTTCTGTAGTTCCGGTTTTTCCGCCTATATTTTTGTTTGCAAGTGCTGCAGCAGCACCGGTACCGTTTACGCCTCTGACGTTATTCTGGAGAAGCTTGTTCATTACATAGGCTGTATCTTTGGAAACAGCACGTTCACCCTGCTTAAGTTCGTTGTCTATCATTACTTCGCCTGTGTTGTTGTTTACGGCTTTTTCAATTATGCTTGCTTTATAGTACATTCCGCCGTTTCCGTATGGAATATATGCATTTGTAAGATTGATGATAGTAGGACCGTGTCTTGTACCGCCGATGGCAAGTGCAGAGTACACTTTATCTTCACTTTCAAGCTCAAGATGCATATTTCCTGTAGCAAATGCGAAGATATTGTCAAGACCATAAAGGTTGCATATCTGAGCAGGAAGGGTATTTATAGAACGCTTCAGAAAATAATTGACAGGATATGTTCCGAGAGAAGGATCGCCGTCGTAGTTCTGAGGCCATGCATCCTTGTCGGCAACACCCGGAGCAAGTGATTTGTCATCAAACATTGAAGACCATGTGATCTTGTTGTATTCAATTGCATATCCGTATGTGGAGACAGGTTTTATTGTTGAACCGCACTGTCTGTGAGCATCATATGCATTGTTCCAGCAAAGGCTTTCGCTCTTCTTTCCGATTCTTCCGATTACGCCGAGGATCTCTCCTTTGTAGTTCATTACAGTAAAAGCAGACTGAACTTTTTCATCAGAACCGTTTGCAGTTTCCTGAGGAAAATAAGAATACCAGTCTTCATATTTTTCTTCTAAGAGACTCTGTATCTCATCATCAACTGTAAGATAAATATCATATCCGCCTTTTCTAAACTCTTCAAGAGCTGCTTCTGTTGAAAGATAGCCCTTGTCATTCTGAAGAAAATCAGTAAATTCGATTATTCCGCAGTCAACCGCATCAGAGTTTATATCGGGATTATCAAATGAATCATTGTCTTTGAATGTAATAACATCTTTTTTCTGAGCAAATTCATCCATATTTGAAGTGATGATTTTTTCCTGTACAGCTTCTTCATACTGATCTGATGTTATTACTCCAAGTTCAAACATTTTTGAAAGACAGTAGAGCTGACGTTCTCTGTTCTCTTCAAAATTGTTGATAGGATTATAGTCATTTGGTGATTTTGGAATAGCAGCAAGACAAGCTGCTTCTGCAATTGTGAGGTCTGAAGCTGATTTTCCGAAATAACCTATAGCTGCAGCTTCGATGCCGTACATGTTGTAGCCTTCCGCATATGAAAAATAAATTTCATTGAGGTAGTGCTGGAGGATCTCGTCTTTTGTATATTTTTTTTCAAGCTTCATGGCTGTGAAAATTTCACGCATTTTTCGTTCCCATGTATCCTGGTCATCACCTGTGACATTTTTTATCAGCTGCTGAGTAATTGTAGAACCGCCGTAGTGAGAATCACTCAGATGCATCGATTCAAGAGCCAGATTGACTATAGCGGCACCTGTTCTTTTATAGTCGACACCGTTATGCGCATAAAAACGTTCATCTTCAACACATACAAAAGCAAATTTTACATAGTCAGACAGATCTGAAACGTCTATATTTATTCGTTTGTTTCCTCCCGGAGGTGATACTCTGTATACGAGCTCATATTCATCTGTTTCTGAATTTCGCTTGTATATATTTGAAGACATCAGCTGCTGAGGTGTCTTTAAGTCCATTACATTTGTCTGATATGTAAACTGGACCAGATAAACTGCCACAACTGTTCCGACTATGGTGCATGTAAGTATCATTATAAGGATAAATGATGCAACTGCTGTGGAAATAAATGAAATAAGCTTACCAAAAAGACGGTAAAATACAAATGCGTTTCTCGTAAATTCATTTTTTGGCGGCTTTTGTCCTTTAAAAAAAGCCCATTTTCTTTCTTCAAATCTCCTGGCTTTTTGTTCATCAGAAAAATAAAATTTCAGATATTTTTTTATCATAATAATTTTGACCTTTCTGGTTAAATAGAATAATAAGCAAACAGATTTATTATAGCATATTTTTATTTGTTTGTTAATAGAAATATTTGATTTTCTACATTTTTTACACACTTTTTATTGAAAAAGGGGATAATGGATATTCATTTTCAAACCAATAATATGTTTTTTTGATAATAATAAAAACAGAGCGAAATGATCTGCAGAACATTGCAGGGTTTCGCTCTCATGATATTGATATTATTTGATTTCAAGTGTTTCAAACGAGATATTCGGTCCTGAATTGTACAGAACCTCTTTTCCTGTAATTTTGCTTGTATGAGTTGCTCTTTCAGGATCATTTGGATCAATAAACAGACGTTCGCCCCATGAAGAAACGATGATCCTGCCGTCTTCAGTAAATCCTGTGACGACTATGGAATGGCTGTTTACAGTTTGTTTGAGATTACCGTTTTCATATTCCAGATTCCCGCGTTCCAGTGATACCAGAACAGTTTTTCCTGAGTCCGTGATCTCTTTAAAGTTTTCAGGACACAGATAATTTAATGTTTTGGTTTCAGCCTGAATTCCGTGATCAGCCATAAAGGCTTTTAAGCATCCGTGTCGCTGGTAAGAACTTGTTCCGCCACCTGTAGTGTCTTCTGCATAGCTGTAAGAGGACGGAAGACCGTCTTCAAACAGATCATAATCGTCAATAGAAATTTCTGCTCCTAAAAAGTAATTGTCATATGATGAATATATGTCAGTCAGGAGACATTCATAGTTTAGTGTATTGTCTGATTTATACATCGGATATCCGAAGATCTTTTCAAATTCTTCCGGATCATTTTCATAATGACACATGATACCGTTGACCAGTGAAACGTAGCCGCAGCCTTCAGAATTCATTTTCTGAAGATATGCATCAAAATTATCCGGGGTTACCATACTGTTGTTTTTTGAAGCGATATCATACATCATAATGTATTCGCTGCTGTTTTTGCCGATGTTTTTCGGAGCACCCTGATCACCGCCGTATTTGCGGGATATTTTTGTATTGAATACTGTCTGATGTTTTAATTCATATTCAGTATAGGGTTCCTTGGTTTTTGGGGTTTTTGTGTTCAGTGTTTTAGGGAAACGTTCCAGTTCACTGCCGGCACATTTCATATCTGAAAAATCAGTGTCTGTTCCGTATGTATATCCATAGTACATTTTCAGTTCGTTTTCAGACATACAGTATTTTTTGTCATTTTTTCTGAGAGCACTGTTTACTGAGATCATTGAATCTGTAAAAGAAACAGCTATATATGTGCTCAGATTTCTGATAAAGGATCTGACAGTTTCTGATGCTGATGCGATCATTAATTTTATATACGCAGTTTTTCTGTAAAAATTAATGTTTTTGAAATATTTATATATTGATTTTAATCTGCTCTTGTAATCGTCATCTGAATTCTCAAATTTTTTAACATTGTTTTCATAGATAGAATCAATATTATTCATTTCAGAATTTATTTTTGAAATATGTTCCGGGATAATATTTTCACATATCTCTTTTATTTTAAAATAATTTGACTGTTGATTTTGTTTTTCTTTTTCAATTTCCGGATCTTCAGTGACTTCGTCAGTATTATCCTCTGAATTCCCGGCAAAAAAGCTGTACAGTTCATTCTGCATAGTAATTACTTTGAGTTCAGAAATATGCTGTTTAATATCTGCCAGTTTAAAATAAAGTGAATCTCTGTCCGATTCAACCGGAACAGCAATACATTCAGGAGTGAGATATTTTTGCTGTGCTTCACAGTACTCATCAATTATGTTATGAACTGAAACCAGAAAATCGCTGATGTCTTCTGTGTTTTTTCTGAAGCTTTCAATTCGTTCTGTAACTGCATCATTCAGACAGCCTGAATCCTGATATGTTATATTTTTTATATTGTCCAGTGCTGAGTTGATATCGTTTATTGAATACTGAAATCCTCTTGCAGCAACGGATATATTTTGCAGTTCATTAAAATTAACTTTAAGATCTCTTTTCATTTATCCTCCGTTTCTCAGTCAAATCGTCTCGAACGAACATCATCAAGCATGTTGTTGAAATGATCTATGATATTTCCAAGACAGGTTTCAATTTCATTTTTCTGTAATGAATTCTCAAGCGGCAGAGTTCTTATTTCATTTTCCAGAAATTCAATTTTTCTTACTATGATCTTTGTCATCGAATTTGTAATATCATAAGAATGAGTCGCCGAAAAACCTTTTCCTTCTGCCATGTTTACACTGTTCCCTTCATTAAATTAATGTATTTTGCTGTGACATTATTGTCATGAATGAGTTTAAGACTGACATCCTCATCTGCCTTTACAAAATCATCAACGGCATCAAAAATATCATTTTTAAGCTGTTCTGCTTCACTGTATGTCATTCTGATCATATCAGACATATAGTTGCTGTAAATTTCCATAAGCTCATCAGTAAAATCTGAACGGTTATCAGCCTTAAGTGCTTCAAAGGATTCTGTCATCATTTCTTCTGCTGCGCTCATCCCGATTAGTGCGTCATTTATAAACAGCATTTTGTCGTAGTATTCATGGTTTGAAACTTTTATTAAATTGCTCATATTGTTTTGTCTCCGCTGCATACTCTCATAAAATCTTCTTTGTCCTCTTTGGAAGCACAGGAAAATGAGTGCATTCCCATTTTTACACACAATTCATCTTTGGCTTTAAATACAAATGCCTCTTCAGTTTCATCTGAATAGCCTTTGTGAATTACTTCCGAAACGGCATTAGGAGTGAAGTTGAATCTGATGCATTTATTATATGATCCGAAAGGATAAATAATTCCGGAATATGTGTAAAAAGCTTTGCTGTTTTCCGCTGCATATACAAAACGTCTGTCGATCATAATAAGCGGATCTTCGTTTTCCATTGTATCGTTTTTTATATCTTTTTTCAGCTTTATTACCGATCCTGCAGGCAGTACACTGCAGAAAATATCAGCAGCAGCACAGAAAATGTCTTTCATCTGAGTTTCTGAAAAGAACGCTGAAGAATTGTTCAGCGTTACTTTAAAGCTGTCGTTTTCTTTGGTATATGATAAACCGTATACAGGATCGCTGAAAGAAGCTCTGCTGGCATTGACTGCATCCAGAAGTTTATAGAGCACAGATGACAGATTTCCGGTCATTAACTGCTCAGTCAGAACTGACTGTTCATCTGTGAGTTCAGTATGATTTTTGAGCCATTCAAGCATAAGCTGTTTGTTCATTTCATTTGAAGTAGTCATTTTAAGCTCCTTTTTTTTAAAGTAAAAACAAAGGTGCATTTTTTATGATGCACCTTTGCTTTTTTTGTCGTCAAAAGAAATTATCAGCGGCCTCTGAGTGCATCTCCTGCAGATCTGTCTGCTTCTTCGATAGTCATTGCGGCTGCCTGAAGTCTCTGTGCCATAGCTTCGATAACAACAGGGAAGCTTGATTCTGATTCTTCACTGTTGAGTACAGGAAGGATCTCCTTGTAGGTTTCAAGATAAGCATCTCTTGCCTGACCTTCCCAGTCTGCTGTTTCACTGTCGATGTGTGAATCCATTTCATTGACGAGTCCTACGATCTCATCTCTTTTTGCTCTGATGTATTCTGCGAGTGATACCATCTGTTCCGGGTTTAATCTGATTGCCATAATAATTTTCTCCTTTTTTTTTGAAATAAATAGTTCTTGAAAGAAATTTGGTTTTAAGGATATTTCCGCTTTTTGTTAAGCAAAAATATCCGAAATTTTAGTCAAAAATGTTTTTTGACCACGTGAATTGATAAAAATATAAGTTATACTAAAAGGGAACATCAGTCGGAAACTACGTAATTAAGGCCTTTCCTTCTGACAAAAATTATTATATCAGATAAAAAATGGAAAATCAATAGAAATGGTATGAAATGCAAAAAAATAGCCTATTATGCACTTTTTATGCAAAATTTGGAAATTTAGAGCTAAAAAAAACAAATCTGATTTCATTCAGATTTGATCTTTTTTCTGTATTCAAGAGCAGCCAGTTCCTGTTTGTTCGGACCAAATTTGTAATAAACCCTGTCCTTTAGCTTGTCAGGAAGGTACTGCTGTTTTGTATAATGATTTTTGTAGTCATGCGGATATTTGTAGCCTATTGCATTTCCAAGAGAATTGGCACCTTTGTAATGACCGTCCTTCAGATAAGCCGGAATTTCACCGTATTCGCCGTTTCTGACATCGTTTAACGCTTCATCAATAGCAGTAATGGCACTGTTTGATTTAGGAGATGTACAAAGAAGGATCACGGCTTCTGCAAGCGGAATTCTTGCTTCAGGCATTCCGAGCGAAAGAGCGGAGTCAACACATGCTTTAACGATCGACACAGCCTGGGGATAGGCAAGTCCGATATCTTCACATGCTATTACAAGAAGTCTTCGCGAAACAGAAATAAGATCTCCGGCTTCAAGAAGACGGGCAAGATAATGAAGACCGGCATTTTCATCTGATCCTCTGATGGATTTCTGCAGAGCTGACAGAATATCATAATGCTGTGAGCCGTCTCTGTCGTAATTCATATTGCTTCTTTGTGCAAGCTGCTTTACGATCTTTTCGGTTATTAAAACTCCGTCAGAAGTAATTTCTCCGGACATAACGCTGAGTTCAGTTGTGTTCATTGCTTTTCTGACATCACCGCCGCAAGTAAAAGCGATGTGTTTTATCACATCATCAGAAGCTTCAATTTTATATCCGTTTTCTTCTTCGATGATTTTATAGGCACGTTTTACTGCAAGTTCGATCTCATCTGAACTTACAGGTTTAAATTCAAAAATGGTGCATCTGCTGATGATGGCACTGAATACAGAAAAATAAGGATTTTCTGTGGTTGATGCTATCAGTGTTATATCACCGTTTTCAATGTGTTCAAGCAGACTCTGCTGCTGTTTTTTATTCAGATACTGAATCTCGTCAAGATAGAGCAGTATACCGTTCTGTCCTGAAAAAGTTCCGAGTTCAGCTATTATACTTCTGATATCATCAGTTGAGGTAGAAGTACCGTTGAGCTTATGCAGTGTTTTATTAGTACTCTCTGCAATTATTCTTGCAACTGTTGTTTTTCCGGTTCCTGACGGACCATAGAAAATCATATTTGGTATCCGTCCGTTTTCAATGATTCTTCTTAACGGTTTTCCCGGACCGAGAATATGTTTTTGTCCGACAACGTTTTCGAGAGCGTTCGGTCTTATTTTATCTGCAAGAGGTGCTGACACGGATATTTTCCTCCTTAATGGATATATCAGTTTCTGTTGATTTTTTTATAGCGATATGAAACGAGGTATAAAAGTGCATTGTTGCTGCCGGTGATTCGTGCAGTAATAATACAGTTTTCGATATTGTCTTTATTGATGAGTCCGAGTGTACCGAATTTTGTCAGCATTTCAAGATTGTCAGTTTTTATGAAATGTTCGATAAACTGGGAACTGTTTATTTTTATAAATGATTCATACATATAACGTGTATCCCTGTCCAGATTTTCAGGTTCAAGCAGTCTGAAAAGAGCGATTTTTATTTTTGAAAACGCAGAAATATTAGAGTTGAATAATGCGTCATATTTCTGCCAGCTGAAATTGCTTCCGCAAAGCTGAACATATGAACTGTAGAGTCCAAGATCATCTTTTGGAATAAAAACAAATTTTTTCTTTAGAAGATCCGGTCTGCATGTCATACTGTCACATGAAAACAAATCTGAAAACAGTCTGGATTTCTTTGCAGAAAAATCATAAAATGCCAGTGTTATCCCATCGAGCTTTTTGCATTGTTCAAATGCTGTTTCGTGAATTGAAGTAACAGAGTTTGGTATTTCAATTTCTTTTAAGTTCTGACATGAATAAAAAGCACTTTCGCCAATTTTGGTTACTGATGGCGGAATAGAGATTTTTTCAAGACCGGTGCAGTTGGAAAATGCTCCGTCCTGTATTTCTGTCAGACCAAACGGAAGTTCAATGGCACGCATAAGACTGCAGCTTTCATCCTTGTTTCTGCCTGCAAATGCACGAAAGCCAATTTTTCTTACCGGCTTTGAATTTATCAGAGCAGGTATTTTCAAAGCAGAAAAATCGTTGTTCGATACGCCTGTAATAGTGACACCTTTTTCCTGGATCTCATATTTTAAGTTTTCAAATTGCAGCATTATATATTCCCCCTATCATAATATTTTTCAGGGACTGACAGATTATGATCCGGCAGTCCCTGAAAATAACCCCTCATTAAATTTTATATCAGATTATTCGTAAAGAGGATACTTTTTGCAGATCTCATTTACCCCTTCTCTGATCTTGTCAGCGCTGTTTTCAAAATCAGTTGCTGTAAGATAGATAAATTCTGCGATCTTCTTCATATCTTCTTCTACAAGACCACGGCTTGTAACTGCAGGAGTTCCGATTCTTACACCGCTTGTGATGAACGGACTCTGCGGATCGTTCGGAATAGCGTTTTTGTTTACTGTGATGAATACTTCATCAAGTCTGTGTTCAAGTTCTTTTCCTGTGATGTTGAATGGCTGGAGATCTACGAGCATCAGGTGGTTGTCAGTTCCGCCTGAAACAAGGTTGAAGCCTTTTTCAAGAAGTGAATCTGCAAGAACCTTTGCATTTGCAACGATCTGTTTCTGATATGTTTTGAAGTCATCACTGAGTGCTTCACCGAAACATACAGCCTTTCCTGCGATAACGTGCATAAGCGGACCGCCCTGAATTCCGGGGAAGATAGATTTGTTTATCTTCTTTGCAAGTTCTTCGTTGTTTGTGAGGATAAGACCGCCTCTTGGTCCTCTGAGTGTTTTATGTGTAGTTGTAGTTACAACATCTGCATATGGAACAGGTGACTGGTGCTGACCTGCAGCTACGAGACCTGCGATATGTGCCATATCGACCATTAACATAGCACCAACGGATTTTGCGATATTTGAGATTCTTTCAAAATCGATTGCTCTCGGATAAGCACTTGCGCCTGCTACGATAAGCTTTGGCTTGTTTTCCTTTGCAAGTCTTTCCATTTCTTCATAATCAATTCTTCCGTCATCTCCGAGACCGTAAGGAATGAAGTTGAAGTATTTTCCTGAAATGTTTACAGGTGAACCGTGTGTAAGATGACCGCCGTGTGCAAGACTCATACCGAGTACTGTATCACCTGTTTCAAGAAGAGCAAAATAAACAGCTGTATTTGCCTGTGCGCCTGAATGAGCCTGAACGTTAGCAAAATTTGCACCAAAGAGTTTCTTTGCTCTTTCAATTGCAATGTTTTCAACTATATCAACGCATTCACATCCGCCGTAATAACGTTTTCCCGGATAGCCTTCAGCATATTTGTTTGTGAGAACAGAACCCATAGCAGCCATAACTGCCGGAGATACGATATTTTCACTTGCGATAAGTTCAAGGTTTCTTCTCTGACGAGCGAGTTCCTTGTTCATTGCTTCTCCAACTTCAGGATCAGTCTGAGCGACAAATCCGATTGAATCCATAAGATTATTGTACATGCTCTTGTAACTCCTTATAATTATGATTTTTGATATTAAATATTAAAATAATAATAGATATAATTATTATATACTATTTTTCAGACAAATACAACACATATAAAAATAATTTTTTTTAATGTGCTGCGTTTTTTTTATTTCCATAAAAAAGTCAGCATAATTCAGTTGAAAAAACAACTGTTCGATGATATAATGAGATAGAAAAAATAGTATATAGGATGTGATTATTTTGAAAAAGACAATAAAAAAACTGATTGCTGTATGTGCATTTTTTTCTTTGTGTGTTCCGTTTTCTTCATGTTCAGAAATGTCAGAACAAATGAAGGTGACAGTATATGATGTAGGAAAAGCAGACAGTATTTTGATGCAGACTGACAATCACACCGTCCTCATTGACTGCGGAACCAAGAAAAAGGGGGATAATATAGTAAGATATCTCGAAGAACAGGGGATAGATACAATAGACAGCCTGATAATAACCCATTATGATCAGGATCATGTCGGCGGTGTTCCGGATATAATGAAAAATCTTAATGTTAATAATATCTATATGCCGGATTATGAAGGCTACAATAAAGAATACAAAAAATTTATAGAATCTCTCGACAAAAACGATTTCGAACCTGAAACCATGAAGAAAGATGCTTCATTTACATATGACGGAATTAAATTCAGTGTTCTGGTTCCGAGAAAAGATACTTATGGCGAACCGGGTGAGGAAGTTGACAATGATTATTCACTGATCACAACAGTAAAATATGAAAATACATCATTTCTGTTTACCGGTGATGCCATGAAGGAAAGACTTGACGAAGTTATGAATATCGGACACTATGATGTTCTGAAGGTTCCGTATCACGGCAGAAAAATAGGCAATCTTGATGATTTTCTTGATGAAGTAAGTCCGAAATATGCAGTTGTCAGCACAAACAAGCAGGAATTGTCGAAGCAGACATACGATGAGCTTCTTGAAAGAAACATTGAGTCGTATTTTACCTTTGCAAACGGCGATGTTGTATTTACAAGTGACGGAACAAATATTACCGTTGAAACAGAAAAAAACAAGCCTGTTGTATTTGATGATCCTTCTGCCGATACAAATAATGAGGAAACCGCCGGTTAATGTCATTAAAATTCAGATTGAAAAGGTATCATATATATGAGAGAATTTATTATTGGAAAAAATGATGCAGAACAGAGAGTGGACAAGTTTCTTTTAAAGACATTTCCTGAACTCAAAAAAGGCATCATGTGCAAAGCAGTACGTACAAAAAATATAAAACTGAACGGAAAAAGATGCGATATATCCGATCATATCAAAGAGGGTGATGTGATCAGGGTATTTATTAAAGACGATTATCTGGGAAAAGAGAAAAAAAATGATAATAAAGAAAAAGAATTTTCTTCTTCACAAAGTCTTCTGAAAGATGAAATTATATATGAGGATGAAAATATTATTCTTGTGAATAAAAAACCCGGTGTTATCGTTCACAGCGATGATAAAAAAACAGGAGATACTCTTGTTGACAGAATAAAGAAATATCTTTATGACAACGGAGAATATGATCCTGAAAATGAAAATTCATTTGCTCCTGCAGTATGCAACAGACTTGACAGAAACACTGCAGGTATTGTGGTCGCTGCAAAAAATGCAGCGTCACTAAGGGAAATGAACAGGAGAATCAAAGAAAATCAGATCACAAAAAAATACCTGTGTCTCACGTCAGTTATGCCTTCTCCGAAAGAAGCTACTATTACTGCATATCACTGCAAGGACAGCAAAACCAATACAGTAAAGATCAGAAGTTCTGCTGCAGACGGATATAAGCAGATAATAACAAGATACAAGGTGCTTGAAAAAAATGAAAAAGCAGTTCTTGTTGAAGTTGAACTCATAACAGGAAGGACTCATCAGATAAGAGCTCATATGGCTTTTATCGGTTCACCTATAATAGGCGACAGAAAATATGGAATAAAAAAGGTTAATGATGAGCACGGTCTGAAATATCAGGCACTTTGTGCCTATAAGCTGAAATTTGACAGATGCGATGATGAGAATGTTCTTTCATATCTGGATTCCAAAGAATTTCAGACAACAGACGTCTGGTTTCTGGATAAATATTTTTGATGTCAAAAAAATGTGATGTTCTGAGTGCAGAATTATTATACATAAAACAAAAACGTTTCTGATGATCCATCAGAAACGTTTTTGTTTATATTAAATTGTTTTAAATTATGAATTCCAGAATGACATTTCAGCGGTGTCATCTTTTTTGAGAGTCTTTGCAAAATACAGACCGAAAAATGCTCCGCAGAGACCGCCGATAATATGAGAAAGCTGTGAAATATTATCAGGTCTTAAGGAATTAATGAGTTCCTGTCCAAGGTAGAAAGCAGATGCAAGAATTAATGTTACCGGTATCTTTCCGTCTTTTGCTCCTGAAGTTGTACATGAAGCAAGAAGAATAAACATAAATACAATACCGCTTGCTCCGCATACTGCTGAATGGAAGAACAGAACGTTTACAAGACCTGTAACAAATGATGTAACAAGCATCATAAACAGGAGACGCTTGCTTCCGTATTTTTCTTCAAGCATAGGACCTACAAGAAGAATGTATGTAAAATTGCTTATAAGATGAGCCCATCCGGAGTGACCAATTGCGTGTGTTATCATTCCGATATAAAGAAACGGATTTGTCACAGATCGTGGACGTGCAACAAAGATGTTGTGAAAAAATTTCGTTCCGGGAAGTGTGCAGATAAGCTGTACAATTACTGCGATTATAGTAAATGTTAACACTACAGGAGCATTGTACGAGAGTTTTGATAAAATATTTTTTTTCGGTTTTTCGTTCATTTTTTTTGTTCCTTTCTTTTTGTTTTGAATTATTTGAAAACTTTCATTTTCACTTATATATTATCATAAGATAAAATGAAAGTCAATACACAAATTAAAAGATAAAAATTCACAAAAAAATTATGCATATTTAAACAAATGATCCGACGGAATGTCTTCCGTCGGATCATTTGTTCGTATTGGCAAGTTTATTATTACTGCAGCAATGCTGCATCTTATGGCTTATTCAAGTTCCGGCTCAAGAACTGCGTAATTTCCGTCACTTCTTTTGTAAACAACATTTGTTTCGCCTGATTTTGCATTTGAGAACATAAAGAAGTTGTGTCCTAAAAGATTCATCTGAAGAATAGCTTCGTCGAGTTCCATTGGGCGTAAAACAAATTTTTTATGTTTTACAACTTCAAAATCATACTGTTCTTCAACTTCTTCACTGTATGGTTCTTCAAAAGCTGAAGCTTTGAGTTTCTTTTCAACTCTTGTTTTGTTCTTTCTTATCTGGATAATTATCTTGTCTATGCAAGCGTCAAGTGCATCATTTTTGTTGACAGCGCTTTTTTCGGACCTGTATATGATATTATTATATCTGACAGTCAATTCTATTACGATCTGATTTTTTAGTTCTGAAATTAGTAATTTAGCGTCTGCGTCATCTCCGAAAAATTTAGATAATCTTGAGTTGATTCTTTGTGTTGCATAGTCATCGAAAGCTTGTGGAATGTTCATTTTTTTTGCAGAAATAATTGTTTTCATGTTAAGTCCTCCTTTATGCAAAGTATATACTCACAGTATTATTAATTAAATTGTACGATTTATAAGTATATACTAAGTTGATATTCGTATTATATCACATATTAAAAAATAATTCAAGTACTTTTTGATAATTATTTGGTTTTATTCACAAAAAAATATAATTCGAAATAAGATTATTGTTTAAAAAGCAAGTGAAACGCAGCTAACAGTTAATGCTGAAAGATGAAATAAAATGTCAGTGGCCTGGAACAAACTGTTGACTGGAAAGTGTTTTAGGTTTATAATATATTAAAACGTTGATAAACCGGACGTTTTGAAAAGATAATTACTGAAAGGAAATGGGATCATATGAAAAAATTATTACTCATTATTGACATGCAGAACGATTTTATTGACGGATCGCTCGGTACCAAAGAAGCAGAAGCTATTGTGAAAAATGTTGTGGAAAAAGCAGTTTCGTTTGACGGAGATGTAATTTTCACAAGGGATACTCATTTTGACAACTATCTGGAAACTGAGGAGGGGAAAAATCTTCCTGTTAAACACTGTATTAAAGATACATACGGATGGGAAATATGTGATCAGCTGAAAAATACAGATGTTTACAAAAACAGCCGTATTATTGACAAGCTTACATTCGGTTCGTCAGAACTCGGCAGGATCATTTCAGAAGAAAAACCTGAAGAAGTATATATCACAGGACTGTGTACAGATATCTGCGTTATAAGCAATGCAATGATAGTAAAAGCGTTTTCACCTGAAACAGTGATCACTGTTTATTCTGAATGCTGCGCAGGTGTTACTCCGGAAAGTCACATGAATGCTTTAAATGCAATGAAAATGTGTCAGGTTACAGTAAAATAATTTTATTTATAAAAAAGGGGCTGTTAAGAAAGTCCCCATCAAAATGGTAATGGGCATCTCAATGAGATGCCCATTACCATTTATAAAAAATTAGCTGCACCACTTGCGTGCAGCTAATTTTTTGTGATATAATCAAGTTGCTTAATCATGA
>JAZQPR010000152.1:0-2614 GCA_045628605.1 Oscillospiraceae bacterium
ATCTGACCGGGAAAAATATAAAAAATATTATTGACGCTATTAAGTAAAAATGGTGTTTTTCATATTTAGCACTTTGATTATACCATTAAAATTGAAATGGGGCTGTTAAGAAACTGCCCGAAAACTAAAAAAGCAGCAAATTAGAGTACGTAAATACGTATCTTTGATTTGCTGCTTTCTTTATATGAGAGACTTTTTTAACAGCCCCTTTTTTATAATATTAAAATATTTTCAAATTGAAATATTTTAATAATACCATAACTGATATCTCTTTTCCATGTTTTTTTACAATATAGATTTAAAAATTAAACCGGATCATTTTCATTATGATCCGGCTGTTTAGTTTATTCTATTGTAACAAGTTTCATTACCTGTGGTGTTGTTGGTCTGTCGTTATAATCTGTTGCGATCTCTGCGATCTCATCAACAACGTCCATTCCTTCAACTACTTTTCCGAATGCAGCATATTCGCCGTCAAGATGAGGTGCATCTTCGTGCATAATAAAGAACTGTGATCCTGCACTGTCAGGTCTCATTGATCTTGCCATTGAGATAACTCCTCTTGTATGCTTCAGATCATTTTTTACACCGTTCTTTGCAAATTCACCTTTGATATTCCATCCCGGACCGCCCATACCGGTTCCTTCAGGACATCCACCCTGGATCATAAATCCCGGTATTACTCGATGAAAAATAAGTCCGTTGTAAAAACCCTGTTTAACAAGTTTTTCAAAATTTTCAACAGTAATAGGAGCAATTTCCGGATAAAGTTCGATCTTGATTTTTTTTCCGTTTTCCATTTCGATTACTATCATTTTTATTCTCCGTTTTCTCCGCAAATTAATATTATAGTTCTGACTTTTCTGCGGTTGTTTTGTCAGACGTATCATAGACTATTATATAATATTTTTTAATAAAAATCAAATACAATTAAAAAAACTTCAAAAATGTTCCACGTGGAACACTTTTGAAGTAAATAAATATATTTAAAATCAAATTTCAATATAACCGAAGGTTGTTTCTGTGATATTTTCATTGTCAAAATATCCGTTAGTTCCGAGAAGAACTGTTTCAATCATGTTGTGAAGTTCATCATAATCTCTTGTCAGCTTGCATGGTGTAAAAAATCCACTGATCTCCCAGTTTAATCTGCATCCGTTTTCCAGTGCTGTTTTTTCTCTGAATGCTTCGACCTGCATATATACATCATCAGCAATAAAGCCGAAAAGCATTGGATCAGATTCCATTTTGCTGCCTGTTCCCCCAAGGTAGAAAAGAAATGTTCTGTGATCTGAAGCAACAAGTTTCTCCGATATATCCTGTCCGATGTTAAACTGATTCAGATATTCTGTTTCTTCTTTATCAGGAATTGTTTTTACAAATTTCATGGAATCACCTCATTTTAATAAACATAAAACAAAATCTTGTAATAAAAAGATTTGTTAATATCTTTTTGTTATTATCATTATATCATTTAGAATTACATAAGTCAATAGTTTACAGGCAGGTTCTATGTTTTTACTAAAATGATATTATCAAATAAGCGATATCATATCAATATTGCTTATTTAAGCAATTGGATATTGACAAATGAATTGGATATATGATATTATTATAATGATATTATCATAGGAGGCGAAAATATGAATTATGATATTACCAAATATGACCGACCTTCTGTAGCTGCAGATATTGTTGTGTTTACAACCCGAAGAAATGAGGTTGAAAGCTACAGACATTTATCAGAACAAAAGCTGTCCGTACTGCTTGTTAAGCGAGAAGAAGAACCATATGAAGGTATTATGTCACTGCCGGGTGGTTTTTGCTGCAGAGAAGAAACAATTGAAGAGACTGCAGGAAGAAAACTAAGAGAAAAGACGGGTATTTCAGATCTCCCGCTTTCACTGCTGTGCAATCTTTCAAAATTCGGACGTGATCCGAGAGGATGGATCATATCATGCTGTTACTGGACTCTTATTGAATATAATCATTCAAAAATCGAAAAAACAGCTGCATGGTATGACATAGATCTGTCTGTTGGCGAGAATGGATTATATACTCTTGTATTAACCGGAGATAATGGTGAAGTACTTAAATCTGATGTTTATATTGAAGAAAGCGGAGAGTTGTACAACCAGTCTTCCGAGTCAAAAATTATTGAAAACGGCGGACTTGCTTTTGACCATGCTGAAATAATAGTAAGGGCGATTCTTCAGCTCAGAGCAAGCCTGGAAAAGCCGTATGCAGCGTTCAGAATGCTGCCGGATAAATTCACTCTCACAGAATTACAGCAGGTTTATGAGGTAATTCTTGACAAGAAACTTTTGATGGCAAACTTCAGAAGAAAGACAGCAGCTTTCGTTGAAGAAACCGGTGAAATTGAAACAGGTGCCGGACACAGACCGTCAAAGCTTTTTAAAGCTAAGAAAAAAACGGATTTATCTGACGTTTAAACTGTTTGCAAACCGAATAAAAAGGGGCTGTTAAGAAAGTCCCCATCAAAATGGTAATGGGCATCTCAATGAGATGCCCATTACCATTTATAAAAAATTAGCTGCACCACTTGCGTGCAGCTAATTTTTTGTGATATAATCAAGTTGCTTAATCATGAAAA
>JAZQPR010000153.1:0-6193 GCA_045628605.1 Oscillospiraceae bacterium
CACATATAACCTTTATCGCTTTTTTCTTTTTCATAAACACCATTCCTCACATTTTATACTAACAAAATGAACTGTGAATCATGTATATATTATACTCTATGTAAAATAGTTTGTCAATTAACAATATATATATATATTAAATATAATTCAAAATATAGTAAAAATATACAAAATTTAGTTTAATACTGCTATATTCACCGAATTTCACATCATAAATATCACCGTTTTGTAAATTTAACCTAATTCAGTATAAAATTCTCCACTATATTAATCAGAAAACACTTTTTTTCTAATTATCAAAAAAACTGATCCTGTGACCGGTTTAAATAGTTTTTTTCTATTTTTGCATATTTTTATTATATCCGACCGTTGTACAGCCATGATATACTGAAAATAACGATTATGGAGGAATTAAAAATGAAAATATTATTTATCGGTGGTACAGGTACCATCAGTTCCGCTATTACAAGAAAAATCGCGAGTGAAGGAAATGATGAATTATTTCTTTTAAACCGTGGAAACAGAAAAAGTGAGTTTGAGCAGAATATCATACATATCGAGGCTGATATAAACGATGAAAAAGCTGTCAGAGAAAAGTTAAAGGACATGTCTTTTGACTGTGTATGCGATTTTATCGGATTTGAACCATGGCAGACTGAAAGAGATTTCAGACTTTTTGCCGGAAAAACCAAACAGTATATGTATATAAGTTCTGCCTCCGCATATCACAAACCGCTTAAAAGCTGTTTCATTTCTGAAGGAACAAGTCTCTGCAATCCATACTGGGAGTATTCAAGGAATAAAATTGCCTGTGAAGATTTCCTCATGAAAGCATACAGAGAAAACGGTTTTCCTGTCACGATAATCAGACCAAGCCATACGTATGACGAACGTTCAGTTCCGCTCGGTGTCCACGGCACAAACGGCAGCTGGCAGGTTATCAGACGTATGCTTGACGGCAAACCGGTTATTATTCACGGCGACGGAACATCCCTGTGGACTATGACTCACAACACCGACTTTGCAGCCGGTTTCACAGGCCTCATTGGTAATCCGCATGCCATTGGTGAGGCTTTTCAGATCACATCGGATGAAACTCTTACATGGAACCAGATCTACCTGACAATTGCCCGTTGTCTCGGAGTCGATCTGAAACCATATTATGTTTCATCAGAATTTCTTGCCGCAACAAGTAATTATGATTTTACCGGAAGTTTGACCGGAGACAAATCATGTTCTGTGATCTTTGACAATACGAAGCTTAAACAGGCCGTCCCTGATTTTAAACCGCATGTAAGGTTTGAGACCGGAATCCAAAATACACTGGATTATGTGTTGTCACACAAGGAATGTCAGATTGCAGACCCGGAATTTGACACATGGTGCGATAAAATAATCAGCGTACTTGAGAATGCTAAAAAACAGTTTTAATTTATCATTTTGCTTACCATGCATAAACAACAATACATTGCCTGATCACTAAACAGCATTGTATTTTACGCCTAACCATTCACATCCATCAAAAATCATTTAATATAGCCGTCTGTCAGCTCCTGTTTTTTCTCTTCCATAACCGTTTGCTGACAGAACGGCTACGTTTTTTGTATATACATTTATTATTTTCAGTATAATGCTGTCAGAATACTTTGACAATTGGTCATTATATTCAAAAAATAATAATATATATATAATTCTTGTCATACTACTGGACAATTTTTATTAAATATGATAAAATAAGAACTAGACTATAAAAACGATTTCAATAATCAATATATTTCATTATATGATATATGATAAAACAAACTCGGGGGAAGGAAGAGAAAAAAATGTCTTCATTACTAAATCAAAAAAGTATTATTACTGTTGATGATAATACATGTATAGGCTGCAATGCATGTGTTCGTGCATGCCCTGTCAAAGCAATTTCAACAAAGCTCAAGGAAGGTACCAAAGATGAATTTGTCGCTTCAGTAATATCCAAAAGATGTATTCAATGCGGAGAATGTGTTAAAGTCTGTGAACATAACGCAAGAGGATATATTGATGACAGCGAAGAATTTTTCAGTAATTTAAATGAAAAAACGATGCACATCATAGTTGCTCCAAGTATAAAAACCGCATTTAAAAACTGGAAATCAATTCTCAAATGGCTTCAGAAGCTGGGACATAAAATTTATGATGTAAGCTATGGTGCTGATATCTGCACATGGGCACATCTTCAGTCAATTTCTGACGGAACTCAGAGCAAAATAATTTCACAGCCTTGTCCGGCTATAGTAAGCTTCATTGAGAAGTATCAGCCTGATCTCATATCATCTTTGTCACAGGTTCATTCACCGGCCAGCTGTCTTGCTGTTTATCTGAAAACATATCAGAATATCAATGAAAAGATATATCTGCTTTCTCCATGTATCGCAAAAAAAGTAGAAGCAGAAAAATACCACACCTTTGACTACAATGTCACATACAGCAGACTGAAAAATTATATCAACTCTCATGATATTGTTTTTTACTCTGATGATTTTGAATTTGACATGATTCCGGGAGTACTTGGAAAACTTTATCCAAGACCGGGCGGACTCAGAGACAATCTTCTTGCACACAATCCAAATCTTGTTATAAGAACAGCAGAAGGAATTGCCGCTTACGAGCGTATTAAACGTTATTCCTCAGTTGATGTAACCAATCGTCCTGATGTACTTGACTGTCTCAACTGCAGATTCGGATGCTGTGAAGGAACAGCATCAACAGGAACAGATCTTTCATATATTGAAGCAACTATGGATAAAATTGAAACAGATGCAAATGCAGACCGTGGACACTTTATCTTCAGGGATAAAATCATGAAAGATTTTAACAAAAAATTAAAATACACAGATTTTCTTACAGCATACACCAAAGAATCTATTGAAGAATCAACCTTTACAGAAGAAGAAATTAATGAACAGTTTAATAAAATGCTCAAAACAACACCTGAGAGCAGAAAAATTGACTGTCATGCATGCGGATATTCATCATGTACTGAAATGTGTGAAGCAATACTTGAAAAACACAATGTAAAAGAAAACTGCGTTTATTTTATGAAAAACCAACTCAAAGCAGATCTTAAAGATAATCAGGAAATGCAGGAAAAATTAAAAACTGATTTCAAAAAGAGCTGCGAGAATTTCAATACGCTTATTGACAAGCTTGATAAAATTGATTCTGTCCCTGACAGCAGCGAATCCACAAAGAATCTTGACTATATAAACAAGCTTATCAGTGTTCTTAACAACTATAAAGAAGAAATCAAAAATGAAATGCCTTCAGACAGCAAAGAACTTACTTCGATGTTTGATCAGATCCTTACTATACTGGAAAGTATCAAGTCTTCAATGAACAGTACTCAGAATAACGATTCTGCTTTTTCTGACAAATGGAAAGAAATAAAAGAGCTTACAGATAAAGCAAAAGAAAATCTGAACAATATATAAAAAAAAAACTCTGCTTTGCAGAGTTTTTTTATTAATTATCCAATAAAAAACTGCGCCCAGTAATATCCATAAACATCAGACGCTCTGGCAAAACCAACCCCCATCATTGTAAAAGAAGGATTTAATATATTATCTCGATGTCCTTCTGAATTCATCCACTGCTCAACAGTTTTTTCGGGTGACGAATTTCCACATGCGATATTTTCTCCCATTGTCATAGCTGAAATTCCCAGATCGTTTGCAACAGAGAAACAGTCTCTTCCATCAGGACGTGTATGCGAAAAAGAACGTGTCGTTTCTTCAGCTCTCACAGATGCCGCTGCATTGACCTGATCCGTCATAATAAAACCCGGAAGGCCATGCGTTGAACGTATTTCGTTTATTAGCCTCAATATTTCACTCTGTTCATATGAATACGATGCATTCTGAACCGGCTGCTGCGGTTCAGGTTCAGGTTCTGGTTCAGGCTCCGGCTCAGAAACCGGTTCAACATATTGCTGCACAGGCGGTTCTTCATAAATTTCAGGCGGCTCAACAGGCGCCTGCTGAGATGGTTCAGGAGTATCTGCAGAAGTAACTGCTGTTGTCACAGTCGTTTCCTGAACATTTGTTGTTTCAGCAGCTGCTGTCGATGACGTAACATCAGCTTTAGTAGTAATAACAGAACTTTCTGTCGTAATAAAGGGTTCAGATACAGTATCAGAACTTTCCGCCTCTTTTGTTTCCTCAGAAGCCTTCTTTTCATTCATTTCTTCGATAAGATATCTGAATGTCTCCATATTATATTCTTCAAGTTTTCTGTCTGTAATATTTTTTCTTATGCGAAGAAAACAATCAGGGGTTAGAAATAAAGATGCAAGAACAAATAGCCATATAATTCTGACGAATTTTTTTCCGGGATCATTAAAATTGTCCATTATAACCCTCTCCGTTCAAAGAAATCATTTTATTATCAAAAATTTGAAAAAAATCTTGACAAATGTAAATTATTATGCTATAATATAAAAGCTGATAAAACAGTCAGTACATAGGGGCGTGGTTCAATGGTAGAATAGGGGTCTCCAAAACCTTTGACGTGAGTTCGATTCTTACCGCCCCTGTATTTCAAGCTTGTGGTTTATCCATGAGCTTTTTTTTATTTTTAAAACATAAAAATTCGTAAAAAAATCCTTTGTTCTATTAAAACAAAGGATTTTTTATTATCAGATCATAAGACTCAGTTCTGCTATATTAAACAATAACGTTAATCAACATCATTGTTTTCCGAATGCAGTACCTCTTCAATATTATTCTCTATGCTCTGAATAATATAATCCATATCTGCCGGAATACAATTTTCTTCAACAAAAAAATTAGTTTCGTTTATCTTTGTAATATTTTCTTTCATATCAATTCCTCATAATTCCTATAAATCTTATTAATTCAAGCCCCAAAAATTAAATTTTTGAATCAGATCTGCCATTTTTTGAATCTTTCCATTTCAGATTCTGAACAATCAATCAACTTAAGATTAAAGCTGCCAAAGTCCATTATTGAAGCTATACCGAGTGTACTCTTGGCATCAACATTTGTTTCGCCCTGAATTGCTCTTGCGGATCCGTTTAACATTGTAGAAACTTCCATAAATTCTCTGAAATCTTTTAAAGTGTTCAATTTTATTGTTATAATGCTTTCCATAACTCTTTCCTTCTTATAATAAATAATTTATGATATTCAAAAAATCGAACTTCAAAAGCTAACAGAGATCTGCCCCTGATACTATTCCACACAGATCTGTTCAGATATTCCTGTAATATCGAACACATCCACAATAAATGAACTTGCATGTTTTATCTTTACTATACCACCACGCGCTTTCATTCTCTTTTGAATATCAAGTAATACGTTTAAACCTGCTGATGAAATATTTATCAGATATTCAAAATCAAAATCAAGTTCTTTAACATCATCACTAAGTTTTTTCTCAAGTTCATGTTCCAGCTCAGGAGAAGTTTTTCTGTCAAGACGACCATCCAGTTTAACCACCATCTCGTCGCCGGTTTTGATTGTATCAACCTCAAATATCATATAAGTCCCCCCATCTAAAAATCCCAAAAACATATAATCCCTGTTTATATTATATCATTTTGTAAGATGAAAGTCAATAAATCATATAAATCTAATAATTTATTGACTGTGATTTAATCAGGCAGTGTAGAAAGAAAACAAATACTTCAAAGCTCTGTGCTGTTCAAAGCTCTGCTTTTAACAAGCAGAGGCGATTCGTAGAATCGCTGAGCAAACAGTCGGAGATTGGACTCCGACTGTTTGGTCAGATAGAACCCGCCGCCTGCAGAGGCGGGGGATATCCTCTGTGTTGTTATAAGCATGTATTACTGTGAGTCAGATGTATAAAAAAACCTCGCAAAACAATACGTCTGCGAGGTTATATTGGCTCCCCCAGCTGGACTCGAACCAGCGACACCTTGATTAACAGTCAAGTGCTACTACCGACTGAGCTATGGAGGAATGTATAAAGAGATGAATTTCTTCATCTCCTGTTTGTTGTGCCGGCACTGATCTATTTTCCCGGGTCGTCGCCAACCGAGTATCTTCGACGCGAAAGAGCTTAACTTCTGTGTTCGGTATGGGAACAGGAAGTCGGATCGTAGCCATGTCGTTCTGTGAGCCAAGGAGTTGTCCACCAAATTTGTCTTCCTAAGGCCGATAGGCTGACCGCC
>JAZQPR010000154.1:0-4684 GCA_045628605.1 Oscillospiraceae bacterium
TGCTGATATCTTTACACTTGCCTGCAAATATGATGACAGAATCCCTGCAGTTACTGTATGGGGTACAAACGACAGCGTAAGCTGGAGAAGAGAAAACAATCCTCTCCCGTTCTCAAGCGGTTATCAGCCAAAGGCTGCTTACAATTCCATCCTTCAGGTAGCTAAGGACAACCCGCCTAAGGACAGAAGCAACCCGCCTGTAGAAACCACAACCACTACAAAGGCAACAACAGCAGCTACTACAGCAGCTACTACTACAACTAAAGTATCAACAACATCAGCTAAGGCTGATACTTCATCAAAACCTGTTTTTGGTGACGTTAACCTTGACGGTGAAATAGATCTTACAGACCTTACAACACTTTCAGTTTACTTAATGACACGTAGAAACATGTCTTCAGAAGCTTTGAAAAATGCTGACGTTCAGTATGACGGTGAAGTTGATATTGCAGACCTTGCAACTCTCAAACAGTATATTTCAAAGGATAATGTAATACTCGGAAAAGATTACAAAGGCTAATCAATTCTTAAACTAAAAAACATCATCAATCTCTTTCTCTCCGGGAGGCAGAATATATGCTTCCCGGAGAAAATTTTTGCAATAAAAAAACACAGACCGAATGAAAAGTCTGTGTTTTTTTATTATTCTGGTTAATAAAATTATCTCCATGTACCTCTTCCGATGAGTTCTCTTAAAATATTGAAAAACTCAACAGATGCCTTTGAAAGATATTTGTTCTTTTTGTAAATAAGTTTGATATGCGATTCTGTATCATAAGGTTCAACTGCATAATAAACAGGATGATTTGAAATATCAGCAAATTTTATAAATGAATCAGGGATAAAAGCAGCCCCAAGCTCTGCCTGAACATATGCAAATACAGTCTCCAGGCTGTTTGATTTAAAAGAAATTACAGGAGAAAAAGAATTTTTCTTGCATATTTTTTTCACTGACTGAAAATTGTAATCTGTGTTGTTTAAGAAAATAAAACGTTCTTTTTTAAAATAATCGAAGCTGACAAAATCCTTTCTGAATATTTTCTCAGAATTGTTTCTGATATCATCAACTTCAAGTGCATATTCTGCACACTGACTGTTTACACTTCTGCTTCTTGGAACAGCAAGATACATTTTTTCAAGACAAAGCTCCTCCACGTTAAACAGAGTATCATCAACGTTAGGAGTACCGATCATTATATCAATATCCCCTTTCAGAAGCATTTCTTCAAGAACGCCGCATGAATTTTCTTCAATGGAGATCTGAATATCAGGGTACTTTGTATGAAAATGTGATACTACCTGCAAAAGCATTTTTGATGCATAGAAAGATGTTGTGCCTATTTTAAGAGTGCCGTTTTTCATTCCTATAAGGTCACTCATTTTAAGAGACATATCCTCTTCAAGACTTTTCATGTGATTTGCAGTTTCGATAAATATTCGGCCTGCTTCTGTAATCGTGATCGGAGAAGAACTTCTGTCAAACAGAGATACGCCGAGCTGGGTTTCAAGATTAATAATAAATTTACTAAGCGACGGCTGAGTAACATATAACTTTTTCGCCGCCTTTGAAAAACTTCTTTCTTCCGCAACAGCAAGTACATATTCGATTTGTTGTGGAGTCATATTATTGGACACCTCCGTGAAAAAATCATTATTCATAGCTCTGCTTTAAACAAGCAGATTCAATTCGCAGAATCGCTTCGGTTTTGTCTGCGATTTTATTCTGACTAAACCGAAGGATAGAACCCGCCCAACTATAGAGACGGGTGATAATATCTTCATTGTTATAATTATAAACTTTTAGAATTTTAAAAGCTATCTAAAAATTGTGATTTTATTCTTTTTTTTATATAACTGTATGATTGTTTTTGGAATATATTTTATGCTATTATGACAATTTTTTAGTAATTTTTTCTCACATCAATTGTTTATAGGTAATAAATAATTATTATTTAATAATTTTCCGAAAAAATCTATTGACTCTTTTAATAAAAAGTGATATAATAAATAGGCGTTGTGAAAACGCAGAATAAATCGCGGGATGGAGCAGCTCGGTAGCTCGTCGGGCTCATAACCCGAAGGTCGTTGGTTCAAATCCGGCTCCCGCAACCAAAATAAACGTCAAGGTCTTTAAAAGACTTTGACGTTTTTCTTTTTTTGTTACAGTGATAACTCCGAAATTTACTGAAACTGAAATAATGAGAGTGACAGACATTTTTGCACGTCGGCGAATGTGTCGGCGAAAATTAATATTATGGTTATTTAGTAATTTATTTTGACTTGAATTTTATGAGCTTTTATGTTACAATATCTATAAGCAAAATGCTTGATGCGGATATTTATTATCTGCAAAATGCGGTGAGTCCTACCGTAAGTGGAACCTATAAAAGCAGTGAGGCCTACTGTTAAGTGGCACCTATTAAAGCGGTGAGTCCTACCGTAAGTGGAGTTTAATGGCTGTGACGAAAGTTGCAGCCTTTTACATTGAATATGGAGTATATATATGGATCAAAAACGTCTGGCATTGTATAAATATGATATTTCCAATACCAACAGAGTATGATACTAAAAATAACATAGTTTCATGTATTGATGATACAGACGGAACGTATTGTCTTGTTGAAAAAGAAAAATGGAGAAATACGATATCAGCACAACCTAAAAGTCAGCCGAAACCGGCAGGACCGCAGAATAATCTTGTGCTTTTCTGTACAGATGCAGTTCTTGAAAATAGAGGATTCAATTCTGCCGATTATATAAAAAAGATTGCCAAACCACTTTTTGATATGAGTGACAGCGGTAATAATCTGATATCTGCTGAAGTAGGTGTGTTTGGATATTCGAAGACTCCCATTAATAAAAATGTAACAGCATCTTCATATAATTCGATAAAAGGTTATTTTGGCAACTATTCCAGTCTTGACAGTTATTTGTATGTCGATGAATTTATAGGAGTTTCTTATTATCTTGAACAGACGTATTCAGTTCTTAATCCATCAGTTTTAAATAACAGCTCCTGTATGATTACTCCTATGGAAATGGCTCTCGAATCCAGTAAGAGAGAGGATGAAGAATTCGATAATATATTTGTCTTTTCTTTATCTGCCAGCAATTATGATCCTTCTGTACGACCTTCTGATGATATACTTAACGAAATTCTTGGTTTAAATTCTTTGCATGGTTCATATGTTATTTCAAAATCATCATCTGATACAGCTAAAGAGTTTTATGAAGACCTTGCTAAAACATTTCATGGAAATCTGTTTTACTACGATGATTCTGAAAAGAGCATTTCTGACAGTATAAGTGAATACATAAAAAAAGAAACAGCTCCGGTTCATTCTTCGAATATCTCATATTTCAATTATTCGTCGTATATTGATCCGTCATGGAAGGTAGAAAGTTAATCAATACTAAAAGTTTAGATTTAGGTGCCAGTGGATATAAAAATCCTGATAAGCTAAAAAAAAGATTACAAAAATATATTGACAAAATGAATGATTTTGAAAATAAATATCCTGAAGTTAACAATGTAAATGGTTTTGTCCGGGGACAAGCTGAACCATTGTTAAAATCAGATTATGATAGTAAGGTGTTAGAACTAGTTATTCCTGATATTCCTATTTCTGATGAACAGGCAAAAATAATAAATATGTTTGTCGAGAAACACGGAATGACAGTCTATATATTGAAAGGATAATAGTATCATGGATTTAAGTTATGAAATTACTATGATGAGAATTGAAGAATACGAAAAAGAAGATAAGGTAACCGGCATACATCATCAATACTGTAAGGAGTTACAGTTTCCATATGTTTTAGATATTTACAGAGGTGAAAATCAATTCATTGTTTCACCACGAATAACAACTATCGGTTGGTATTCTACAAATATGGCCTGGCATTTAATTCTTGAAGATTCAGTTGACGCAGAAACTATTGGGAGTGCTGTGAATAAAGCATTTGATCATATAAAAACACGTTGGGTAGATGCACGGACTCTTGCAGAAAGAAAAGAGGATGATTTTATAAAAAAATCAACAAAATGCAAGTCATATAAATCATTCAACAAAAAATATAGTTTATGTGGAATTAATTTAAATTCAGATCAAACTATTATTGTTTCTCCAACATATAGACTTGATAATAATAAAGGTTATGGTGGATATGAAAATAAAGATTTGATTTATATGAATCCAACATCTGATCCGGTTAAAATTGGTGATGCAGTACTTAAATGCTTTAGTTTTATGGATAAAAATGAACTGCCAAATGAAGTAAAAAGAGTAAACACCATAGAATTAATGTCTGACAATAAAATAAAATATGACATTCCTGACGAGGAAAGATATACAGAAGAAGATTTCCATTCAGCTGAAATTTATCATGGATATTCATACTCGCCTGATAAAAACTGTGAATCTGTTGCTCAGATGTATTTTTCATCTGCATCAGAACTTGATAATGTAATCAATGAAGAAAAGGTAGTAAAAGAATTTACAGTTAAATTCGGAAAGCCAGAGAAGATTGAATACAGAACAACAACCGGAGTATTCTATAATTGCTATGCAGACATCACAGGAAATGGTACAAGAAAAATTGTATTTATCAAAAAGATAGATGAGGATGAGCTTTTTGCAAGTGAGCTTATAATTGATGTAAATAAGCTTTCATTGGCGGAAAT
>JAZQPR010000155.1:0-6028 GCA_045628605.1 Oscillospiraceae bacterium
GGGAAAATTGAAGGTGCTCGTGAAAACAGTCTGGAGACTGCAAAAAAGGCAATCGCACTGGGTAAAATGACTTTTGAGGAGATTGCTGATATTTTTAATCTCTCTCTTGATGAAGTTAAGGAACTTTCTTCGAAAATTTAACCTTAGATGAACATCAAAGTTGAACTACACAGGTTCCTTCATTAAAATGATGAAGTAAAAATACTTTCATATCGATGTCTCTGATTTTAATGTATCAGGTTTGCATAAACAACAATATCCACCCCGTATGAGGTGGATATTGTTGTTTTTTATTTGAGTTATTTAAGAGTTTTTAATAAACTTATCAGTTAAGCAGCATGCTTTTTAAAAGAATGAGATCAAATATGTCAAGCTGATCGTTGTGATTCATGTCTACTGCCTGCCAGTTAAAATCAACGTTCTTGCCTAAAAGGAAATTCTGGAGAAGCACACAGTCTGCAACAGAAACTGTACCATCTTCATCGGCATCACCCGGAAGAACTGTTATTTTTTCTTTCATAAACCAGTTTCCTTTTTCTGATGTACCGTTAATTTCGAATTTAATAGGATCAATATTTCCACTGAATGCAAGCATATTATGTGTTCCATTGCCTTCAGGTTCGTTTATCCATTCATAGCCCTGCATGGTGATAGCACCGGTATCTGCAGAAATATGACCTTTCATTTTATAGCTTCCGTTCTGTATATATTCAGGAGCAACGTCTTCATCGGTGGATAGTGAAGCAGTACCTTCAAAATCACCGTCCTTGTTTATAGAATCGATAAACATTTCAAGGTTGCGCTTGATGATGTTTTCACCGGAAAAGCCGTCATAGGTTCCGGCCCATTCCATTGGAAGCTTGTCAAAGTCAATTGCTTTGTCACTCTTCATGGACCATTCACCTTTTTCTGATGTACCGTTAATTACAAAATCAACAGGATCAATATCTCCGATGAATGCAAGCATAATATGTGTTCCATTGTCTTCAGGTTCGTTTATCCATTCATAGCCCTGCATGGTGATAGCACCGGTATCTGCAGAAATATGACCTTTCATTTTATAGCTTCCGTTCTGTCTGTATTCAGGATTAACGTCTTCATTAGTGGATAGTGAAGCAGTACCTTCAAAATCGCCGTCCTCATTTATAGTATCGATAAACATTTCAAGGTTGCGCTTGACAGTGTTTTCACCGGAAAAGCCGTCGTAAGTACCTTTCCATTTCTTTGGAAGCTTGTTAAAGTCGATAATGTCAAAGCCGTTAGCCTGCATGTTCCATACACCTTTATCACTTGTACCGCTGATGGTATAATTCTTTGCGTCCATATGTCCTTTAAGCAAAGCAAAATCAAAATTTTCATAATCTTCAGGCTTTTCGATCCATTCATAGCCTTTCATTGTTATATTGCCTGTACGCAGATCAATATTACCCTTCATCTTATAACTGCCGGTTGCAGCTAATTCAGGATCGCCAAGTTCGGACGGAGAAAATGCCGCTGTTCCCTGAAAATCACCGTTTTCGTCAATAGCTGCTATATGGAGCTCATAATTTCTTCTTACAACAATATTATTGCTATGACCATCATAATCACCGGTCCAGTTTCTGGGTAAATTGCTTAGATCAATGCGGGGACTGTCATAGATATCTGAAATTTTGCGGATGGTAAACGGTTTATTAATACTGTTGTCAGTTGTGCCACTGATGGTCAGAGTCTTGGTGTTAAGTATGCCGTCAAAATCAGCAAACGAGAAATTATCCGGATTGTCTATCCATTTTGTCCCTTTATATTTTACTTCTCCGGTTTCAAAGTCAACTGTACCGTCGAAAATATAGCTTCCGTTTTCACCACCGTCAATTTTTGCAGAACCTTCTATTATTCCGTCTTCAGTGCACTTGTCGATGTCCAGACGGATCTCTCTTTCGATATTTGTTGAGTTTTTATTACCGGTATATGTACCGTCCCATGCTCCGCACAGATCTTCATAATGAAACTGTACAGGTTCCATCAGCCAGATGCCTTTGTCGGTTTCTCCTTCAATTGCAAATGTTTCAGGGTTAATGTTTCCTGATAACTGAACAAACGAAAAATTAGAAGACGGTCTGTCGATCCATTCATAGCCGCTTGCAGAAATTTTTCCGGTTTCAGGGTCAATTGTTCCTTTGATGTAATAGCTTCCGTTAACAGCATATTGTGCGTCACTTTTATCAGAAGGTGATATAACAGCGGTTCCTGTAAAACTGTAATCCTCAGCAACTTCCTGAACACGAATTTCAAGATTTCTTCTTACAGCGATATCATCACTTTGTCCGTCATATTCTCCTGACCAGCGCATTGGAAGCTGATCAATTTCAAAAACGGCATCTGCAGCGGATGCAACGATCGCTGTGTCAGGGTAGTTGATTGCCTGTGGGAATGTAACTGCTGTTACGTTTGCAATGCATAATGCAAGTGTTAAAATTTTTTTCATCTGATTCATAATTGTCTCCTTATTTGATTTATATAATATTTTTGAAAAATGTATTTAATGTATTTTTTACATTTTTTCAAATGAAACAACTATATTATATCAACAAATTGACATTTTGTCAATAAATATCCAAAAAAGAATATTTGTATGTGATTATGCTCTGTTTTTGGAATATAACGACGAAGAGGATATCCCCCGCCTCAAAAGGCTCCGGGTTCAAAGCTCTGCTTTTAACAAGCAGAGGCGATTCGCAGAATCGCTGACCAAACAGTCGGAGATTGTACTCCGACTGAGCGGAAAGATAGAACCCGCCGCCTGCAGAGGCGGGGGATATCCTCTATGTTGTTATAATGGATGAATGCTAAAATGAGAAAGAGTGTTACAAAGGCAAAAAAACAAAAAGATTATTAGTTGAACGATGCACCATTTTGGGTGGGTCATTCAGAAAAAAAAGGGATTGTTAGCCAATCCCATTAAAAGAAGATTATGAAGAGACTGAAACGGAGCCGCCACAAGATCGTATTCTATTCCACAATACCATTCTTACTTCCGCACACAAAATCTACCTTGATACGATTTTTATGCTCAAAAATAAGGACTCCGAATAATCAATTCATATCTTCATTTTTCATACACTGCCAGAGTTTACCGCTCCATTATTGTTATTCGCTTTGTCTGTTTTATTTGTTTTCTCAAGTGTTATTATTTTTCTGTTCATTTTTATCAAAGCTGAAATAATCAAATACAAGAAAGCTAATGCCCAAAATAAAATTAAATATTGTTCATTCAAGGCTACCAGTTCATTTTCACATTGCTCTGAACTACTACGAACCATGATACTCTTATCCTTCATATCTTCATAATGTTGTTTTGTAAGATCTATGTCGGCAAACGGCGAAGGATTTTCCTCAAACAGCAAATCATAATTGCCTGCACTATACTGCCCTCCGCCTTTGGCACTGACACGGTATGACACATCCCAATATACATGATTACCTCTTCTGGTGTGCTTTTCTTTTTTTTCTGTCACAACACTTATTATCTTTCCATCAATCTTATAAGGATATTTTATTTCGATAGAAATAACGCCCGCAAACAAAACAACACATATTGCAGTCAAAAACGCCACACAAATAATACTGTTTCTCTTGGAGTCATTTTGTCTTTTAATACCCTTTCTCACAAGCGAAATAAGTTTTTTCATATCACATATTATATATACACACATAATTATGCAAGCAAATTTGTTCATCGCAAAATTAATTTTGCATATCACGACAGCTCCGATACAACCAGCCAAAAAAACCGAAAATACTATTCTGGCCGCAAGTCCGTCTTTGATAATCTTTCGGGCAAATAGAATTAAAATCATCCCCAATAAACAGCCAAAGATAATAATGTATTGAGAATAAAGCATTATTATCTTTACTATAATTTCAGAAGCTTTGCAAAAAAAGTCAATCATATACATCTCTCAATTCCATTTATAATCACCTTTCTTCATACTTTCGAATCACCTGCACTGCTTCAATAGTGAACTGGACCCCCAATTTTTGAGTCATCGAACCCACGGGTCTCTTCCAATTTCGTCTTAATTTAATTATATAACTACTTTATGACGATTAAAACACTATTTTAAGCTATTCATACCTTTTCTTCTATTCAGTTTATATATTTTTATTCGACAAACGAGCTTATTGAAAGAGTTTGCAGCGTTTCTTCGTCAGTCAAATCATAAAAAAGCCTGAAAGCCCCGATACCTTTTTCGTGATAGTTATCAATTGTTTTGATAACACTATTATCATGTTTATCATCCAGTATTTCACGTATTTCACTTCTTTTATTGTTAAAAGTAATACCATTAACAGAAAACAATTGAATATCGCCATTATCATCGTAGCTGCTTATTTTTATCATTACAATTTTCGACTCACTATTAAGCATGTCGGTATTTTCACAGTCAGAAATCATAAACATGCCTACTCTATTCCCGTTATACATAACATTAAAAAGTGATTTACCAAACTGGGAATCCCATGACTCCATGTCAATTTCAAAATCATCTTCAAACTGTCTCCACGTCAGCGGATATGAAAGCTGATGTCCGCATATATAGGTTGATTCCAGTGTACTCACAAAATCAAATTCTTCACCTGATTCCTCTGTTTGTTCAGTTTCTGTCTCTGCCACTGAAGTCACTTCTGTTTCTTCCGGAATCTCAGCTTCGACTTCAGATATCGTTATGGAATCTGAAAATTCCGAAACCGGTACATTTTTATCCTGGCCACATCCTGATACACTTAGCGAAAGCAGTAATACCGCTGACAGAATCATTATACACTTTGTTAATTTGTTTTTTTCCTTTTTCATTGTTTTCCCTTTTTTAGCTGTCGTATTATCACGATTCATTGACATAAATTACGGTTTATCTTAGTTCCTCTAAAAAAAAATAATATCATTTTATTTTGTCGTTTACTATAAATATTAAATAAACATTCTCTCAATTTGAGGAGATAAGTCCGTCAAATCACATAAAGTAAAGTAGGATAATAAAAAACTGATAGAACTGATTTTTGTTCTTTCAGTTTTTTGTTTTACAGATAGATTATGATACTGATTTTGAAGTTTTTCATCATGGTAAAACCCCAGTAGGACTTTTGCGATTTTCATCCATGAGCCATCTCAAAAAATCGTCAACGCTATTAGGAAACAGTAACCATCCCATATCTTTAAAATTCAGAACTATAAAATCTGTTTCTTTTGTATATTCACCATCACTGCCTTCAAATTTAACATCAAGTTTCAGATCATATCCTTCAGATATAGTATCAATATTATATGCAATTTTATAAAGTTCTTTATAATGATCCAGATCTGATCCGGCAAGCTTTTCCTGCTTTGAAACATTGTATGTGATATTAACATTTTCTCCATAAAGATTTTCAAGGATTCTTATATAATAGTCTTTCAAACTTTCTTGATTTGCAAGCATGCCGTCATACTCATGTTCTTTTTCGAACATTTTTTTATTATATATCGAGTGAAACTGCAGCATGTTATCTGAAGTTTCAATACTTTCAAAAAAATCATCTACAGGACTGAAACAGGCTGTTTCTGAATTTTTCTCAATGTCAGCATCCATGCTGCTCCCGCCGCATGCGTAAAAACAGAATACTGATAATAATGCTGCTAAAACTGTACCAATAAATTTTTTCTTCATATACTACCTCTCTATATAATCTTTCGATTTTCTTAAAATATCTCTCGTTTTCTCTGTTTTTCTTCGATTTTTATCTCAAACATTGGAATAATAAAGAGTAGTTATTGACAGATTGCGGCATCAAGTGCCGATTTTTTCAGAAAATGAGTATAGCAAAGCTACCCGTCTGTTATTGGTATTTTTTTCTGGCCTTGTGGTAAACCCATATTCTTACAGCGATGACCCTCTCATGTCTAACGGGGTATAGATGCTCTATCCCTAAATTCCTTCGTCCCTTCTGTCTATAAGTGAGTGACAGTTATGCTCATTTGCTGAGTCTCTGCTCTGATGGTGTGTATTTC
>JAZQPR010000156.1:0-5240 GCA_045628605.1 Oscillospiraceae bacterium
ATGAACAGAGCGGAATTTTACGAAGACAGAATAAGTAAACTCCCTGCAATTGACTTGCTGATTAAACTCGGATACACTTATCTTTCCATTGAACAGTGTGATGCAAAACGAGATAATCAGTACAATGTAATTCTTTCAGATGTACTTAAGAGCCAGCTCAGAAAAATAAACAGCTATACCTATAACGGAGAAGAACGTCATTTTTCTGAGGAGACAATAGACAGAGCTGCAAGGGAACTTGACGAGCCGCTTGCTGATAATCTGATTGTATCAAGCGAAAAAATATACAATGACCTTATGCTTGGAAAGAGTTTTCCGGAAACACAGGCAGACGGAAGAACTCAGGAATTCAATATGAGATACATTGACTGGGATAATATCAGCAAAAATGTATTTCATGTAACAGAAGAATTTGCGGTTCAGAGTCAGGACAGAAGGCATGACACCAGACCTGACATTGTACTTTTTGTAAACGGCATTCCTTTTGCTGTAATTGAGTGCAAGGCACCGACGATTTCTGTTGATCAGGCGGTTGAACAGATGATAAGAAATCAGAAGCAGGACTATACACCACAGCTTTTTAAATTTACTCAGCTTGTGGTTGCTTCAAACAAGAATTTTGTAAAGTACGCTACTACAGGCACACCAAAGAAATTCTGGTGTGTTTGGAATGAAGAAGAAACAGAATGGCGTGATAAAATACTTGCAGAAAGTATTACTGAAAGAAGTGTTACTCAGCAGGACAAGGATATTGTTTCTCTTCTTGCACCTGAAAGACTTCTGGAATTTACAAAGTACTTCATTGTATATGATGCAAACATAAAGAAAATATGCCGTCATCAGCAGTACTTTGCAATAAGAAAAATAATCGAAACTGTCAGCAGAAGTGATGAATACGGCAATCGTCAGAGCGGTGTAATCTGGCATACACAGGGAAGCGGCAAGTCGCTTACTATGGTAATGCTGGCTAAGTATATTCTTATGGAACTGAGTTCAGTTCATCCAAAGGTAATCATTGTAACTGATAGAAAAGATCTTGATAACCAGATAGCAACGACATTTGCTCATACACGACTTTCCCCTGCAAAGGCTACGTCAGGTAAGAACCTTGTAGGACTCATTCAGGATAACAGAGCGGATGTTATTACTACGATTATCAATAAATTCAATACTGCGGAAAATCAGAAAGTCAAGGTTGAAAGCAGAGATATTTTTGTACTCGTTGATGAAAGCCACAGAAGTAACTATGGAACACTTGCTGCCAAAATGAGAATAGTATTCCCAAATGCATGTTATATCGGATTTACAGGAACTCCGCTCATGAAACGTGAAAAATCAACAGTAGGGCGTTTTGGCGGCAGTGACTATATTCATAAGTACACGATTAAGGATGCCGTTGATGACAAGGCAATAGTGCCGCTTATTTACGAAGGAAGATTTGTTGATCAGACAGTCGATGAAAGTAATATTGACATGTGGTTCAATAAAACAACCCAGCGACTCAATGATAATGAAAGAAATGATCTCAAGCAGAAATGGAGCAGCATAAAGCGTCTTACTTCAACGGATGCAAGAATCCGCAGAATAGCACTTGATATCGAAGAACACTTTACAAACAGTGTGAAAAATACAGGCATGAAGGCTATGCTTGCAACAAACTTCAAACGAGATGCTGTAAGATATTTTGAGGTTCTCGAACAGCTCGGTCTGAATTGTGCGGTGGTAATTTCAAAACCGGATGAGCGTGAAGGTGAAGATGATATTCTGTCTGAAACTGATGACAAAGTACATGCATTCTGGAATAAAATGATGAAGCAGTACAGTGATGAAGACCGGTATGAAGAAAATCTGAAGAATAAATTCTGTGACGGTGAGATAGATATCCTCATAGTTTGCAGTAAGCTTCTTACCGGATTTGATGCACCGGTATGTCAGACACTTTACATTGACAAAGAACTAAAGGAACACAGTCTCCTTCAGGCAATAGCCCGAACAAACCGTCTATACGAAGGTAAGGACTTCGGTATGATTGTGGATTACCGAGGACTTATTCAGAAACTTGATGCTGCAATGAATATGTACAGCGGAGCAGGTCTTGAAAACTATGAAGGTTCAGAACTTCAGGGAGCTATTGTTGATGTAATGACAGTAGTAGGAGAGTTAAGAGAAGCATATTCGCAGGTATGTGATATTTTCAAAGGTGTTAAAAACAAGGACGATGTCAATGAATATGAAGACGTGCTTGCAGAAGAAAAACTCAGAAATGATTTTTATGATCTTCTTTGTAAATTCGGAAAGAAATTATCTGTTGTAGTGAATTCAGAAAAAGCATATGAAGCAGTTTCCGGTAATGAGATTAATAAATACAAGAATGATTTTGTATTCTTTTCAAAACTAAGAAAAACTGTAAAAATCAGATATGCTGATGCAATAGACAATGCAGAGTACGAACCGATAATGCAGAATCTTCTTGACCAGAATCTTCATGTTAAAGATTTGAAAGTGATTACCGCTCCTGTAGATATTCTTGACAATGAAGGAATACAGGAACAGCTTAAGGAGCTCGGTTCTGACAGAGGTAAGGCTGATTCAATTCGTTCTAGACTTACAAAGAGCATTTCACTGAAGAGAGATGAAAATCCTGCTTATTATGACAGTTTTTCGAAGAAAATCAAAGATGCCCTTGAACAGTATAAAAATCAGGTAATTACAGAAGCAGAATATCTTGCAAGGATGAACATCATTCTCGCTGAATACACCAGCGGAAAAACAGATGCAACATACCCTGAGAAAATCAAAAACAATGTTCATGCACAGGCATTTTACGGTGTTGTTACAGCTGTATTTTCTGATAACAAGATAGATGCAGGAAATGATATTCTTGCAGATTTGTCATCGGATATTACTGATATAATCAAGGAGTACAGCAAGGTTGAATGGACTTCAAACAGTGATATTCATAAGAAGATTTCAATTGCACTTGACGATCTTCTTTATGATTACAGCGATAATAACGGATGGGATCTTGACTTTGGACTAATGGATAAACTTATTGATAACATAAAGACTATTGCTCTGAGGAGATTTTAATGACAGCGATATCATCAGAAATAAAATCTGTTCAGACAGAATCAGGTTTAATCGAATATACACTTGAAAGAAAGAACGTTAAAAATATAAATCTCAGAATACGTCATGACGGTACAGTGTACGTATCTGTACCGTCATGCGTACCTGAAGAAGAAATTCAGGATTTTGTAAAAAGTAAAGGCGATTACATCAGAAAAGCAGTTGACAGCTTCAGAACAGACATTGAACCGCCGGCAGAACTTCAGTTTGTGAGTGGTGAGAATGTTACGCTTCTCGGAAAAAATCTGAGATTAAGCATCGAAAAGGACTTTTTTGAATCAGTATTCTGTGATGGAGTGTATGTTCATATACGAGCACTGCGTCTGGACTACAAGCCGAGAATCAAAGAACAGTTCACAGAATGGATAAATGACTACTGCATGACAGTGTTTGACGAAGTGATGCATGAGGTCCATAAGCGATTCATACCATACGGCGTAGCGTTTCCGGAACTGAGGATAAGAGAAATGACAGCCAGATGGGGAAGCTGTATGCCTAAGAAAGGTGTAATTACTTTGAATAAAAGACTTATTGAGGCACCTATGTACTGTATAGAGTATGTCGTGTATCATGAGTTCTGCCACTTCATACATCCGAACCACTCAAAGGATTTTTACTCTTTGCTTCAGGTGATGCTGCCTGACTGGAAGGAGACTAAGAGAGTGCTGGAGGAGAGTGTAAGGGTTTAGGTTTTATAATTCCGATAGGCGTAAATAAGGGCTTATTGGATCATTATATTTTGTTACATTTGATACGTGACTAAAAATCTTGACAATATTGCTTAGTTATAATATAATAATGATGATGGGTTACATATACATCATAACAGATTTTGCTCTGCACATAAAAACATATTTTATATGTAAGGAGAATTGTTAAGTAATTGATTCGATTGACAAATGTGAGCAAATATGCTCAAAGATACTCAAAATCCAGAGTATTAGTTGGTGACTTAAAACTAGTTGGGCTAATGAGATATATCCAGTACAAGTTGAAATAGTCTTGTTAATTACGAGGTAGAACTCTGTTGGGATTGGCGGCTTATGGTATAAGACCACAAAAATCAAGTGGCAAAACAAAAATTTAAAGAAAGGAAAAGCTACTTTAGATGAAAAAATCTATATCTAATCATTAAAATGAATTTATAGATGTGTACCGATGGCTTTAGTCGGGAATTTACGACTGTGGAGTGTACATGAACTTGTTAGTAGTATATCTGTTTACAGATTACAAAAGCATACACAGTGAAACAGTAAGTAAGATTCGTGAGAACTTACAACATCTCGGTGTGCTTGAGTATATTTAAACACATTTTGAGTAGCAGAAAACATATGAGTGAAAGAATAATTGCGGCATGCGGGAATGACTGTTCCGCGTGTCCGAGATATGTAAAAGAACCATATAATAAAACAGAAACCGAATTGGTTAATACTGCAGAGTTGTGGTACAGGATAGGTTACAGAGACCATGTTGTCAGTAGTAAAGAAATTTCCTGTACAGGGTGTAAAAAAGAGAACTGGTGCAGATATAATGTTGTTTCGTGTACAAATGATAAGCAGATAGAACATTGCGGACATTGTGAACAGTATCCGTGTGATAACATAAAAGAATGCTTCGAAGTAACAAAATCATTTGAGCCGGTCTGCAGAAAAGTATGTACATATGAAGAGTATGCGTTAATCAGTAAAGCTTTTTTTGAAAAGCAAAAGAATATAGAGAGAAAGTGAATAGTAATATGGCAGATGTAATATTTTTTCCTTCAAGCTAATTTGACGGAGACAAACCAAAGAACTTTGTTGTATGAAAGACAGTATAAAGTGAACAGCGGCATATATCAAGATGAAGAATATGCTGGATTACTTCAGAATAGAATAAAACTTATGATTGATTAATATTCCATGCTATGATATAATCAAATCAGAGAATCAATACATTTGGAGGTCGATAAAATGTGCGATGTAGTTAAATACACAAAAATATATAATGAAATAAAAAATCTTGAACCGGAAGACACTCTCCAGTTAGTTCTGGAATCTGAAGATGAAGATGAAAAAGACTTTTATGAAATGATAGGAAATTTTCTGCTTCAGCAGAAACAGAAAAAAGTTATT
>JAZQPR010000157.1:0-4005 GCA_045628605.1 Oscillospiraceae bacterium
CCTTCCCTGCCTTCAAGAAGCTTTTCAAGGTCAATAAGACGTGAAACATTCTCATCCTGTTCGACTTCAATATGCTTTCCTCCGGAAATTCGACTTCGTATCTGATCTTCAGTATAATCAGAACCAAGTGTCTTGCACCTTGTAAAGCGTTCCTGTCCTTCAGCACGGAATGAATAATACTTTCCCGGCTTGATTTCATACTTTTCTTTTTCCATAAGAAACAGAAATTCTTCCCAGTCTCTTGCTTTGATGATACAACCGTCAATAGCTTCCCGTAATAATGCTTTCCAGCTCTGACCTTTCTTTTTAAGCTCATGCTCATAATGAGTAATTCCATGCTCCTTCGGATGTTCAATTACAGATAATCCGTTCTCATGACACAGCATATCACTTGTTCTTCTGATGAATCTTAGCGTACTCGCAGTCGAATGAAATTTGCTGTTGTCCTTAAAGCTGACAGAGTTAGCAATTATGTGATTATGAACATGACCTTTATCTATATGAGTAGCAATTACATACTGATATTTTCCCTGAAAAACCTTATCAGCAAGCTGTGTTCCTATCTCATGTGCCTTCTCATAATCAACTTCTCCGGGAGCAAACGACTGTATCAGATGGAACGCAAGTGTTCCCTCCGTTTTCCCTGAGTTTCTCTTAACCTGATTAAACTGATGAAAGGCAGTTTGCGGCGAACACGCAAATGAAGATACGAGCAGTTTGTCATCAGTTTTCTTCGGATTCTCAATATATTCAAGAGCTTTGTTCAGGGTAGTCGTGATTCTATGGAGTTCAGTAACTGCCATATCTCCTCCTGTTTCTGTTTTATCTGACGAACATCTCCTGCATATGTTGTGTCAGTAGCATTTATACGTTTTGCTATCTGATTTATATTTGCGGAAATGCTTTCAAGACTCTTGGCAACATCATCAAAAACTGAATAATCTACCTTAATCAGTCTGCCTTCCATAGCCATTTTTCTTAGATAGTCAGACATATTCCTGATGTTCATCAGCGTCATTTTTTTCTGAATACAATCCTTCTCCTCCTGCGTTACAAAGAAACGTAAAAGAATAGGACGAAGCCTTTCAGCCATATCGTTCTCCTTTCTGCAAGCGAGTATTTGCTTGCATTATCTCTGAGGCAGTATTGCCGAATTAATAAGGGTCTGGGATATCCCAGCAAGCTCAGTATTGCAAATCAGGTCAGGTTCCTGATTTGTGAATACGGGCGTTTGTGGGCGAGTGAATTTTCCCTGAAAAATCACGAGTGTAGCCACAAAGGCGATGCTTGCTGTCAACCCAACCCGCACCGCAGTGCTTGAACAGTTTTTTCAATGATACGTCCTTTTAGAAAAGCTTTTTCTATGATTCAGGCGTATTCATTCAGAAACTTCTGCGTATCAAAAGTGTAATTTGCCTTTTTCAGAACCGTGATAAAATGCAGATAAAAGCACTCAAGTGCCTTCTTGTGACTGCGGTAATAGGTTGCACGGGTAAGATCAAGCATCTCCATAACATCTTCATGAGAATTATCACTGATACCCATGTAATACAGATTGATAATATCATAATAAAGCCTGCCGTTATCCGGATAATCGTGTACAAGTACAACCGACTCGTCGATCATTTCAAGCAGCGACAGACTCTTGTAACATGAATTAATCCTGTCGTTAAATGTTACCGGATTATCCTGAATCTCAAACTCAACAAGTCCTCCGACAAGATCTGTGAGATGCTTACGGGTTGTGACGTATGTGAGTTCATCAAGATCATACAGTCTGTTGTTTACATTATGAAGAACAGTCTTGTAAAGCTTGAGAAGTGATTTCGTTGCTTCAAGCTGTTCCACGGTTATTAAATTTTTCTTATTTCTCATTCTGTACCTCCGTTTTTCTTTGCAAATTTTCGAATAATTGTTGACAACCGAATTATTCAATGCTATAATAATTTACGAAACGATACGAACACGAATTCTTACGAACATTATAAAACAGGATTTTTTATTTGTCAAGACGAACAGCAGAAAATATTTTGAGAAACACGGAATAATATACGGAGGTTTACCATGGAATTCAAAGAACGATTAGCTAAATTAAGACGATTAAGCGGCATGACACAAGCTGAACTTGCAAAGGAACTCGGAATAACACTTCGTTCAGTTCAGAACTATGAGCTTGGGGCACGTTACCCTAAAACTGAAACAATTGAAAGAATTGCAAATATCTTTGGTGTTGACCAGAATGCTTTGATTTCTGATGAAGAATATTTCATAGTCGAAGCAAAGCAGAAAAGAGGAAAACGTGGTCAGGAATCAGCCGAAAGACTTATCAGAAATGCAAATGCACTTTTTGCCGGCGGCGATCTTTCAGATGAAGACAAGAAAAATGTTTTTGCTGCCCTTCAGAAAGCATATAACATGTCAACGGAGATCAATAAAAAATATACTCCTAAGAAGTACAGAAAAGATTCTGAAGAAAAAAATTCCGAAGAATAATCGGTTGTACTGAAAACGGGACACCGGGTTATGGTATAATTAAATTAACCATAAAGCAATGACAATTATGTGTATCAACTCGAAAGGGTGGTGTATATGATTCTAAATGATATATATAATTTTGTGAAAGAACTAAAAAGAAAATATAAAACCTGTAATCCATATGAGATTGCTGAGATGTGCGGCATCAATGTCTTTTACGATAATCTCGGAAATGTAAAAGGACTGTTTACGATAGACAGGAGAAATTCATTTATTATACTTAATGAAAATCTGTCTGATGAGATGGCGGATGTTGTAATGTTCCATGAACTCGGACATTACTTTCTTCACAGAAAAGAAGCTGCACTCTCTCCTTTTTCGGAAAACAGTTTATACAATATGCGTTCAAAATTTGAAATAGAAGCAAATACATTTGCTGCAAACTATCTCATCAGTGATGAAGATATAACAGAGAATGCAGAACTTGGTCTGACTACAATGGAAACTGCACAGGTTCTCTGTGTTCCTCATGACATAGTTCTGATAAAGATAAAAGACATGAACAGCAGAGGATATGATCTCAGCGTGCCATACATACCGGGATCAGATATGCTCGCCTGACTGTAACAGGAGAAAATAAAAATGGGAGAAGCTAAAAACACTCATCATCGTCTGAAAATACTGTACCTGTACAATATTCTTCTCGAAAAAACAGATGAGAATCATTACATAACAATGAGCGAAATCATCAGTCAGCTTGAACTGTGCGGAATATCTGCCGCAAGAAAAGCCATATATGATGACATTGATGCTTTAAAGGCTTACGGACTTGATATAGTCCAGCTCAAAGGAAACAAATCAGGTTACTATGTTGCAAGCAGAGAATTTGAATTACCGGAACTCAAGCTTCTTGCTGATGCAGTTCCCTCTTCACGTTTCCTGACAAAGAAAAAATCTGATGAGCTACTGAGCAAGATTGAAAAGCTTTCAAGTGTTTATGAAGCAAAGCAGATGAAAAGACAGGTGTTCATTGCCAACAGAGTAAAGTCAATGAACGAAAGAATTTATCTGAATGTCGATGTTATCAACCGTGCTGTTGAAGAAGGAAAGAAGATTTCCTTCAGATATTTTGACTTCGATATTTCAAAAGAAAAGAAATACCGTGATGGCGAACGTGTTTGTTCTCCTTTCACTCTCGCATGGAACGATGAGCAGTATTATCTTATTGCTCATTATGAGAAAAGAAACTCAATTACAAACTTCAGAGTTGACCGAATGGAAGACGTAACTGTACTTGAAGAGGATGCAGTAAAGATGCCTGATGACTTCAGTATTGCCGAATACATGAATTCTTCCTTTTCAATGTTCAGCGGAGAATCACAGGAAGTAAAACTAAGATTTCACACAAAGCTTGTAAACTCCGTACTTGACCGGTTCGGAAAAGAAGTACCCATGCATCAGGACGGCGAAGATCACTTTACTGTAAGAGTAAAAGTTAAACCGGAGCCTCCGTTCTTCGGCTGGCTGTTC
>JAZQPR010000158.1:0-10263 GCA_045628605.1 Oscillospiraceae bacterium
GCTCAGTCTGATGATATGGAACAGAAGATCTCAGGAAATTCAGGTTCTATCGAATGGGAAGTTCCTTCTTCAGTTGCTAAGGTTATTCAGACTCAGTACGAAGGTCAGCTCAAATTTGGTATCTGGTGGATCGACTGCGGACAGTTCACTATCGATTCAATCACAGTATATACAGGCAATGGCGGTTCTTCAACAGTAGTTACAGAAGCTCCTGTTACAACAACTAAAAAAGTAACAACAACAAAGGCTACCACTGCAGCTACAACAAAAACTACTACAAAGGCTACAACAACTACTAAGGTTCAGGAACCTGAAGAACTCAAAGGCGATGCAGACGGCAACGGCGTAGTAAATGCTTCAGACCTCACACTTCTCCTTAATGCAATGCTTGGCAAAGCAAATCTTGATTTCGAAACAAGAGATGCTCTTGACATGAACGGTGACGGAAAGCTTTCTGTTATTGACCTTGTTAAATTAAAGAATATACTTGCATAATTAATTTACATTATTACTAAAAAAAAATCGAATTCTCATTTGAGAATTCGATTTTTTTATTAAAGCGGTTTTTTACCCTTCTGAACTTTATATACTATCTTTGAAAGCAGCATATCAGGTGCCGCTGATGCTCCGATAATACCAAGCTTCATATGAAGAGTCGGAACGATATAAAACCTGTTCTTCAGTGCCTCATCTATTGCATACCTTGCGACCATTTCACTGTCAGCCGGCTTAAAGCTGTTTGTAACTCCTGCCCTTATATTAAATTCTGTCTGTACAGGTCCGGGACACAAAACACTTATTTTTACATTGCTTCCCTTTTCCTTAAGTTCACGGTACAATGATTCAGAAAGATTCAGTACATAATTTTTTGAAGCATAATAGGCAGCCATTAAAGGTCCCGGGAAAAACGCAGCTGACGAAGCAACATTCAGTATTTTTCCGCTGTCTCTCTTTACAAAATCCTTTAAAAACAGCTTTGTCAGAATATGCAGTGAAGTAACGTTAATATTTATCAGATCCACTTCAGTTTTAAGTGAAGTTTTGTCAAACTCTCCGACAACGCCTATTCCGGCATTGTTTATTAAAAAATCTATTTTTATATTTTTACATGCTTTATAAAGTCTTACGGCATTTTCGGGTTTTGAAAGATCCGCTGTAATTATCTTGACAGGTGTTTTAAGCATTTTCTTTAATTCGATCAGTTTTTCTTTGTTTCTTCCTGTCAGAATAAGTGAATATCCAAGGCTGCTCAGATATATTGCCATATCCCTTCCAATTCCTGAACTTGCTCCGGTTATAAGTGCAGTCATCGTATTTTCCTCCGATTTCTATTTTAAAATTTTGCCGAATAAAGTTATTATAACACATAAAAATGCTATTTGCAAATTCACTATTCTATGCGGATTGATTTTATGGAAAAAATATGTTACAATAATAGTAACAAAACAAAACCATAGGAGGGGTTACAAAAATGGAAAAAACGACTACTCTGTCTTACGTAGTAAGTCCAAATGATTTTATTAACGCAGGAACTGTTTCGGAGGATCTGAGAACAAACCTTGAAAAAATGGATGTTGACCCCGAAATTATCAGAAAAGCCACTCTTGCAGTTTACGAAAGCGAACTTAACATGATAATACATGCCAACGGCGGTTTGATAGATGTTGAGATCTCACCTGACAGAATATATGTCGAGGCAGCTGACAACGGTCCCGGAATTGAGGATATTGATCTTGCCATGCAGTCAGGATACACAACGATCGCTGAAGACGACCAGCGTCGTGAAAAGGGTGTCGGAAACGGAACAGGTTTTTCAAACATCAGAAAATGTACTGACTCGTTCCAGATCGAAACTGAACTCGGACAGGGAACGACCCTGAAATTTGCTGTAAATATCAAATAATATTTTTTAAAAAAACAATAAGCCTTTGCAAAAAATGATCTTTTTGCAAAGGCTTAATTTTATTTTTGAATTCTTATAACTGCGTCCTTAGGAATATCAAGATCAGACGGAATTGAAAACTTCATCATGGCATGATTTGCACTTTCAACTTCTTCATCATGATCGTTCAGAATAGTTTCTGCTTTTACCGTAACCGGTTTTGCTCCCGGCCAGAAAATTTCAAGGGTATCGCCTTTTAAAAATTTATTTCTCTGTGTCGCATAGATCCTGCCGTTTCTGCATTCATCCACAACTGCTACGACATCATACTCTCTAATATAGCCGCCGGTTTCATAATACTGACTTTCCTTAGGATGACCAAAGAAAAATCCTGTACAGTACTTTCTGTGACTAACTTTGAACACTTCCTCCCTTACCCAGTCAGGAAGCTTAAATTCTGCCTCGGGATCCTTCATAAACTGATCCACAGCCATTCTGTAAGCATTTGTTACAACCGATACGTAATAAGCTGACTTTGCTCTTCCCTCTATCTTAAGGCTGTTTATACCGGCATTATGAAGCTTGTCGATATGATCTATCATACACATATCCTTGGCGTTCAGGATATATGTTCCCTGCTCATCCTCAAACACAGGATAAAATTCATTCGGTCTTTTTTCTTCCATCAGATGATATCCCCATCTGCACGGCTGAGCACATTCTCCTCTGTTGGCATCTCTGTTAGTCAGATAGCTTGAGAGAAGACATCTGCCTGAGAAAGAAACACACATAGCACCATGAACAAATGCTTCTATTTCCATATCTTTCGGAGTTTTAGCACGAATTTCTGCAATTTCCTCAAGAGAAAGCTCACGTGCAAGTACAACTCGCTTGCAGCCCATATTATACAGTTCATTGGCAGTAACATAATTAACAATGCCGGTCTGTGTAGAAGCATGTATCTCCATATCAGGTGCATATTTTTTTATTAGAGAGATAATTCCAATATCAGCTGCTATCAGAGCATCTGCTCCTGCTTCCAGTGCTTCCTTTACAAACTGCTCAAAAAACGGTATTTCACTGTTTCTTGGAAGAGTGTTGCAGGTAAGATAAACCTTAACTCCCTTACTATGTGAAAGCTCCACAGCCTCTTTGAGTCCTTCAAAATCAAAATTTGCAGATCCGGCTCTCATTCCAAACTGTTTTCTTCCCAGATAAACTGCATCCGCACCGTAATTTAAAGCTGACATCAGCCTTTCACGATCTCCTGCAGGGGCAAGTACTTCTAAATTCAAATCAATTTCCTCCGTTCAAAGCTAGGCTTTTAAAAAACAGATGCGACCCTGAGGCCGCATCAAAAATATTACTGAAGACCAAAGTATTCACAGTTTACAAGATGCTGTTCATAGTTCTCAGCATAACGAACTGCTTTCTCATCCGTTTCAGGATCTGTTCCTGCACAGAAATAGTAGTAATTTGTATCTTTTGGATACAATGCTGCATCAATGGCATCAAGACCCGGATTGCATATCGGTCCCGGAGGGAGTCCCGGTGTTTTGTATGTATCATATGCAAGAACCATGTTATCGTCATTGTGGTCATTATGTACTGCAACTACATTTTCAGCATATTCACTTGTCGGATTTGAACCGAGTGTAGGTTCCATATAAGGATTATCAAGTCTGTTATGGAAAACTGAAGAAACATAATACATGTCGTCTACGTTTAAAGCTTCCTTTTGAATCATAGAAGCAAGTGTGATGACCTGATCCATTGTCATACCGATTTCTTTTGCCCTGTCGCTGTACTCCTTGGTATATTTTAATTCAAAGTTGCTGTAAAATTTCATTACAAGAATTTCATAATCCTCACGTGTCATTGAGGCAACGTCATTTGATACATAGAACTGATAAGTATCCGGGAAAAGATATCCTTCCATTCCATAAAATCTTAAAGGTTCTTTTATCGGGATCTCTTTTATGAAATCATAGTTGTCACTAAGACCCTTATTAAAATAATAAATAAATTTATCCCTGTCACAGACTCCTGCATCTGCAAGCTGTTTAGCTGCATCATAAAGATCTGTTCCTTCAGTGATTGAAATATCTACAGTAACCATTTCTTCATATTCAACGCTTCCGAGCTCATTGATCATATCCATATATCCCATGTTCGGCTGAAGATAATGATCACCTGCAACAAAAACAGGTTCTGTTCTTTTTATTTTGCAGACAAGCTTGAAAAGCTGTGCTGAATTGATGATAGGTTCTCTGTTTTTCTGTTCCTGTTCTGTCGTAAGATGAGCGATTATGGCTTCTACATCATCGCCTTCCTTGACGTTGATCTGATATGTTTTTGCACTTTTGGATATTCCGAGTATCTCTTTGGCTGAAAAAATAATAATCGTTGATAAAATAACTGAAATACCTACGATCACAAAAGTAAACACAAGACTAACAGCAACTCTGTTAAGTTTTTTCGGTCTTACATATTTGATTTTTATTCTTCTTTTTTTCATCCTTAAGCTGCTGCTTTCTCTGCTGAACTCTTCTGTAAACCTCTTCATCAACAACGCGATCAGCAACTTCATTTTCATTATCGCTGATTTGATTTCTGGCTTTTTCTTTATTCATTTACTTTAGTAATTCCTTTCTCAGTAATAATATAGCTGACGCTTATGTCATGCTGCTCTGTCGGAACAGCATCAAAAAGAAACTCACTGTAACAAATTCCGACTCTCAGAATTTCAGGTCTGAGAGAAAGATACCTGTCATAATATCCTCCTCCGTAACCTATTCTTTTCCCATTGCTGTCAAACGCCGCTCCCGGCGTAATACAGACTGCTCCGGAAAAATTTTTGATCTCGGAGGCTTCAGTATATTCAGGTTCAGGAATTCCGTATTTACCCGGAACAAGTTCGTCAATGCTGTTTATTTCAATAAAAGTCATCGTCCCTTTTCCGATACATTTTGGAACAGCTGCTCTTTTTTTATCGTCAATTATTTTATTAATTATATTTCTTGTGTCTGTTTCACTTCCGAAAGAAACATATACAAGAAACAAATTACTGTTTTTATACAGTTCTGATGAGAAAAATAAATCATATATTTTCTGATCATATTCAGACTTTTTCAAATCATCCGAAAACAATTGATTTCTTTCTTCAAGAACTTTTTTTCTGAATTCATCCTTTTTCATTTTTTAAAGCATCAATGATGATGCAAGAACCGCACTTCTTTCTTTTGAAATAAGTACCTCAACAAGTTTGAGTGCAAAATCAAGTGCTGTTCCCGGACCTTTTGATGTAATGAAATTATCAGAAACACAAACTCTTTCATCAGCTATCTCAGCACCTGAAAGCTGCGATTCAAATCCTTTAAAGCAGACAGCTCTCTGACCACCGAGAAGACCTCTGTGTCCAAGAATTGAAGGAGCTGCACAGATAGCCGCAATATATTTTTTATTGTTAAAACAAAAATCAATCGAACTCTGCACTGCCGGTGATTTCTCAAGATTCAAAGTTCCGGGCATTCCTCCCGGAAGTACTATCATGTCAACACTATCATCGAGAACCAGCTCTTTGTCACTGATATCAGTTTTAACCGTGATCCCATGCGAACCTGTTATGCTGCAGCCGCCGATTCCGACAGTTTTAACTTCGAGTTCACACCGTCTGAGCATATCCACAGGAGTAAGTGCTTCCACTTCTTCAAATCCTTCTGCTAGAAAAACATATACCATACTGTTTTCCGCCTTTCATTATAGAATTTGTTTTTTTAAATCATTATAAAAATTCTTTACATCAGAATATTTTCCACAGGTCATTTTTCCTTCCGGACATTTTCCGCTTTTTATGCAGGAAGGACCGGCATTTTTAAACAAAGAAGGAGCAGCCTCAAGGCAGAGTCTGAGCATCTCGTCAGCAACAGCCTTTATTTCCCACTGTGCCCTGCTGCAGCATCTGTGACTGAAAAAATTCATAAGCGTTCTTGCATTCATGGTAACAACTATCTTTGTTTCGCAGGCGTTTGGCAAAAGAAATCTTGCATCTTCATTTGCTTTTTTTCTTGCCTTGTTTCCGGCTTCTTTTTCATCCATTCCCTCATCCATAAAATTCTTTTTATGCTTTTGAGTCAGAAGATCGGCAACTTTTTTATAACTGTCCGTCAGTTCTTTCATACATTTTTCAAACTCAGCATCTGCTTCAGGCAATGCAAGTATCTCAGGAGGAACTATATATTCAAAATCATCTTCATTTACATAGCGCTGACTCTTCTGAGAGTATGAAGCGATCCTGTGGCGTACAAGCTGATGCGAACAGGCACGGGAAATACCTTCAATTGCAAACGTGAATGATGCATGTTCTATCGGACTTTCATGTCCTATATCAGCAAGCATTTTTACAAAGGATTCTGTCTTTTCATCATCAAGTCCATCCATAAGCTCTGCTGCACCTGAAGATGAATAACACAGCTTTGCTGCCGCTGCAACCACTTTCTCCGGCTCAGGCGTATATGCCAACAATGTTACGTTCAACGAATTCCCCTCCAAAATTATTCATTCTTTATAATTTTATCATTTTTCTTGCAAAGTGTCAATATTTAAACGACACAAAAAAAATCTGCCGAAAAAACCGGCAGATTTTTTATGAAAACTTTTAAAATACTTTTTTTAATTAGAAGCAAATGATCATTTATTTAAAAGCTGGTTCCACTTTTCTTCGATCATATCAGCTTCATTTTCATCAGTATAATCAACACCATCAAGGAAATCCTTGGAGAGCAAGTTATAATATCTGAGAATGTATGTACTGTCCTCAGGATCAAATGGTAATATGAGTACATCCTTTTCTCCGGATCTGTCGATGTCAGCTAAGAATTTCATGAACTGATAAAGTGTAAGACTGTCAACTTCAGGATATTTGTCAACGATCTTATCTTTAAATGCCTCAACATCTTCTTTTGAAGCCATCTTCATATCAACTGCAGAATCAAGGTTGTTGAATCTGAGAATATATGTAGCATCTTCCGGATCGGCACTGTGATCGAGGCTGAAATCTCCTCTTTCATCAATATATGAATCAACGAAGCCTGCTATTCTCTGATTGATAGTATTTCCTTTATATTCGTCACCGTTGTAGTAAAGAGCTGTCTTGTAAGGAAGATCTCTGTTATTCAGTATATAATATACTGATCTTGGAGTGATCTTTTCTTTTGTATTTTTGTCAACAGGAGTTACATCTGCTGCAGTGATCGGAAGTTCAACCTCTTCAACCTTACCGCTTACACGAGTGATCTGTAAATAAGCTGTACCTTCGAGCTTTGAAAGATCAAATTCATGATCATATGAATAATAGAACTTCTGTAATGATTTTGCTGATTCATCACTTAATACAAATTTTTCAGGAATAAAATCAACGCTCTTAATTCCGTCAGCTTCTGCTGTCTCGGAAATTTCTTTCTGATATGGTGTCTTTACAACAACTCTGAATTCATCATTCGGATCAAAGTCTTCAGACGGAATATCAAGTACAGCAGTTCCTGCAGACGGAACTTTTCCTGGATCGATATCTTCCCAGTTTTCTCCGTCAGGAGACTTCTGCCACTGGTATGTTACATCATCTCTTGTTGTTTCAACGTCAAATGTGGTTGTCGGGAAACCAACAAGTGTATCTGATGGCTGTTTTGAAATAAGAGCCGGATAATTAACTGTTAATTCTGCATCTCCTGAGGTCTGAGTATTTGATCCTGAAGATACGATACAGCGATATTTATTGTGATCATTGTCCGGAAGAGCTGTTACAACAAGATCAGCTGTTGCTGCAGTTTTATTGTAATTTGGAGAAATGTCCTCCCATGTTGCTCCGCCGTCTTTGGATGTCTGCCACTGGAACTTAGGATTATCTGCGTCTGTACCTACTGAAAATGTTGCAGGTTTTTCTACATCTACTGTCTGATCTTCCGGATTTTTTACTATCAGATCAGGATATACAATTGTCAGCTTTGCGGATCTTGTAATAAGATGTCCGTATATGCCGTCCATTGTGCAGCGATATCTGTATCCGTCTCTTTCAGGAGTAGCCTTAATAGTAAGTGTAGGTGTAGCTGCTGAAGGAATATCCGATATCGGGATATTTGTCCATGATTCTCCGTTATTTTTTGAGTACTGCCACTGATAAAGAAGATTTTCACCGTTTACTGTTACTGAAAAGCTCACCTGACTGTCAACATTTTTGCTGGTGTTCTGAGGATGAGACTTAATAAAGAAATCTTCATTAACATAATTAAATACGCCGGTTGTCTCTGATACAGCTGTTGTTGAAGCAGCTGTTGTTGAAGCCGGTGCTTTTGTTGTCACTGCGGCTTTTGTTGTTGTCACTGCAGCTTTTGTTGTTTTAGCACTGGTTGAAGCTGCTGTCACTTTTGTAGTTGCTGCAGTTGTTGATGCCGGTGCTTTTGTTGATGCGACAGTTGTTACTGCCGGTGCTTTTGTTGTCACAACAGTTGTTACTGCCGGTGCCTTTGTTGTTGCTGCAGTAGTTACTACAGCTCCATTTGCTGCAGTATCAGCGTTTTGTGACTGTGTCAGTGTCACTGTTAAAGTTTCTGTTCCCTCTGCTTTGACACGATCGGTATTCAGCACTAATCCGCTGCTGATATACCCGGTCATAACAGCGGCTGCCAAAAAACCACTTAATAGTTTTTTCATATTCTTCCTCCTAATAATTATATCTATATCAAATTAATTGATATGCTTTAAAAAAATACATCAAACCCGTTAAAAAAAACTACTATCAGATATTTGTCATATCTACAATTTATATTTATATAATAGCTCATGCATTAGATATTTTACTATAAAAACATATAAAAGTAAAGGAATTTTTCCAAAAAGAAACAAAATATGTCGTAATAAACAAAAAAGCAGGCAAATGTACCTGCTTAATTGAAATTATTTATCAATGATCTCTTTTTTGTATCTGATACAGTCAAGGACATCGACTCTTCCGTTTCTGGTAACATCTCCGTAAGCACCGTCCGAATCGTCGTTCTGTCTTAATACAAATGAATGCACAAGACTTTCATCCTTTCCATCAATACTGCCGTCATCATTTAAGTCAAAATAGTAATTTTTTATTTTTTCATCGCTGTCGCTTATCTGATTTTCACCTGATCCTACAATGTCGCTGTCCATGCATGCCCAGCCGCAAAAACCATTATATACTACTTTTCCCCATTTTGATCCGCCGCTGTCCCTTACCTCAGTTACTTTCAGCAGAGTATTCTGAGGAATCTTTATGATCTCTCCAAATTCAGCTCCGGGTCCGCATTTCATAGACACCATTTTTTCATAGTTAAAATTCCATAGGAGCGGAACCATTTTTTCATAGTATTTGTCAGGATAAGATTTGTATGCAATATTAATGTCAACTGTATTCTGAGTTATACCTGCATACTGTCCGAGGCTTGTAAACTGCCATATGTCACAGTATTCCCGGTAATCATAGCCGTTCGGATCAATGACATATGAAGTTGACGGGTAAACAGCCATCCACACATCATACCCTGCTGCATAGATCTTTTCTCTGTCAAATCCGTTAAGGAGCCAGCTTTTTGCTGTGTAAAGTCCTGCATCATAACCCGCATTGCTTATTATATTAAGCGCAGCAAGAACATTCGTTGTAAGCTTTTCTTTCCCGTAATTCAGCTGTGCATATTCTTCAACATCAAGAAAAACCGGCATTTCCCATTCTTTTCCCTTCAGATATTCCAGAAAAGTATATGCATCTCTTTTAAACTCTTCAAGAGTAACTGCGCTGGTATAAAAATATGCTCCTTTTTTTATTTTCAGCCGGCTGGCATTTTCATAATAGCTTTCAAAATTCTCATCTATTCCATATCTTGTAGTACCTGTTCTGAATATTACAAATCCGAGATTGTTGGAATCAAATTCTTCCCAGTTGATATTGCCCTGATAAACAGAAACATCAACTCCAAGTTCTGTTGCACTGACAGAAAATGCACTCTGAATGCACATTAAAGATACCAATAATGCTGATAAAAATTTTACCCCTGATCTAACACCCTTCTTCATATTAATATTCCGCCTTTCCGGCAAAAGCAGCCAAATAATACTGTTTACGGCAGCTTTGCATATTATCATAAATTCAAGCAGAGAAAAATTTCATTCTCTGTGTCGTTCTATGATTATAACATCTATCTGACTTCATGTCAACATATAAAAAAGGGGCTGTTAAGAAACAGCCACGAAAAATGAGAAAACCACCTCGTAATAAAATGAGGTGGTTTTCTCATTTTAACATATATGATTTCAACAAAAAATCAACATCAAAGCTATATAAATGAGGAAAATAGGGTGCA
>JAZQPR010000159.1:0-2077 GCA_045628605.1 Oscillospiraceae bacterium
GATCAGTGACACGAACAGCTTCACAGATTCGAATATATTTTGTTCCGTTATTATTTGCAATTTCAAGAAACATAGGAGTCCTCCTCAAGAAGGTATAAATATGTCATTATGTACTACATCAATTATAACGCAAAATTAATCATTTGTCAACCCCTAAATACAAAAAAAGTGAAGATTTTTCTAGAAATCTTCACTTTGAAAATGGTAATATTTACTTTTTTAGGTTCTTGTTTTCTGTCAAACTCGGGTCATAACAATTCGCAAGATTTAGTAACATTATCAATAATAATAGCTGATTTTGGTTGTTTCATTTATTATACAGATAAGGAGATAATCACACAATGATAAGAGTTTGTTTATTTGATTACGGAAATCATAACCTGGAAGATCAATTGCTCTGGCATCGAGTAATCCGCTTTTAATTTATGAATATTTTCCCAATACCAGTCAAAGTAAATGCAATAGCTATATTTTTAGGCTACAAGTGTAAAACTCGGGAATCAAATTGAAATTAATAAATATTTGTGGTATAATTTATTTAAGTATTTACTTTATAGAACGGTGGTGTAAATATGGGCATTTATCTTAATCCTGGAAATGCTTTGTTTTCTGAAGCGGTTAATTCTGATATATATGTAGATAAATCCATACTTATAAATTTAACAAACAAAAGCCTGAAAAAAACAAATAAGCATATATGCATAAGCAGACCAAGACGATTCGGAAAATCAATGGCTGCTAATATGCTGACTGCATATTATGACAGAAACTGTGATTCAAGAGATTTATTTAAGAATCTTGCAGTTTCTTGTACTCCTGATTTTGAAACCCACCTTAACAAATACGATGTCATTCGTCTGGATATCAGCAGTTTTGTCAGTGAAAAGTCTGATCCGATGAAAACGAGTGATTATATAACTGAAGATTTGTTATTCGAACTAAAAAAAGAATATCCGTATATAGAAATGCCGCCAAGGCTTACTCTTGAAAAGGCGCTGGCAACAGTTTATATGGAAACAGGAATTCCTTTTGTTTTTATAATCGATGAATGGGATTGTATTTTCAGAATTTTCCCTAAAAATAATGATGCTCATAAAGTGTACCTTGATTTTCTTCGTGACCTGCTGAAAGATAAAGCATATGTTGCTCTTAACTACGCAACCGGTATTTTCCCTGTAAAAAAATACGGTAAACATTCAGCTCTTAATATGTATCATGAGTACACTATGACAAGTCAGAAACGTTTTGCTGAATATACAGGGTTTACTGAGAATGAAGTTAAAATGCTCTGCGGTGAAGATACTGATATGCTCGAAGAGCTGAAACGATGGTACGACGGATACAAGGTCGATAATAACGAGATATATAATCCTAATTCAGTAGTTCAGGCAATAACTGAGAAGTCATTCGATAATTACTGGACTAAAACAGAGACATTTGAAGCACTAAAAGTATTTATTCAGCTTGATATGGATGGATTACGTGATTCGGTTATAAGAATGATATCCGGCGAACGAATACCGGTTGATACGGGAACATTTCAGAATGACATGACAACGTTGGGCTCTGCTGATGATGTTATTACTCTGCTTATTCATCTTGGATATCTTACTTACGACAATTCAACCGGTGAGGCATGGATACCTAATAAGGAAGTACAGCAGGAATTTATAAACTGCATTAAGAACGGTGGATGGGAAGAAGTTATGAATGCAGTTCGAAAGTCAGATGACCTTCTGACTGCTACTCTTAACTGTGATGAAAAGAAAGTTGCTGAAATAATCGAAGAGGTTCACCGACAGAATTCTTCGATTATAGCATATAACAATGAGCTGTCACTTTCTGTAACGCTTGCACTTGCTTATTATTCAGCAAGAAAACAATATGAAATAATCAGAGAGTTCCCTACCGGAGAAGGGTTCGCTGATCTGGCGTTCATACCACGCAAAGGTGTTAATGCTCCGGCTATTGTAGCAGAGTTAAAGTATAATAAATCTGCTGAAGGTGCTTTAAAGCAGATAAAAGACAGGAATTATACTGATAAACTCACGGCATTCAGCGGAGAAATACTGCTTGT
>JAZQPR010000160.1:0-4054 GCA_045628605.1 Oscillospiraceae bacterium
ATATATGACGGTTTATAACGCTAATGACGATGTTAAAGCGCTTATTTCAACATCTATCTTGCAATTAATACATGAATGTGATATACTAATATTAATATCAAAGATTGTAGGAGGACATATGGATTACAAGGTAATGCACAAGGACAAGGTAATTGCCCTTGCTAATGAAAACGGAATATCTGAAATTATCGACAAATCTCTATGTCCTGCCTGTTTTGCCATAGGTATGCCGCTTGAGATATGGCTTGATAACAGATGTGTTGACATTCATCGCTCACATTCAAGAAAGCTGTTCAAAGCTCTCCGCCTGAGAACTCCTGACGATATAGAGCAAGTCATTGACGTCGGTCACGGTATATCCATAACAGACAATTGGTGGATACAAAGAGCTGACGAGAAGCTCGATTACAGCTCATTGAAGCAATACAATGAAGAGATCGCAGATATCGCTCTGTACGGTTCTTCATCTTCAAACAGCGGTAACACAAAAGGATACCGGGAACTCGGTACTGTCGGAAGCTACGAAAAAGCATGGCGTTACATCAATAGCTGCTGGTATATGTTCAAGCACGGTAATATACAGGAGCTTATCAGTGAATACTACTCTTATCAGTTTCTCAAGAACATGGGAGTGAATGTTGCCGAGTATGAGATAAAGCACACAAAATCCGAAGAAACGGGAATCACATCAACATTTATCGTTACCAAGGACTTTACAAATAATGCAAAGGTCGACTTTGAACCTTTCTGCAACTACTATACCGATCATGACGAGCCGGAGTATATCATTCCCCGCCTTGACGAAAAACTGATAAAGCCATATGTAATGATGGTATTCTACGATGCGCTGCTTCATAATGATGACAGGCACAACCAGAACGCCGGAGTACTTCGTGACAGCAATACCGGTGAAATTATAGGTCTTGCACCGTATTTCGACTATAATCTCGGACTTATATCGACTGGCGTTCCGAGAATAGATGACGTAAACGGCAATGTATTCACGGAAAGCTTCCTCGCAAATGAGGTCTGCCGTAAGATACTCAAGACTGAACTGCCTGACAGGGATACCATTATTAACAGCATAGAGGCAGCTGGAATTGAAACTAAAAAGGCTTTTCCTGATGTAAGTCTCAACTATGAGCTTATTAAGAATTATATTATTAGAACTTATGATTTCCTTGCGAATGCAATATAAAAGAGCTACCCTCGACTAAGGGGGAGTATCTTGTTGTATTTCAATTTGTAATGTATATTTTCTATTCATGAAACAGTTACTAAGACAATAAAAAAAGCCTCCGTGAAGGAGGCTTATAGAAAAATGTCTTATACACCAATTAGTACACCAATTTCTGAAAAAATAAATGAAGAGAATATGGCTATTCTTCGTTAACAGCATAAAGAAAAGTCCGAAAAATCGGACTATATGATACTTTATGATATTAGGTGATACGTTATTTGCAATTCTCATAACCCGAAGGTCATAGGTTCAAATCCTGTCGCCGCAACCAAATCGAGAAAGTGCCATACAAAGAAGCTGTGATTGGGAGTGAAGCAATCGTGTTCTTTGTATGGTGCTTTCTTTTTTGCCTGTATATCGTCAATTGCAAGGCACAATGCTTGTGGACAATGAGCGATGGTTCAGAATATACACATCAAAAAATTACTATTTTTAAGCGTTTTCAAATTACTGAAAACGCTTGTTTTTTTATGTGTTTTTTATGTTAGTACACCAATTTTACATTAATTGAAACAATTTACAAAAATTGCGATTTACAGTGTATTTTTCTTAAATCAGTTCTGTTTCTTCTGAAGTCAGAGAGCGAAATTCGTCTTCTTTGAGAGAAGTGTCTAAATGAAGTCTGCCGACAGGAGGAAGCTTTTCAGCAAGTTCAGAAGGGAAGTAATCAATTACGGTTTTATGGATTTTATCGGAACGGGCGGTTACACATCCCTGCGGTTTGTTGAATTTATAATACAGCATAGCTTACCTTTCTGAATAGGGAATACCATATTTCTCGTAAAATGCTATGATATCATTGTCCGAGCTGACAAGCTCTGCGTACATCAGCTTTTTAGTTGATTTGTCATAGAAACCGATTGTTTTTTCACCTGTGCAGGTACTTGATTCAATCAATATATCATCGGCTGTAAAAGTACAGTAGTGATATAGAAGTTTTTCTCCTTTTAATGCAGACTGCGTAACACTCGGTTATGCAGCCTTTTTTCCATATTTGCCTGTTTCAGTAGTAACTGATGAAATCGCAACATCAAAGCGATAATAAATATCAATCTGCTGAACACGTTTTCCGCTTGACTTGTCAGCCTTGTGTACAACAATCTTTTCTATCAGTTCATGCATTATCTCAGGAGTGAGCCTTGTGATATGCTCATATTTACGCACGATTTCAAGAAATGCTGTTACATCGGATGATTTTTTCTCGGACGCATCAATCAACGCTGTAAGCTCTGATACTGTTGCTTTCAGCTTCTGCTGTTCTTCTTCATATGCTGTTGACATCATGGTGAATCTTTCATCTGAAAGCTTTCCGAGAACGTTGTCCTCATAAAGTCTGGTGAACAGCTTATCCAGTTCGGCAATACGCTTCTCAGCCTGTTTCACAGTTTTCTTTGCCTTTGTAATCTCCGATGACTTTTTCTGAACGGAATTATTCATAGCTGTCTGTAAGAAATCATCTTCATCAGCCTTTACTGTTGCAAGAAGTTTGTTCAGCTCTCCGAGTACAATCTCATTCAGTACGCACGTTCTGATATAATGCACAGAGCATTTATCCTGTTCCTTTGCATAGGTTGAACAACGCATATGCTCCTGTTCAGGACGTTCATTTTTACGTCTGCTGAGATACATTCTCTCACCACATTCAGCACAATACACGATACCTGCAAAGGGATTTACAACATCACTTTTCTGAGGTCTGCGTTTGTTTTTGCGAAGTTCCTGCACTAATTCAAACTCCTGCTTTGTAACAATAGGCTCATGCGTATTTTCAAAGATCATGAAATCTTCTTCAGGGTTGTAAACAATCTTATGTACCTTGTAGGACTTCATGTGAGTTCTGAAATTGACGGTATGACCGATATATTCAGGCTTTTCAAGTATGTGACAGATGGTATTTGCACCCCAGCGGTGAAGTCTTGCATTTTTGTTGTTCGGATTTTTACCCTGCGAAATTGCGTAGGCTGTCGGAGTCGGTATTCCTTGTTCCGTCAGGATTCTTGCAATCTGTACCGGACCATATCCGTCAATGCAAAGTCTGTAAATCTTTCTCACAACGTCTGCTGCCACTTCATCAATTACCCATAAATCCTTATCTGTATCAGACTTCCTGTATCCATAAATCGGAGGGCAGAGATGCTTTCCTGATTGACCTTTAGCCTTGAAAACTGCTCTGATCTTTTTGGAACAGTCACGAGCGTACCAGTCGTTGAAAATGTTTTTGAATGCCATGAACTCATTATCACCCTTGAATGTATCAACGTTATCGTTAATAGCGATATATCTCACATCATAATCAGGGAAGATGATTTCAACGTATTCGCCTGTTTTGAGATAATCTCTGCCAAGTCGGGACAGGTCTTTAGTGATAACAATTCCGACCTTGCCGTTCTCAACATCGTTCATCATTTCCTTAAAGGCGTCACGTACAAAAGTTGTACCACTGATACCGTCATCAACGTAAAAAACAGTGTTTCTGAATCCGTTATCGTCAGCGTATTTCTTTAAAATCAGTTTCTGGTTTGTAATGCTGTTGCTTTCGCCGTCGAGCATATCGTCCTGCGAAAGTCTGCAATACAATGCTGTAATCTTGTCTTTCATATATCCTCACTTTCCGACAGGTACAGCAGGCTATATTAATATTTTAGCGCAATAGTCAGCTTTTTTCAATAGCATCATATCACGAAAATCATACAGCCTGCAATTCACGTTCTTGTTTGTTTTCACCGATGAAACTCTCACATTCACGAATGATAAGACGTTTCAGAATATCGGAAAGGCTTTCGGAAAAATCGGGATTGAACATTGTTGTTACAA
>JAZQPR010000161.1:0-18749 GCA_045628605.1 Oscillospiraceae bacterium
CAAGCGGTCTTAGGAAGACAAATTTGGTGGACAACTCCTTGGCTCACAGAACGACATGGCTACGATCCGACTTGTAGCAGCAGTAGTAACAGCAGCGGTAGCTTTTGTTGTAGCTGCAGTAGTTTCCGGAGCAGTTGTTTCTGCTGTAGTAACGGCAGCTTCAGTAGTAACAGCCGGTGCTTTTTTCTTCAATGCTTTGAATTTTATAGAGTTTTCAGCGGCATATTGTTCAGCATATGAACCTGTATATCCTTCTATAACCTGAAGTTTACTGTCTTTAAAAGCATTTTCACCTATTGTAGTCAGAGAGGCAGGTAAAACAATGTCCTGAATATTTCCTCCGTAAAATGCATTATTTCGAATGTTTGTAACACCTTCAGGAATTTCTAAAAAGAGTTTATCTGATGATTTCGGGCAAACTATCAGATCAGTCATGCTGCTGTTATATAAAACTCCATCCAGACTTGTGTAAGCTTCACCCTTTGCTGCTTTGAATTCAGTCAGTGCTGAGGAGTACAGGCAATTATCAATGGAAGTTACTGTTTTAGGAAGTACAAGTGTTGTTATTTGTGTAAGATAATTTGAACATGTTCCTAAAATGTCCTTTCCATATTTTTCTACGTTATCAGGTATAGTCACCTCTGATAATGTCATAACATTATCTCCATCTGTTGAACATGAAAATTGTGATATTGAACCATATGATGAAGCTAACGCACAGTCTCCGATTTCTTTTACATTTCGTCCAAGATCAATAATTTTTAAATTTGTACATAATGCAAAAGCATATGAACCAATTTTTGTTGTTCCTGTTCCTACAGAGATATTCGAAACATTATTGCAGTAATAAAATGCACTGTCGCATATTGTTTCAACTGTGTCAGGTATTTCGATTACTTTGCTTTCTGTTGACTGAGGGCATCTGATGAGTGTGGTTTTTTCTGCATCATAAAGTATACCGTTTTCGCTGGAGTATTCTTCGTTTCCTTTATCAACATTTATCATCTTTAAAGTGGGTTTGTTGTATAACGTGCTTGAAATATTTTCAACTGTTTCGGGTACTGTCAATGTCTGGACTGATGTTATATATAAAGAACATGTTCCGAAAATATCATTGCCTATTGCACGAAGATTATCCGGAATAATAAGTTCTGACAGATTGGTTGTTCCTTTGGATGATGTGATGCATGAAAATTGTGATGTTGAACCATATGATGAAGCTATAGCAAGGTCACCGATCGTTGTAACATTTCTGCCAAGGTCAAGTTTTTTCAAATTGCTGCACAGTGCAAATGCTTTCGATCCAATAGTTCTTGCTCCGTCGCCGACTTTGATTTCACTCAGATTTGAACAGTAAAAAGCATCACTGTCTATGGTTTGAACTGTATCAGGAATGGTATATGAAGAGATGTTCTGTACTTCCGGGCATCTGATAAGTTCAGTTTTATCGGCGTTATATAATATTCCGCAGTCACTTGAATAATTATCATTGCCTTCTTCGACTGTAATGGATTTTAATACAGCATTTCCGTTTTGGAAAAACACATCCGGAACATTGGTTACAGTTTTTTTGATTTCAATATTTTCAACAGAAGTACGATAAAGTGAGCAGGTTCCAAAAATGCTGTTTCCAATTCCTTTAAGATTATCAGGAAGAATAAGGGTACTGATTTTCATCGGTGTACTTTTTGCGCATGAAAATTGTGATGTTGATCCATACGAAGAAGCAAAGAAACAGTCACCGACAGATGTAACATTTCTTCCCATATCAAATGTTTTCAGTGATGAACACAATGCAAATGCACATTCTCCGATACTCTTGACATTATTTCCGATTTTGACGGATTCAACTGAAGAACAGTTTAAAAAAGCATAATTTCCTATTACAGTAACAGGTTTACCGTCTATTTCATCCGGAATAACAAGTTCTGTTCCAATGTCTTCAGTGGAATATCCTGTTATGGTTATATTATCGTTATCATCGACAATGTAAAACAGACCTTCATACAGACTGTTGTCTGCTGAAACAATAGATATCTCGCTTTCTGTAAGAATGTTTTCCGGCAGTATTCCGAATCCGGAACCTGATGCCAGAATAAGTGCTGTTATTGTTGCTGCTGTTCTTTTGAATTTTTTCATAATTTACTCCTCGTTTCATATATTATATCTATTTTTAGATATGTAATATATTATAAAATGGTGAACTTGATTTGTCAATATATAAAATATTCAAACTTTATATAGAGAGAGTTTGTTTTGTCGTTAAATATCAATAGTTATAGTATATGATGAAATTTTTTATTGGTTGACGGTTCGTTGAGAAAATCAGCTTCTGAAAAGAAAAATTATCAAGATTTCCGGATGAATAAATCTTTTGCTTAAGCTTATATTTACCAAAATAATTTAACCTTTATTAGCAAGAAGTCCCCCGCTTCTACAAGCGGCGGGATGAATTGCGTCCGTGCAAGTTGACATATAAATGATATGATGGTAAAATCAAAATATCAAATAACAGATTCCCAAAAAGAGGTGAAAATAAGGTGCCGAACAAAGCGTATAAATTCAGAATATATCCAGGAGAAGAACAGAAAAGGATGTTTGAGAGAACCTTTGGATGTGTAAGATTCATATACAATAAAATGCTGGAAGATAAAATAGCATATTACAAAGAAAACGGAAAGATGCTGAATAACACACCGGCACAGTATAAAAAAGAATATGAATGGCTGAAAGAAGTAGACAGCCTGGCACTGGCAAATGCACAGCAGAATCTGCAAAAAGCGTATAAAAATTTCTTTCAGAATCCTTCGACAGGATTTCCAAAATACAAGTCAAAGCACAGAAATCGAAAAACATATACAACAAATAATCAGAAAGGCAGCATAGCAATAGAAAATGGGTATATAAAACTCCCGAAAACCGGAATGGTAAAACTAAAACAGCATAGGCTCATACCGGAAGAATATAAAATAAAATCAGCAACAGTAAGTCAGTCGTCCGGTGGAAAATATTATGTAAGTGTACTGTTCGAATATGAAGAAAAAATACAAACAATAAAACCGGAAAAGTATATAGGACTGGATTTTTCTATGCACGAACTGTACATAGACAGCAACGGAAATGAAGCAGAATATCCAAGATATTACAGAGAATCAGAGCAAAAGCTGAAACGAGAACAAAGAAAACTGTCGCATATGAAAAAAGGATCATCAAACCGTAGTAAACAGATAATGAAGCTGGCAAAACTGCATGAAAAAGTAGCAAATCAGAGAAAGGATTTTCTGCATAAACAGTCACGACAGATAACCAATGAATATGACTGCGTATGCATAGAGGATCTCAATATGAAAGCAATGTCACAGACACTGAACTTTGGAAAATCTGTTTCAGATAACGGATGGGGAATGTTTACAGTATACCTGAAGTATAAACTTGAGGAAGCGGGGAAAAAACTGATAAAAGTGGACAGGTTCTTTGCGAGCAGTCAGAAATGTTCATGCTGTGGATGCAAAAATAAAGAAACCAAAAATCTGTCAGTCAGAGCATGGAAATGTCCTGAATGTGGAACACATCATAACAGAGACATTAATGCAGCTGTAAACATAAAAAACGAAGGAATGAGACTAGCACTCTCATAAAATATAAATAAACAAAACCGTGGGGCGCACGGGGATAGCTCGTTGAAACTGTGCACATTAGTGTGCTTGAGCGAGAACCATTCTGCAATTAGATTTATCTCATTCATAGATAGTCTAACTACAGGAAGCCCCCACTTCTATAAGTGGGGGAGGATGTCACCAGTTATCTGCAACACATACATACATAGTTTACAGATGACTATAATCAGAAGATGATAAGCTGTGGAATATCTTTTTACAGAAAGTTGTATAAAGTAAAAATGGGCGGTGTACTTTACAGGAATGAATAATAATAGAATAAAGTTTTGTCTGCATGTCACTGTTTCAGACGCCATGCTTACGGGAATTATTATTTAAATATGTAAAATAATAAATATTTTAGTATAATCATTATGAAATACACAAAAAAAGTCTTCGCTGTTGTGAAAATCAGCGAAGACTTGGTATCAAACGCAACAAGTATGATGCATTATTTTGGTGAATTGTCTATTGTTTTTTGTTATATAATGTGATATAATAAACGATAGGCTATTCGAAAATTAACCCTCAACGAGTGCAAGTGTGTCACGGGCAATGAGAAGTTCTTCGTTTGTAGGAACAACCCATACCTGAACCTTTGAGTTCTCTGTTGAGATCTTCTTGAGCTGGCCGCGAACCTTGTTTGCTTCGCTGTCGATTTCGATTCCGAAGTACGACATGTTCTGGCAAACTTCTGCACGAACTTCAGGAGCGTTTTCACCGATACCGCCTGTGAAGATAACAGCGTCGATACCGTTCATTGCTGCAGTAAATGCACCGATGTATTTCTGGATCTGATATGCGAGCATTTCAGATGTGATGGTAGCTCTGAGGTCACCTTTTGCAACAGCGTCTGTGATGTCACGGTTGTCGCTTGAAAGACCTGATACACCGAGGAAGCCTGACTTCTTGTTGAGATAGTCGCTCATCTGTGATGGTGTGAGGTTTAATTTGTCCATTAGGTATGTAACAGCAGAAGCGTCGATAGCGCCGCATCTTGTTCCCATGATAAGACCGTCAAGAGGAGTAAAGCCCATTGTTGTATCGATTGATTTTCCGCCTTCAACAGCTGTTATTGATGAGCCGTTTCCGAGATGACATGAAACGATCTTAAGATCTTCGATGTTCTTTCCGAGTGCTTCAGCGAGAGCTGCGGTAACAAAACGATGTGATGTACCATGGAAGCCGTATTTACGAACATGGTAATCGGTGTAGCATTCGTAAGGAACACCAAACATATATGCTTTTCTAGGCATTGTCTGATGGAATCCGGTATCAAATACAACTACCTGCTTTACACCTTCAGGAATAACTTTCTTGCAGGCTCTGAGAGCAAGTGCATGAGCGTGGTTGTGAACAGGAGCAAGTTCAGCAAGGCTGTCGATCTTGTCGATTACTTCGTCAGTTGCGATGCAGGTTTTGGAGAATACTTCAGCACCCTGTACTATTCTGTGACCAACTGCTGAGATCTCAGCCATTGATGAAATAACTGCAGTTTCGCCTGTGGTAAGAACTTCAACGAGTTTTTCGAAAGCTTCTGTGTGAGTAGGAAAAGCACAGTCAAATTCAAATTTGCTGCCGTCCTGTTTTTTATGGGACATATGTCCGTCGATTCCTATTCTGTCACAGTTTCCTTTTGCGATAACGGATTCATCTGTCATATCGATAAGCTGATATTTAAGTGATGAACTTCCGGCATTGATTACGAGAATTTTCATTCTTATCAATTTCCTTTCACTTTTGAGATTTGTTAATTTTGCCGAAATAAAATATTGATTATTTTCGGTCAAAGTTTACTAATTAATTATATACCATTAAAGAGAAAATGCAAGACCTTTTTATAAAAATCTGCTTTTTAAACAAAAATTAAACAATCAATAACAAAAAATAGGGGGTATCACTTTAATGAAGATATCAGGCATTATTTGTGAATACAATCCGTTCCACAACGGTCATATGTATCACATACAGAAAACACGTGAGAACGGTGCCACTCATATTGTTGCAGTAATGAGCGGAAACTTTGTTCAGCGCGGAGATGTTGCGATAATTGACAAGTTTGAAAGAGCGAAGGCTGCAGTCAGGTGCGGTGCCGACCTTGTTATCGAACTTCCTGTTGCATATGCTCTGTCAGGTGCTGAGGGCTTTGCCAGAGGCGCTATGTACATCCTCAATTCGATGGGATGCATAGATGAGGTCTCATTCGGAAGCGAGAGCGGTGATATGAACAAGATTCTTTCAGCTGTTCAGGCCAGTCTGGCTTTTGAAAATACCACAGAGCTCAGAACTCTTATGGAGAGCGGAATGACTTATCCTGCTGCCATCCAGCAGCTCGCTTCTCAGAAGTACGGCAGACAGGTCGGAGATATTTTTGAAGGGGCAAACAATCTTCTTGCAATTGAATATATCAAGGCTACTTCATATCTCAATTCAAAGATCACACCGTTCACAATAGCCAGAAAAAATGCAGGACATGATCAGCCTGACATTATATGCAATTTTGCAAGTGCATCATTTATCAGACAGAACGTCAAGGAAAATGCCTATTCAGATCTGATGCCGGAGCCGATGTATGAGGCTCTGTCACTGGCTGTAAAGGAAGGCAGAACTGCAAATGTCGCAAATCTTGAAAAGGCTATTCTTTATAAGATGAGAATGATGAGTCCGATAGAGCTGAGAAATGTTCCGGATGTGGCACAGGGTCTTGAACACAGGATATATGAAGCAAGAACAGCTTCAACTGTGAATGAAATGATGAATGCCATCAAGACAAAGAGATATACGATGTCCAGAATAAGAAGAATACTTATGAACTGTCTTCTCGGAATTACAAAGGATGATACTACAACACCTCCTCTGTACGGAAGAATTCTTGCCATAAACGAAAGAGGAACCGATATCCTCAATATCGCAAAGGGAAAATCCAGAATTCCGCTTGCTACTTCGCTTGCAAAGCTTAGTGAAATAAATGCAGTCACAAGAAGATGTGCTGAGCTTGAAGCTCTGTCAACTGATATTTACGGAGTTGCAATGGACAAGGTACAGCCTGTTGAACTGGATTACCGTACAAAAGTCGGAATCACAAAATCACTGTAAGGAAAATACTATATGATAAAAGGAATAATATTCGATCTTGACGGAACACTTATTGACTCCATGGGAGTATGGGAGGAAGCTGACAGACAGCTTCTGGTAAAGCACGGAGTTGATCCTTTGTCGGATCCTGAACTGTCCGATAAAATGAAAAAGTACAGCGTCATGGAAGCAGCTGAGCATTTCAGAAAAATGGGTGTAAAGATGTCAGCTGAGGATATTATTGCTGAGATAGAAGATACGGTATCATCAAAATATGAATCGGAAATACCTCTTAAGCCGTATGTGGCTGAAGTACTTGATAAACTTGACGAAAAAGGGATCAGGTATTGTATTGCTACTGCAAATTACAGGTCGCTGACGGAGGCTGTTCTGAAGAGATTCGGGTTACTGGAGAGGTTTGAATTTATTGTCTCCTGTGCGGAAACCGGAGTTAAAAAGGATGAGAAAGGGTTTTTTGATAGTGCGGCTGCACTTCTTGGGACGAAGCCCTGTGAGACTGCGGTTGTTGATGATTCTGCGCACTGTATTGAAAATGCTGCGGATGCCGGGTTTTATACGGTATTTGTGTATGATGAGCTTTTCAGGGAGGACTGGGAGAGAAATAAAGGGATCGCTGATGAAGCGGTTAGGGATTTAAGGGGAATTGTCGGATTGATTGGGTAAATAATTTTTGTTGATTTTTTATAAGGGTTATGAAATTTAGAATTAGATAAGGTGCAGGGTGATGGAAAGCAGGGCTTTGCGGTCGCCCTGCACCTTCGCGTGTGTATATAGATCGTTTTTTTGAGGGGGGAAGGGTTAAAAAAAGGAAATTGCGGGGTTTGCAGGGCTTTGCGGTCGCCCTGCACCTTCGCAATTGCACCTTCGCATTGTTTATTTGTATTGTATATTAGTATTGTATTTTAGTAATGAATTTTTGTAGTTGGTGCCGGAAGGATCAAATGGTATTTTTTAGGATATAAGATTGAAAAAAGCTCGGAAAGGAAAAAAAATAATGGCTAAGGTTTTGATGGGAATGAGCGGGGGTGTGGACAGTTCGGCTGCGGCTAAGGTACTGCTCGATGAGGGGTATGAGGTTGCAGGGGCGACTGTGGTGATGTTCAGGGATGATGAGGTTTCGTGTGATGAGATGAAGAAGGGCGGAACTGAGAAAAATATTGCTGATGCGGCCGGTGTGGCTAAGAAGCTTAGGATAGAGCATTTTGTTCTGGATTTTACGGAAGAGTTTAAGAAGCATGTTACGGATGATTTTGTTGACTGTTATCTTGAGGGAAGGACTCCGAATCCGTGCATTGAGTGCAATAAATATATAAAATTCGGGAAAATGCTTGATGAGGCACTTGAGAGAGGTTTTGACTATATAGCTACGGGGCATTATGCGCTTAAGGAATTTGACGAAAATACAGGACGTTATCTTCTTAAAAGACCTCACGACAGATCAAAGGACCAGACATATGTTCTGTACAATATGACACAGCATCAGTTGAAGCATACACTGTTTCCGCTTTATTCATATACAAAGCCCGAGATCAGAAAAATAGCTGAAGATGCAGGACTTGTTACGGCAGGAAAAGCTGACAGTCAGGATATCTGTTTTGTACCCGACGGAAAATATGCTGAGTTTATTAAAAGCAGGACTGAAAAAACAATATCTGAGGGAAACTTTACAGATACAGAAGGAAAGATACTGGGAAAGCATAAGGGTATCATTTACTATACTCCGGGACAGAGAAAGGGACTAGGGATAGCACTCGGAAAGCCTGCGTTTGTTGTAAGCAAGGATCCTTCTTCAGACATAGTAGTTCTTGGAGATGAGAGTGATCTGTACACTTCGGAGCTGACAGCATATGATGTTAATCTTATTTCTGTTGAAAAGCTTTCAGGAGAAATGCGTGTAACCGCAAAAGTAAGATATAATCAGAAGGATGTTCCTGCTTTTATTTCTCCTCTTGATGACGGAAGGGTAAAGGTTGAGTTTGATGATCCTCAGCGTGCGGTCTCACCGGGACAGTCTGTTGTTTTTTATGACGGAGATATAGTTGTTGGCGGCGGCAAGATAGAATAAAACGGATAAAAATAGTAGTATTATCAAAAAACAGAGTTAATCTGACCTGTTTTTTTATTCAGTCTTTTTTGAAAAAAGGCTTGAATATATTTTCATTATGTGGTATGATTATAAAGCATTTAAAACCGTCAGGTATTCCTGACGAGATTTAATGCCATAAAATGACATTAAAAAGAATAGTCCGCTGCATAGAAAGTTTTGCCTGCTATGTAAGAATATTCAAAAACCAGGAGGAATTTTAATCATGAATGCACTTGAATTAATCAGCAAAGACAGCATGAAAGCAGAAGTACCTGCATTTGCAGTAGGTGATACTGTAAAGGTACACGTAAGAATCAAAGAAGGCGACAAATATCGTATTCAGGTATTTGAAGGCACAGTTATCGCTAAGAAAAACGGCGGTATCAGCGAAACATTTACTGTAAGACGTGTAGCACACGGCTGTGGAATCGAAAGAGTATTCCCACTTCATGCACCGGTTGTTGACAAAGTTGAAATTGTCAGAAAAGGTAAAGTACGCAGAGCTAAGCTCTACTACCTCCGTGACAGAGTCGGCAAGGCAGCTAAGGTTAAAGAATCTGTCAGATAATTTTATTTATCTGATACCTGATAGTAAAAGGGGACGATTAAGTCCCTTTTTTGCTATTAGTTCGAAGACAGAACCCTATGGTTCGTTTTGAAACGGAGAATAACTATGAGAGAAAACATACAGGATCAGGATGAAGGATTTTCAATAAGAAAATTATTTTCTGATCTGCTTGATTTGATAGAATCTGTTATTTTTTCTATTTTTTTGGTCCTGCTGATATTTACATATATTTTCAGAATATCAGATGTTTCCGGACCGTCAATGCTTCCTACTCTTAAGGACAATGACAGAGTGATCGTTATTCCGTTTGTTTCTGAAATAAAACAAAATGATATAGTGATAGTAAATACTCCTAAGCTTACGGATGAAAAAACAGGGAAACCCGGAAAGCTTATCGTTAAACGAGTTATTGCGACCGAGGGACAGACAGTTGATATCGATTTTGATAAAGGAATCGTTACTGTTGACGGAGTTGAACTTGATGAACAGCTTTATGTTCAAAATCCGGACGGCAGTTCTCCGGAACTGAAGGCTGATCATTTTGTAAATACTCTTACCACAATAAATATGGGCGCTTTTGAAAAATATCCTGTTACGGTTGAGCAAGGCAAAGTGTTTGTTCTCGGCGACAACAGAAATGAATCAAAAGACAGCAAGCATTCCGCACTCGGCTTTATTCCTGAGGAAGAGATAGTCGGAAAAGTTGTGTTCAGAGTATATCCGTTCAACAAATTTGGATTTATAAATTAAGCAAAGCAGGTGAACAAAATGAGTGAAGAAATGATGGAGAAAAAATCAGTGTCTGCTGATGATGAAAATACAGATAAAACCGGGATCATAGAAGATACTGAAAAAAATGGTGAAACAGCAGAAATTGCTTCAGTTTCAGAAAATGCTGAAGGAAAAGAACCTGAAAAAACCGGGAAAAAAGGCAGTCTGATAAATGACATTTGCGAAATGGTGGAAACAGTATTGTTATGTATGCTGGTATTTCTGATTTTCAGAGCATATGTAATTGACCAGGCAAGAGTTGACGGACCTTCAATGCAGCCTAATTTTTATACCGATGACAGAGTGCTGTACAATCATCTGTATACTCCTAAAAGAGGGGATATCGTTATAGTTGATGCATCAGACAAGCTTAATGAAGCACTGATAAAACGTGTTATCGCTGTTGAAGGCGACCTTCTTGATATAAGAGATGACGGTTTTGTATATGTAAACGGTGAGCAGGTCAATGAACAGATAAAATCAGGTCCTGATGACAAGCTTACAAAGGATTATTTTATTTCTTCTTCAACCACAAACAAGGATTATCCTTCCCATGAATATCCGGTTACAATTCCTGAAGGATATGTATTTGTCATGGGAGATAACAGAATAAATTCCATGGACAGCAGAAGCGCATTTGTAGACTGGATCCCTGAAGAGGATGTAGTCGGAAAAGTATTCTGCAGATTTTCAAGAACCAAGGAAAATGTTGAACTCTATGGCGACAAATTTGCATGGTTCTGGTAATTTGAATTTTAATTTTTAGAACAGGATTTTTTATATGTCAGAAACAGAAATCAAATCAATACAGTGGTTTCCGGGGCATATGGCAAGAACAAGAAGAAGCATTAAAGCAAATCTTCCTCTTGTTGATGCCGTAGTCGAAATAATCGATGCAAGGATCCCTATGTCAAGCCGTAATCCGGAAATGGGTTATATGACAAAGGGAAAACCAAGACTTATAGTACTCAATAAACGTGATATGGCCGACAACGCTGTTACAGACAAGTGGATCTCATATTTCCGTAAACAGGGAATAGTTGCAGTATCCATGGACTGCAAGACAGGAAAGGGTGTTAAAAATTTCAGCTCAGCCCTTAAGGATCAGCTTCTGAAGGATCTTATAGAATCCAGAAAGAGCAAGGGAATGGTCGGACGTCCGATAAGAGTTATGGTCGTTGGAATTCCAAACGTCGGAAAATCGTCATTTATAAATAAAATGGCCGGCGGCAAAAAAGCAAAGGTCGAGGACAGACCGGGTGTTACCCGTGAAAAACAGTGGGTAAAATTCGGAAATGAGATCGAAATGCTTGATATGCCGGGTGTTCTCTGGCCGAAATTTGATGATCAGACAGTTGCCCGAAAGCTTGCTTTTACAGGTGCTATCAAGGATGATATCCTTGATATAGAAACTTTGGCATCGATGCTACTCGAATATTTAAATGACAATTATCCTGAGCTTCTTTTGAACAGATACAAGATGGAACATTCTGAATCCACAGGAAGAGAACTTCTTGAAATGCTCGGAAGAAAGCGCGGAATGCTGGTTTCCGGAGGAATAGTAAATACCGAAAGAGCTGCGATCACTCTTCTTGATGAGTTCAGAGCAGGAAAGATCGGTGCAATTTCTCTTGAGATACCGGAGAACTGAGGTGCAGTCATGACTCAGAAAACAAATTCAGATGATTTATACGTTTATGATGAGGCTGTGAGAAATGAACTTTCTGACGGCCTCCTGTGCGGAGTTGATGAAGCCGGAAGAGGACCTCTTGCCGGCGATGTTTTTGCAGCCGCAGTAATACTTGATCCTTCTGTTAAGATAGAAGGCATAAATGACAGCAAGAAGCTTTCTGAAAAGAAAAGAGAGCTTTTGTATACTGAGATCACACAGAAAGCAAAGGCTTACTGTGTTGCCCGTGCGTCAGTGGACGAAATTGAAGAGATCAATATCTTAAATGCTGCCATGCTTGCCATGAAAAGAGCGGTTGAGGGTCTCGGCATCACGCCGGAACTGGTAATGGCTGACGGAAACAAATGTCCTGATACAGGAAGCATAGAGGTGAGATCGGTCGTAAAGGGCGATGCACTTTCAGCAAGCATTGCTGCTGCGTCGGTTCTTGCAAAGGTTTCAAGGGACAGATATATGCTCGAAATGGCTGAAAAGTACCCTGAGTACTGTTTTGAAAAACACAAGGGATACGGAACCAAGCTCCATTATCAGATGCTTGATGAGCACGGACCGAGCAAAATACACAGAATGAGCTTTTTGAAAAAATATTATGAACAAAAGGGAAATAGGGAATAAGGGTGAGGATGCAGTCTGCCGCTATCTTGAAAAGAAGGGCTACCGCATCGTAAAAAGAAATTATTTCTGCCCGAAGGGCGAAATAGATATTATCGCTGAAAATGATGATACAACTGCTTTTGTCGAAGTTAAGGCAAGAAAGGAAGACTGTGTCGTAACAGGCGCAGAGGCTGTTGATTTCAGAAAAAAACAGCGGATCTTCAGAACTGCGGCATGGTATACCTACAGCACACCGCTTGAAAAACAGCCGCGTTTTGACATTGCTGAGATCATTTTGAAAAATAATATGCCATATGCTCTGAGATATTATGAGAGTGCTTTTGATATGTCGGGCTGTGATATTATGCTTTCATTTAAATAATTATTTTTTCTGATGCCTTTGGGTCTCAGAAAAAGTCCCATGTCCGGATTTTACAGATCCGGATGATAAACAGGCATTTTTATTGCTGCAGAGTACTGATGTCTGAAAATTATATTTCTTTTATCTGCGGAGAAACGGAGAGTATCTTATGTTTTACAAAAGTACAAGAAACAGTAATTTAAAAGTTCAGAGCGCACAGGCTATTTCACAGGGAATATCAGAAGACGGCGGTCTTTTTGTTCCTGAATCAATTCCTGAGCTTACTCTTGATGAAGTTAAATACATTTCCGACCTCAGTTATTCATGCAGAGCTGCTTATATATTCAAAAAATATCTCACTGATTTTACTGATGCAGAAATTCAGTACTGTACTGACAACGCTTACAGCACAAAGAACTTTGAAACAGAAAATATAGATGAACTTTCACATCTTTTCGACGGAACATATATGCTTGAACTCTGGCATGGTCCGACATGCGCTTTCAAGGATATGGCTCTTCAGATCCTTCCTTATTTCCTTACAACTTCTGCAAAGAAGCTGAACATAGACAAGAAGATAGTTATTCTTGTTGCTACATCAGGCGATACAGGAAAGGCTGCTCTTGAAGGCTTCAAGGATGTTGAAGGAACACAGATCATGGTATTCTATCCTGAAACAGGCGTAAGCTCAATGCAGAAGAGACAGATGACCACACAGGAAGGTTCAAACGTAAATGTATGTGCAGTAAAGGGTAACTTCGATGACTGCCAGAGCGGTGTAAAGAAAATATTTACATCACCTGAAGTAAAGAAAGCTCTTGACGACAACAAGCTCATGTTCTCAAGCGCAAACTCTATCAACTGGGGCAGACTTGTTCCTCAGATCGTTTACTACATTTCAGCTTATGCAACACTTGCTGCTGACGGTGAAATAAAACTCGGCGATACAATAAACGTTGTTGTTCCGACAGGTAACTTCGGAAATATCCTTGCAGCTTACTATGCTAAGAAAATGGGACTTCCTCTCGGAAAACTCATCTGTGCTTCAAACATCAACAATGTTCTTACTGATTTCATCAACACAGGTGTATATGACAGAAACAGAAAGTTCTATGCAACAACATCACCGTCAATGGATATCCTTATTTCAAGCAATCTTGAAAGACTTCTCTACATGCTTACAGACGGAAATGACGAGCAGATCAAGGAATGGTTCGGCAAGCTTGCATCAGACGGAAAATATGAAGTATCTGATGATGTCAAGAAGAAGATAAGCGCAGAATTCTATGCAGGCTTCTGTGATGACAATGATACAAAGGCTACTATCAAGGCAATATATGAAAAATATTCATATGTATGCGATACACATACAGCAGTTGCAGTTAAAGTTTATGAGGACTACAGAAAAGCAACAGGTGATGAAACAAGAACAGTTATCGCTTCTACAGCAAGCCCTTACAAGTTCAGCGCAAGCGTTCTTGATGCTGTTTGTCCTGAAGGCAAATCAGATGATGAATATGCAATGGTTGACAAGATAAATGAACTTTCAAAGATCAGTATTCCTGAATCACTTGCAAGCCTTAAGAACAAGCCTGTTCGTTTCAGCGGAGCTATCGAAGCTGACACAATGCCTGAATATGTTCTCAAAACACTCGGAATCAACTGATAAAGGATATTATACATGTCGTTGTATGCGATAGGCGATCTTCATCTTTCGCTTGATTCAGACAAGCCGATGAATATTTTCAACGGCTGGGATGATTATACAGAGAGACTTGAGAGCAACTGGAAAAGTGCTGTTAAGGATGACGATACGGTTGTGATCGCCGGAGATGTTTCATGGGCTGTCGGACTTGAAAATTCATTTAAGGATCTTCAGTTTGTAAATTCTCTTCCCGGAAAAAAGATAATTCTCAAAGGCAACCATGACTACTGGTGGGCTACAAAAACAAAAATTGAAAAGTTTTTTGCAGCAAACAGTTTTGATACTTTGAATATTTTGTTCAATAACTTTTTTCAGTATGAAAATATCGGAATATGCGGAACCAGAGGATGGGTCAGCATAGACGGTGATACTGAAAACGAAAAAGTAATGGCAAGAGAAGTTCAGCGCCTTGAAACTTCGATAAAGGGTGCAGTTGAAGCAGGTCTTACACCGGTCGTGTTTATGCATTATCCGCCGGTCTACGGAAACAGCTGCAATTATGACATTCTTGATGTTCTTTTCAGGTATGATATAAAGGACTGTTATTACGGTCATATTCATGGCTACAGTCAGAGAAATGCAGTTACAGGGATACAAGACGGAATAAATTACAGGATGATTTCTAGTGATTATCTACAATTTATGCCGTTTAAAGTGTTATAAAACCAAAAAAACATAGAACAGCACTAGTTGCTATAGAAATGAATAAATAATTGTGATATAATTAATTAGATGTTGTTTAAAAAAATGGAGGACGTTTAAAATGAGTTTGAAATCATCAACAAATGTATCAGTTAATACACATGAATTAATATTAGAGATCAGCGCTGAAGACTTCAATGCCGCTATCACAAAGGCATACCAGAAGGAAAAAGGTCAGATTCAGATAAAGGGCTTCAGAAAGGGTAAAGCACCGCTTGCTATTATTGAAAAATACTATGGCGAAGAAGTATTCTTCGATTCAGCAGTAAATGCACTTGTAGGTCCTGAACTTGCAAAAGCACTTGAAGAAACAAAGCTTGACATCGTTGACAGACCTGACGTTGCAGTTGTAGCATGCTCAAAGGCTGACGGTGTTGTATTAAAAGTTACATGCACAACAAGACCTGAAGTTAATGTTCCTGAATACAAGGGACTCAAAGCTCCTAAGGTAATAGATGCTGTTACAGACGAAGTTATCAATGACCAGATCGAAGCAGCAAGAAAGCGCCAGGCAAGAATCATCACAGTTGAAGACAGAGCAGCTGAAATGAACGATGAAGTAAACATCGACTTTGAAGGCTTCAAGGACGGAGAAGCTTTTGACGGCGGTAAGGGCGAAGATTTTGATCTTACACTCGGCAGCCAGCAGTTCATCCCTGGTTTCGAAGATCAGGTTGTAGGTCATAAGACAGGTGAAGAATTCGAAATCAACGTTACATTCCCTGAAGACTATCAGATGAAATCACTTGCAGGACAGGCAGTTGTATTCAAAATCAAGATCAATGCAATCAAGACACAGGAACTTCCTGAATTTGATGACGAATTCGTAAAGGATGTATCAGAATTTGATACAGTTGACGAATACAAGGCAGATCTTAAGACAAAGCTTGAAAAGAGCGCTTCAAACAAGGCTGATGCACAGTTTGAAAACTATCTTTTCGAATCAATCATCAAGAACCTTGAAGGTGAAATTCCGGAATGCATGTATGATCAGAAGATCGAAAGAGAAATTCAGGAATTTGAAGCTCGCTTAAAACAGAATCAGATGACTCTTGATCTCTATTTCCAGTACACAGGTATGGATATGGATGACCTCAAGGCTACATACAGAGACAGAGCAGTAAGCGAAGTTAAATTAAGACTTGCTCTTGAAAACATCGTTGCTAAGGAAAACATCGAAGTAACAGATGAAGAAGTTGAAAACGGTCTTAAGGAACTTGCTGCAAACAACGGTCTCAAGATTGAAGAAGTAAAACATCTTATCAGCATTGAAGATTACAAGATGGATCTTAAGGTTGGCAAGGCTGCTGATATCGTTAAGGAATCAGCTGTTGTTGACAATTCTCTTGCTGAAAAGAAGGAAGAAGAAAAAGACGCTGAATAATCAGTGGTTTTCAATTGATTTAATACGATAAATATTTCTCCTGCTGTGTTTTTCATGGTAGGAGGATGTTTATTATTATGACGATAATAAATTTTATTTTTTGAAAAATGAAAGGAAGATGGAAAATGAGTTTAGTACCTGTAGTTGTTGAACAGACCAGCAGAGGCGAACGTTCATACGATATTTATTCAAGACTTTTAAATGACAGAATTATAATGCTTTCTGAAGAAGTAAATGATACTACTGCAAGCCTTGTAGTTGCACAGCTTCTTTACCTGGAAAGTCAGGATCCTGAAAAGGATATCAGCCTTTATATAAACAGTCCCGGCGGATCAGTTACAGCCGGCATGGCAATAGTTGACACAATGAACTATGTAAAATGTGATGTTGCAACTATATGCATGGGTATGGCTGCTTCCATGGGTGCTTTTATTCTTTCATGCGGTGCAAAGGGAAAGAGATCTGCTCTTCCAAATGCTGAAGTTATGATCCATCAGCCATTAGGCGGAATGCAGGGTCAGGCTACTGATATCAAGATCCATGCAGACAGAATCATCCGTATGAAGAAGAAACTCAATGAAATGCTTGCTTCAAACACAGGACAGCCTCTTGAAGTTATTGAAAAAGATACAGAGCGTGATAATTTTATGAGTGCTGAAGAAGCATGTGAATACGGTCTTATCGACAAGGTTGTTGAAAAGAAATAAGAGGTTGGTGAAACATGATAGATAACGGGTTCAAAACATGCAGCTTCTGCGGCAAAGGTGAAAACCGCGTTCAGAGTATGTTTTCGTCAGGAAACACAAATATCTGTGACGAATGCGTTATGTACTGCTATGACATTATAGCAGGTCCTAATGATAAGGAACGTGAAAAATCCAAACCAAAAACACCAAAGAAAAATTCCGGTTTTTCCATCAAATTAAAGAAACCGGCTGAGATCAAAAAAGTTCTTGACCAGTATGTAATCGGTCAGGACAGTGCAAAAATTGCCTTGTCAGTTTCAGTTTACAATCATTACAAAAGACTTCTTAACAACGAAGCTAATGAAGGCAATGAGGGAAATGATGTAGAGATCCAGAAGAGCAACGTTCTTCTTCTTGGTCCGACAGGTGTGGGAAAAACACTTCTTGCACAGACTCTTGCAAAAACACTTGACGTTCCTTTTGCTATTGCTGATGCTACAACGATAACAGAAGCAGGTTATGTCGGTGATGACGTTGAAAACGTACTTTTAAGACTTATTCAGGCTGCTAATTTTGATATAAAGGCAGCTGAACGAGGAATCATTTATATTGATGAAATTGATAAAATCGCAAGAAAGTCCGAAAATACATCTATCACACGTGATGTAAGCGGTGAAGGTGTACAGCAGGCACTTCTCAAAATTATAGAGGGAACAGTTTCAAACGTTCCTCCTCAGGGTGGAAGAAAACATCCAAATCAGGAATTTATTCATATTGATACAAAAAATATTCTCTTTATCTGCGGCGGTGCGTTTGACGGTCTTGAACAGGCTATTATCAAGCGTACAAAGAAAACTGCTATCGGATTTGGTGCTGATGTAGTATCAGACAAGACCGAAATGAACAATATTTTCAAAAAAGTTATCCCGCAGGATCTTGTAAAATATGGTATTGTTCCTGAACTTGTCGGAAGACTTCCGCTTATTACTGTTCTTGATGAGCTTGATGAAAAGGCTCTTGTAAAGATCCTTACTGAACCTAAGAACGCTCTTATAAAACAGTATGAGAAACTTTTTGACTATGATAATATTGAGTTCGAGATCGAACCTGAAGCACTTGTTGAAATAGCTAAAAAGGCAATTTCACAGAAAACAGGAGCTAGAGGACTCAGAGCTATCGTTGAAGGTATTCTGATGGAAACAATGTTTGAGGCGCCTTCTGCAGGAGATGTTCAGAGAGTTATTGTTACTAAGGAATGCGTTACAGAAAATGCAAAACCAATACTTAAATCAGACAATGCAAAGCTGAAAAAAGTTATCAAAAAATAATTCTTCAAAGCTCTGCTTTTAACAAGCAGAGGCGATTCGTAGAATCGCTGACCAAACAGTCGGAGATTGTACTCCGACTGTTTGGTCAGATAGAACCCGCCGACTGCAGAGGCGGGGGATAT